>NZ_JBEYWV010000035.1:0-101817 GCF_040644575.1 Streptomyces sp. NPDC046939
AGCCACGACGAAAGCCGCAGACGCGTCTGCTCATGTCACGAGCAGACGCGTCCGCGGCTTGTCTGTGGCTGAGCGCGCAGTTCCCCGCGCCCCTGGGGGGGACGGCTGGATGCCGGCCCCGATCGATCCATACCAATCCGCGAAGCGCCCCGTCCCGAATGGCCGTCATGACGCTCGCGCCGTGCGGGCGGCGAGAGAGACCCGAGAGGGGTCGCGATGACAGCAACTGCCAGGGGACGCCGGGGGGTTCGCCCGGTGGCCGCGCTCGTCGCGGGCGCGCTGGCCGCAGGGGGGCTCGCCGCCGCCGGTGCGACCGCGCTCCGGCCGGGACAGGCGCACGCCTCCAGCCACCGGGAGGCTCCGCTGATCTCGGCGGACCCGCAGCACGACAACACGGACGTGTACGCGTTCGTCAGCCCCGACAAGCCGGACACGACGACGCTCGTCGCGAACTGGCTGCCGTTCGAGGAGCCGGCGGGCGGGCCGAACTTCTACCCGTTCGCGGAGAAGTCCCAGCACGACATCCACATCGACAGCGACGGCGACGGGCAGGGCGATCTGCTCTACCGCTGGACGTTCGACACGCAGACCAAGAACGGCAACACGTTCCTCTACAACACGGGCCCGGTCACCGGCCTCGACGACCCGGACCTCAACGTCACGCAGACCTACGACATCGACCTGCTCAAGCTGAAGGACCAGAAGGTCGTCTCCACGTCGAAGATCGCGAACGACGTGCCGGTCGCGCCGTCGAACGTCGGCAAGGCGTCGATGCCGAACTACAAGACGCTGCGCGACCAGGCGGTCCGCAAGGTGGAGGGCGGCGGCACGGCGTTCGCGGGGCAGGCCGACGACCCGTTCTTCCTGGATCTGCGCGTCTTCGACCTGCTGTACGGCGGTGACCTGTCCGAGGTCGGCCGGGACACGCTCGCCGGGTACAACGTGAACACGATCGCGCTCCAGGTGCCGACGGCCGAGCTGCGGCAGTCGGAGAAGCAGCCGGTCATCGGCGTCTGGTCGACGACGCAGCGCAAGAACGCCAAGGGCGGCTGGACGCAGGTGTCGCGGCTCGGTTCGCCGCTGGTCAACGAGGTCGTCGTCCCCCGGAAGGACAAGGACAGGTTCAACGCCTCGCACCCGTGGAACGACGCGGACTTCCTGCCGTACGTCACCAAGCCGGAGCTGCCGAAGCTCCTGCAGAAGATCTACGGTCTCAAGGCCCCGGCGGAGCCGCGCGACGACCTCGTGTCGGTCTTCCTGACCGGTGTGAAGGGGCTGACGCAGCCGCCGAACGTGCGGCCCGCCGAGATGCTGCGCCTGAACACGTCCGTCAAGCCGACGGACTCGCCCAAGCGGCTCGGCGTCCTCGACGGGGACAACGCCGGGTTCCCGAACGGGCGGCGGCTCACCGACGACGTCGTCGACATCGAACTCCAGGCCGTCGCGGGCGAGTTGCTCGGCAACAAGAACGACCTGGGCGACGCGGTGAACGCCAACGACCAGGCGTTCGGCGCCACCTTCCCGTACGTGGCGCTGCCCACGGCCGGTTCGCGCGGCCCGACGGCGAAGAAGGCGGACGGCGAGGACCAGACCCGCAGCGCGCTGAACGGCGGCGCGGCGAACACGGGCGCCTCGACCGGTTCGTCCGGCGACACCGACACCGTGCTGATCGCGTCGGCCGCGGCCGGTGCGGCGGGCGCCCTGCTCATCGGGCTCGGCCTCGCGTGGTGGCGGACCCGGGGGCGGCGCGGCGACGCCGCGTGACCCCTCCTGAACGGCGCGGCCCGTGCGAGCCCCCCCCGGGCCGCGCCTCCCCTTCCGTTCCCGGTTCGAGTTCGAGAGAGAAGGACGTTCCATGACTCCCCGCTTCTCAGGACGTACCGCTGTCGCCGCGTGCGCGCTGGCGCTCGCGCTCACGGGGGGCGCGATCGCCGTTGGCGGCAGCGGCGGCGGTCAGGGCCCCGCGCCCGCCGCCGTCGCGCCCGCCGCGCCGCTCGAGGGGCTCGGCACCGGCGGGCTCGACGCGGGCGTACGGGCCTTGCAGGCGCACCTGCGGGCCCAGCCGAAGGACGACGGGGGCTGGGCCGATCTCGGCACGGCCTATGTGGAGCAGGCCCGCACCCGGGGCGATCCGTCGCGCTACGCGGAGGCGGACCGGGCCCTGGCCCGCTCCCTGAAGCTGCGGCCCGACGGCAACGACGACGCGCTCGCCGGCCGTGCCGCGCTCGCCGCCGCCCGTCACGACTTCACGGGCGCGCTGCGCGACGCCCGCCGCGCGCTCGCCGTGAACCCGTACAGCGAGCGCGCCCTGTCCACCCGGATCGACGCGCTCGTCGAGCTGGGCCGCTACGGGGCGGCGTCCCGCGCCGCGGACGAGGCGGACGCGCGCCGCCCCGGGGTGCCCGTCTTCACGCGCTTCTCGTACGTGCGTGAGCTGCGCGGGGACGTGGCGGGGGCGCGGCGCCCCCTGGAGCAGGCGCTCGCCGGGGCGACGGCACCGGGCGACGTGTCCTACACGGCCACCTCCCTCGGCCAACTCGCGTATCGACAAGGCGACTTCTCGGCCGCCCTGCGCCACTGCGGGCGGGCGCTCCGCGCCGATCCGGGGTACGTGGCCGCGCTGGAGTGCCGGGCCCGGGCGCGGGCCGGCCGGGGCGACAGGGCGGGCGCCGTCCGGGACCTGCGGAACGTCGTGGCCCGCTACCCGCTGCCCGGCCCGCTCGTCGCGCTCGGCGAACTGTACGAGGCGCGGGGTGACAAGGCGGCGGCCCGCGAGCAGTACGGCCTGGTCTCGGCCTGGATCCGGCTGGCCCGCGCCAACGGGGTCGACGTCGACCTCGACACGGCCCTGGCCGCCGCCGACCACGGCGACCGCCGCGCCGCACTGCGGGCGGCCCGCGCCGAGTGGTCCCGCCGCCACACGCTCCACACGGCGGACGCCCTGGCCTGGGCCCTGCACGTCAACGGCCGCGACTCCGAGGCCCTGCCCTACGCCCGCTTCGCCACCCGCACCGGCTACCGCGACGCCACCTTCGCCTACCACCGGGGAGCCGTCGCACGCGGCGCGGAACGCGAGCAATGGCTGACCCGGGCGCTGCGCCTGAACCCGGAGTTCTCCCCGCTCGGGGCGCGAGCGGCGCGGGCGCTGCTGAGGGGCCGGTCATGACGCGCCCCGGGCCGGGCGGTCCGGGACGCGTCCGCGGGGCGGCCACCGGAGACGCCATCGGTCACGGCGCATCGCGGGGCGCTCCTCTCCTGCGCCGGGCGGGGGCCGGCCTTCTTCTCGTCCTCGCCCTCCTCCTGGCCCCGGCGCCCCGGGTGCACGCGCACCCCCTCGGGAACTTCACCACCAATACCTACGACGGTCTCGTCACCGCGCCCGAGCGGCTGCGCCTCACGCACGTCGAGGATCTCGCCGAGATCCCGGCGACGCAGGCGCGGGGCGCGGTCCAGCGGGCCGGGCTCGGGGGCTGGGCGCGGGAGCGGTGCGCGAAGGCCGTGCGCGGTACGGCGGTCACGGTCGACGGGGCGCGGGTCGCCGTCGGCCTGCGCTCCAGCCGCGCCGCCTACCGGCCCGGGCAGGCCGGGCTGCGGACCCTGCGCGTCGAGTGCCGGGCGACCGCGCCGCTGCCCCGCGAGCGGGCGGCCACCGTCCACTTCCGCGCGCCCGGGCGGCAAGGGCCCGGCTGGCACGAGATCACCGCCCAGGGCGACCGGACGACCCTCGCGCGCAGCGACGTCCCGCGTACGTCCCTCTCGCACGTCCTCACCCGGTACCCCGGAGACCTCCTCAAGTCGCCGCCCGACGCCACGACCGCCGATCTGCGCGTCACCCCGGGCGGGCCCGCCCTGCGCGAAGAGGAACCGCGCGGGCCCGGGGCGTCGGGCGTGCTGCCGCGCGGCGCCGACCGGTGGACCAGCGCGCTGACCGGGCTCGTCGCCCGCCACGACCTCACCCCGGGGTTCGCCGCGCTCGCCCTGGCCACCTCCCTGGTGCTGGGTGCCCTGCACGCGCTGGCCCCGGGCCACGGCAAGACCCTGATGGCGGCGACCGCGGCGGCCCGGGGCCGGGCCCGGCTGCGTGACGTGCTGCCGCTCGCCGCCTCCGTCACCGTCACGCACACCCTCGGCGTCGTCGCGCTCGGCGCCCTCGTGATCGGCGGCTCGGCGGCGGCCCCCTCGGTCGTGGCCTGGCTCGGGGTGGCCAGCGGCGTCCTCGTCACGGCCGCGGGGGTGACGCTCGTACGCAAGGCGTGGCGGAACAGGGCCCACCCGCACGGACACGACCACCCGCACCCGCATCCCCATCCCCATCCCCATCCGCACGATCCCCCTGGTCCTGGTCTCCGTGGCGCACTCTTCCTCGGGTTCGCCGGGGGGCTCGTGCCGAGTCCGTCCGCCGTCGTCGTCCTGGTGGGCGCCGCCGCGCTCGGGCAGGCGTGGTTCGGGGTGCTGCTCGTGCTCGCGTACGGGGCGGGGCTCGCCGTCACCCTGACCGCCGCCGGGTTCGTCGTCGTACGGGCGGGGGCGTTCGCGGCGCGGCGGATCGCGGGGAGCGGGGCGCGGGGGCGGCGCGCGGCGCGGCGCCTGGTGCCGCTGGGATCGGCCTGCGTGGTGCTCGCGCTCGGCTGTGGATTGGTCGTCAAGGGGGCCGCAACCGCGCTCGGTTGAGCTACTTTTGTTCAGGCTTGTCTTGCCGCAGATCCGCGAATGGGGGCACCCGTTGAGTGAGCGTGTGGTCGCGGGGCGGTACCGGCTGGTCGACCCGCTCGGCGAAGGCGGCATGGGCACGGTGTGGCGGGCCCGGGACGAGGTCCTCGGCCGTGAGGTGGCGGTCAAGGAGGTCCGGGCCCCGGCCGGGCTGCCGACGACCGACGTCGAGCGGATGTACGCCCGTCTGGAGCGGGAGGCGTGGGCCGCGGCCCGGGTCTCGCACCGCAATGTGGTGACGCTGTACGACGTGGCGACCGAGGACCACCGGCCCTGGATCGTGATGGAGCTGGTGCGCGGCGTCTCCCTGGCCGAGCAGCTCGACGCCGAGGGTCCGATGGAGCCGGCCCGCGCGGCGCACATCGGCGCCGAGGTCCTGGCCGCGTTGCGGGCCGCGCACGACGTGGGGGTCCTGCACCGCGACGTGAAGCCGGGCAACGTCCTCCTGTCGAACGACGGCCGGGTCGTGCTCACCGACTTCGGGATCGCCATGGTCGAGGGCACCTCGGCGCTGACGATGACCGGCGAGATCATCGGCTCCCCCGAATTCCTGGCGCCGGAGCGGGCGTTGGGCCGCGCGCCGGGCCCGGAGTCCGACCTGTGGTCGCTCGGGGTGCTGCTGTACGCGGCGGTCGAGGGGTACTCGCCGTTCCGGCAGGACACACCGCTGAGCACGCTGCGCGCGGTGGTCGACGAGGAGCTGCCGCCGCCGCGCCGGGCGGGCGCGCTCGCCCCGGTCATCGAGGGCCTGCTGCGCAAGGACCCGGCCGAGCGGACGGCGGCGGCGGACGCGGAGCGGGACCTTCGGGTCATCGGCGCGGGCGGGAACCCGTACGGGTATCCGGGAGCGGCGTCGCCGATGGCGGGGATGCCGACGGTGACCACGCGGCAGCAGCCGCCCTCGTCGACCCCTCCCCTGCCGGTGCCGGTGCCGCTCCCGTCCGGCGATCCGTCGACCACGGCCACGACCACGGTGACGGACGACGGGGGCCGGCGCTCCGCGCGGCGTGCCTCGCTCGCCCTGACGGCCGGGATCGTCGTCCTGCTCCTCGCCATCGGCGGTCTGACGTACGCGCTGCTCAACCGGGACGACGGCGGTAAGAACGACGGCTCCGCCGCCTCCGGGGGCAGCGGCGAACCCGGTACGAGCGGGGCGAGCGGTGCGGGCGGCGGCGGGAGCAGTTCCGCCCCGGCCCAGTCCGTCCGGGTCAGCGTGAGCGCGATCCGGGGCAGCTTCTCGGGGGCGTGCCCGCCGTCCGCGTCCCGGGCGCCCGCGTTCGCGGCGAGGATCACGGTGGGGCGCACCCCGGCTCAGGTGGAGTACCGCTGGGTCACCAGGAGCGGGAACGCGTCGGATCCGGGGTGGAAGACCCTGAGTTTCGGCGCGGGCGGTGCGCGCAGCCGTACGGTCGGCACCACGCAGACGGCGTACGAGGCGGGCGGGACGCTGCGCAACCGGATCGGCGTCGAGGTGCGCGCCCCGCGTACGGCGACCTCCAACTATGTGGCGTACGCGGTCACGTGCGAGGCGGCGGCCCCGTCCACCTCGTCGACGCCGCCGCCGAGGCCGTCGACGTCGTCGACGCCCCCCACGCCGTCGTCGACCCCGCCCACGTCGTCGAGCACGAGCGGGACCGCCACCTCTTCACCTTCACCGAGCTACTAGGGCCTGCCTGACGCCTACGCCGCCGACGTCAGCACGGGCAGGTAGCCGCCCGACTGTCCGGCGGCCGTCGGGTGGTAGGACTCGCCGATGTTGGTCCAGTTGACGCTGTGCAGCCACGGGCTGCCCGAGCAGATCTCGTGTCCGCTGAACTTGGCGGCCACGTCGCCGTAGGTGAAGCCGTGGTCGGCGACGCGCTTGGCGATGGTGCTGTTGAGCAGGTCGGCGGCGGAGTTGATGGCCGACCGCTTGGTGTCGGAGAGGCCGGCGATGCAGGAGCCGCCGAGCTTGTAGAAGCGGGGGTAGCCGAGGACGACGACGTGGGCGGCGGGTGCCTTGGCGCTGATCGCCGAGTACACCTTGTCGAGGTCGCCGGGCAGGGTCGAGGTGACGTAGGCGCGCGCCTGGTTGATGCGGTTGATGCAGGTGGACTCGGAGTTGAGGACGCAGGTCGTCATGACGTCGGCGAACCCGGCGTCGTTGCCGCCGACGCTGATCGAGACGAGGCCGGTGCCGGAGGAGAGCGGGCCGAGCTGGCCGGAGAGGACGTCTGCCGTCTTGGCGCCCGAACACGCGGTGAAGTTGAAGCTGGAGGGCGCGTGGGCGGCGGCCCACAGCGCCGGATAGGACTTGGTGGAGCGCTTGCAGTCGCCGCTGGCGCTGTCGTAGCTGCCGGACCCGACCCCGGAGGAGTACGAGTCGCCGAGGGCCACGTAGCCGGTGGCCGCCGCCGTGTCGGAGGCGTGGGCCGCGCCCGCGCCGGTGAGGGCGGCCGTGGCGGCGAAGAGGAACGAGGTCACGTATGCCGCAAGTCGGAAACGTCTCATGGAACCTCCTTTAGCAGGATCTCTGCTGACAACTGTGGTACCACGCGCCACAGTTACCGGGAAGTACCTCCGACGGACATTCGCCCAGCGTTCAATTACAGGTTCATGTCACGGAACTGACATACCCTCACCTGGCGACTTGACGCCTCTACGACCCTGCGCCACATTGAAGTCCGGCATCCGGCGCTTCGGGGGGCAAAGTCGCCAATGCAGACCATTCGGATCAAGCGCCCGTCGAGCGACGTGCCCCGTCTGCTCGCGGGCGCCGCCACCGTGGCCGGGGGCGCGGGCCTGGTCCTCGTCCTCGCGGACGTCCGCACGCCGCTGCGCGGACCGCTCGCGCTCTGCTGTCTGCTGGCCCCGCCCGGCACCGTGTTCGCCGTCGCGCTGCGCGGCCTCGACCCGTGGGCGCGGGGCGTCCTCTCCGTCACCGGCGCGGTCACCGTGGTCATGCTGGTGGCCACGGGCATGCTCGCCACCCGGCACTGGTCGGTCGAGGGCGGGGTGATCGTCGTGGGGGCGCTGAGCGCCCTCGCCCTCATAGGCCGGTACGCGCTCCGGTCGCGGCAGCATCCGTAGAGAACGGCAGTCGATTCCGCACGTCCACCGGACGAGAGGGACCGGACCTGTGAGCAGATCCGCCGCGCGCCCGGCGCTCCCGGCCGGTCCCGCGCCCGCCCGCACGCCCGTACGGCACGCCGCGCCACGCGTCAGCGTGGTCGTGCCCGCCCTGAACGAGGCGGAGAACCTCCCGCACGTCTTCGCCACCCTGCCCGACTGGATCCATGAGGTCGTCCTCGTGGACGGCGCCTCCACCGACGGCACCGCCGAGGTCGCCCGCGCGCTGCGGCCCGGGGTGGTCGTCGTGCCGCAGCGGGGGAAGGGCAAGGGGGACGCGCTGATCAGCGGCTTCCGGGCGTGCTCCGGCGACATCGTCGTGACGGTCGACGCGGACGGCTCCGCCGACGGCCGCGAGATCGGCTCCTACGTCGCCGCGCTCCTCGGCGGCGCCGACTTCGCCAAGGGTTCGCGGTTCACTCCGGGCGGCGCGACCGACGACATGACGACGGTCCGCAGGCTCGGCAACCGGGCGCTGTGCGCGGCCGTCAACGCCAAGTTCGGGGCGCGCTACACCGATCTCTGCTACGGCTACAACGCGTTCTGGCGCCGCTGCCTCGACGTGATCGACCTCGACTGCACCGGCTTCGAGGTGGAGACCCTGATGAACATCCGGGTCGTCACGGCGGGGCTGCGGGTGCGGGAGGTCCCGAGCCACGAGCACCTGCGGATCCACGGCGCGAGCAAGCTGCGCGCGGTCCGGGACGGGCTGCGGGCCCTGCACGTCATCCTGCGGGAGCGCCCGAACCGGCGTGCGCGCCGCACCGGGCCGTTCGCCGCACGGCTCGACGCGGCGCGCGGGCGGTTGCCTTGACCGCCTGTCAGAACGGATCGCGGCGGCCCACGGCGTCCGTCGTCGTCTGCGCGTACACCGAGGACCGCTGGCCCGGCATCCTCGCGGCGGTCGCCTCCGTACGGGCGCAGTCCTATCCGGCGCTGGAGATCCTCCTCGTCGTCGACCACTGTCCGGCGCTGCTCGACCGGCTGAGCAGGGCGTACGAGGGGACGACCGGGCTCCGCGTCCTCGCGAACGCCGGGCCGCGCGGCCTGTCCGCCGGGCGGAACACCGGCGTCGCCGCCTCGTCCGGGGAGATCGTCGCGTTCCTCGACGACGACGCGGTGGCGGAGCCCGACTGGCTGCACCATCTCGCCGCCGCCTACGCCGACCCGCGCGTGCTGGCGGTCGGCGGGCGCACGGAGCCGGTCTGGGCGTCGGGGCGCCGGCCCGGCTGGTTCCCGGAGGAGTTCGACTGGGTCGTGGGCTGCACCTACCGGGGGCTGCCGCACGGCACGGCGCGGGTCCGCAACGTGCTGGGCGGCAACGCCTCGTACCGGCGCACCGCCCTGGCGGCGGCGGGCGGCTTCGCCACCGGCATCGGCCGGGGCGGCGGCCCGCGCCCGCTCGGCGGCGAGGAGACGGAACTCTGCATCCGCCTCGCCCGCGCGCGACCGGACGCCGTCCTGCTGATCGAGGACCGGGCCGTGATCCACCACCACGTCCCGCCCGAACGCGAACGGTTCGCCTACTTCCGCGCCCGCGCCTACGCGGAAGGGCTCTCGAAGGCCCGGATCACGCGGAGGGTCGGCACGGGCAGCGGTCTCAGCTCCGAACGCGCGTACGTCACGCGCACGCTCCCGGCCGCGCTCGCGCGAGCGGCCCGGGACGTCCTGCGGGGCCGCCCGGACGGCGCGGCCCGCGCCGGGGCCGTCGTGACCGGGGTGGCCCTGGCGACGGCCGGTTACGTACGGGAGAGGGCGGCGCCATGAGGGCGCCCGCGCGGGACGGAGACCGTGCGGCGGTCCCGGTGCTGATGTACCACGCGGTCACGGACGAGCCGGGCCGCGCGGTCCGGCGGTTGTCGGTCACACCGGGGCAGTTCGCCACGCAGATGGAGATCCTCGCCGCGCACCGGCGCACCCCGCTGACCGTCGCGGAGCTGGCCGCGCTCTGGCGCGGGCGCGGCGGAAGACTCCCCGCGCGGCCCGTTCTCCTCACCTTCGACGACGGGTACGAGGGGGTGCACCGGCACGCGCTGCCCGTGCTCGCCGCCCACGGATTCACGGCCACCCTGTTCGTGGCGACGGGCTGGCTGCGCGGCCCGTACGACACCGGGGGCGGACTCGACACCATGCTCGACTGGGGGCAGGTGCGGGAGCTGGCCGCGCACGGCGTGGAGATCGGCGGCCACAGCCACACGCATCCGCCGCTCGATCAACTCACGTCCGGAGAACTCCGGTTGGAGCTGGCGCGCTGTCTGGACGTCATCGGGGACGAGCTGGGCGCGCCGCCCGTCTCCTTCGCCTACCCCTACGGGCACTCCGACCGGCGCGTGCGGCAGGCCGTCCGCGCCGCCGGCTTCGCGCAGGCCCTCGCCGTCGGCAACGGTCTCGCCCGGCGCCGTCAGGGCCCGTACGCCCTGCGGCGTCTCACCGTGCGCCGGTCCACCGGGCCCGAGGTGTTCGAGCGTCTGGTCGAGGGCCGCGCGGTCGGTGCGCACTTCGCCGGGGACCGGGCGCTGACCAAGGCGTACGCCGTGCTCCGTGGCGCCCGGAGAGCCGTACGGGCCCGTGGCTGACACGGTGACGGCCACCGGCGGCGCCCACGCCACCCCGCCCGGTCCGGGGCCGCCGGACGACCGCCTGTTCCGCAACGCCTACGCGCTGATGCTGAACACCGTCGTCTCCGGCGTCCTCGGGGTCGGCTTCTGGCTGGCCGCCGCGCACTACTACACGGCGGACGCGGTCGGCCGGGGCTCCGCCGCGATCGCCGCGATGAAGCTCCTCGCCGGGCTCACCGCCGTGTCCCTGACCGGCGCCCTGGCCCGCTTCCTGCCCGTCGCGGGCCGCGCCACCGGCCGCTTCGTCCTGCGTACGTACGCGTGGAGCGCGAGCGGCGTGGCGTTCGCGGCCGTCGTCTTCCTGCTGACGCTGGACGCCTGGGGGCCCTCGTACCGCTTCCTGCACGGGCCGCTGCCCGGCCTCGGGTTCGTCGCCGCCGTCGTCGCCTGGTCGCTGCTCACCTTGCAGGACGGTGTGCTCACCGGGTTGCGCAGCGCGCTGTGGGTGCCGGTCGGCAACGCCGTGTTCTCGGCGGTGAAGCTGGCGCTGCTCGTCGCGTTCGCCGTCGCTCTGCCCGCCACGGGCGTCTACGTGTCATGGGTGGCGGCCATCGCCTTCTCGCTGCTGCCGCTCGGCTGGCTGGTCCTGCGACGGCTCGTGCCCCGGCACGTGGCGGCCACCGGCGACGGGGCGGGGGCGCCTCCGACGGCGCGCGAGGTGGGCCGCTTCCTGGCGGGCGACTCCACCGGCTCGCTGTTCTCGCTGGCCGTGGTCTTCCTCGTACCGGTGATCATCGCCTCGCGGGTCTCCTCCGCCGACAACGCCTACTTCTACGTCGCGGCCACGGTCGGCGCCACGGTCAACCTGCTCGCCGTCAACATGGGCGCGTCCCTGACCGTCGAGGGCTCGCACGACCCCGCGCGGCTCGCCGCGCACACCCGGGCCGCGCTGCGCCGCATGGCCCGCATCATGCTCCCGGTCTGCGGCGCGCTGCTGCTCCTCGCGCCGTACGTGCTGCGGGTGTTCGGGCGGGACTACGCGGAGGCGGCCACCCCGCTGCTGCGCCTGCTCGCCGTCGGCGCGGCCCTGCGCGTCGTCATGGAGATCTACTTCGCGGTGCTGCGGGCGCAGAGCAGGACGTCCGGGCTCGCCTGGCTGCAAGGGCTGCTCTGCGCCCTGGTCCTCGGCCTGACGCTGCTGTTCCTGCCCCCGATGGGGCTGACCGGTGCGGGCGTCGCCGAGGTCTGCGCGCTCGCCGTGGTCCTGGCGGTCGCGGCGCCGAGGCTGTGGCGCGTCGTGCGCACCGCGCCGCCCCCGGCGCCGGTCGCGGACGCGCCTCCCGACGGCGACCTCGCCGATCTCGACGCGCCGACGCTGCGCGCCCGCCCGCGGACCGTCGCGGAAGCGCTGCGCGACGCCGTCGGCTCGGCCGCGCTGCGGCTCGCGGTCCGCCTCCACCTGAGCCGGTACACGACCGTCGAGGCCGCCCCGGACCCGCTCTACGACGCGGCCGGTGTCCCGGACGCGGAGCCGCCGCGACCGGCTCCGCGCCCCACCGTGGCGGCCGTCGCGCTGCTGCTCCTCGCCGCGCTCGCCCTGTACTGGGGCCCGGTCCTCGGCATGGACGACGCGGACCTCGACGCGATGGGCGGGCTCGGGCTCGTCTCCGTCCTGCCCCCGGCCACCCTGGCGGGCGCCGCGCTGCTCGTCCTCGTCTTCACGTCGCTGCTCTGGCTCGAATCCCCGCACAAGCCCTTGCTGTGGCTCACCCTGCTCGCCACCGTCGTCTCCCTGCACGCGCTGCCCGCCGTGGTCGAGGCGGAGCCCCGGTTCGCCACAGCCTGGCGGCACTGGGGCTTCCTGGACCACATCGACCGCACCGGCACCACCGCCCCCGCTCTGGACGCCCGCTGGAGCTGGCCCGGGTTCTTCGCCGCCGCCGCGTTCCTCGCCCGGGCCTGCGGCGTGGACGATCCGGAACCGCTCCTGCGCTGGTGGCCACTGGCCCTCCACCTGCTGTGCCTGGCGCCGATGTCCCTGCTGCTGCGCTCGGTGCGCGCGCACTGGCGGGCCAGATGGACCGGCCTGTGGATCTTCGTCCTGAGCGGCTGGGTGGGCCAGGACTACTTCTCGCCGCAAGGCTTCACGTACCTGCTGTACCTGGTGTTCGTGGCGGTCCTGCTCGGCTGGTTCCGGCCGCCGCACGCGCTGGGCGCCACGTGGCGGCCCGGCGAGACCGAGGCCGAACCGGCCGACCCCCGTCTGCGCGCCGCGCTCCTCGTCCTGCTCCTCGCCGTGTTCGCGGCGACCGTCCCCGCGCACCAGCTCACCCCGTTCATGATGCTGGGCGTCCTGACCGCCCTCGTCCTGGCGGGCCGCTGCGTACTGCCGGGTCTGCCGCTGCTGTGCGGGGTCATGGCCGTCGGCTGGCTCGGCTTCGCCGCGGAACCGTACTGGGCGGGGCATCTCGGCGACCTTCTCGGCGGCGTCGGCGGCATCGGCGGGAACGTCTCCTCGTCGGTCTCCGGCCGCCTCCGGGGCAGCGACCCCCAGCACGCCCTCGTCCTCTACGCGCGCGTGCTCCTCGCGGGCGGCGTCCTCACCGGCGCCCTGTGCGGCTGGTGGCGCCGCCGCGCGTGGCGGTACCGCGAACGCTCCCTGCCCGTCCTCGCCTTCGTCCCCTTCCTCGGTCTCGGCCTCCAGTCGTACGGGGGTGAGATGGCGCTCCGCGTCTTCCTGTTCGCCCTCCCCGGCGCCGCGCTCCTCGCCGGTCTCGCCCTGTTCCCCCGCGCCGGGCTGACCGCGCGGGAACGCGACCGGGACCGGGTCAGCGTCGCCCCGCTGGCCGCGCTCCTCGCCGGGCTGCTGCTCATGGGCGGCTTCCTGGTGGCCCGCTGGGGCAACGAGCCGTTCGAACGGGTCAGGCCCGGCGAGGCCGCGGCGATGGAGTACGTCTACGCCCACGACGATCCGGCCGTCCGGCTGCTGTGGCTGAGCCGCGACCCGGCCGCCGACGTGACGCCGTCGCTGCCGTGGGGCGCCCGCGACATGGAACGGGTCCACTACGTGCCGGTGCGCGCGCCGGCCGACCCGGTCCTGGTCGACGGGCTGGTCAAGGCGGTGACGGGGGCGGGCCCGCCCGCGTACCTGATGGTCAACGAGAGCCAGGTCGCGTTCCTGCGGCTCGACGCCGGTTACCCCCGGTCCTGGGCCGGCCGGCTCCTGCGCCGCCTCGACGCACGGCAGGAGTTGGAGAAGGTGTACGTCAACGAGGACGTGACCCTGTACCGGTCACGGGCGCGGCCGTCCGGCCCGGTCGAGCGCGCCGACGCCGGTCCGGCCGGGCCGCACATCACCTGGACGCCGTGGACGGTCCTCGGCGCCCTCGCGGCGGTCGCACTGACCGTGCTGCTCGCGGTGCGCGAGGTGGTCCGGGTGGCGCGCCCGCCGGGCATGCGGCGCCCGCGATGGCTGAACCGTACGTCCCGGTGGGCGTGGGCGCTGCTCGCGGTGGTCGCCGTGGCGCTGGTCCGGCGCTTCGTCACGCTGGGCCCCTCATGACGGCGCCTCACCGGCGCAGCCACGTCACCTCGTACCCCCGCATCGCCAACCGCCGCCCGTCGACCTCGGCGCCGACCGGCCGGTCCAGGGTGTTGACCACCAGGACCGCCCGGTCGTCGGCGAGGACGCGCACGTGCGACGCGTCGGCCCCGGCGACGGTCACGCGGCGGAACCTCGTGCCCGGCCCGAACTCCTCGTGGAACCGCGACACGAGCCCGTACATGGGGAGCGCGCCGCCGCCGGAGGCGCGGCCGGTGGGCCGCCACAGGCATCCCGCGCACGAACTCCCCGTCCGCGTCTCGGGGTTCCAGTAGAAGCCGGAGGTGACGCCGCCCTTCGCGAGCGCCATCAGCCCCGCGGCCTGGACGGCGACGCGGTGCTGTTCGCCCCAGCGCGTGCGGGCGCCCCGGGCGTCGGCGGGCTCCACGTAGTACTCGGCCCACCACAGCGGCAGTCCGCCGGTCCGTCTCCTGAGCCACGCGCTGACGTCGGTGAACTTGTCGGTGGCCGCGAACGCGTCGGGCAGGGGTACGTCGCCGCGCGGGTAGCTGGTGCCGTCGACGACGACGAAGTCGGCGCCCGCCTTGTGCTCGTTCCAGTAGTCGAACGCGTCGACGACCCGCTGGTCGAGGCGCCCCCACGCGCCCTCGGCCGCGTCCGGTGACCCGCCGTTCCCGTGTCCGGGGCCGACGCTGTCCATGCCCAGGTACGGGCCGCCGACCTGAATGTCCTTGTCGACTTTCTTCAGCGCCCGATACACCAGGTTGTAGAGCCTCGTGTAGCCCTCGTAGTCCCAGCGTCCGCGCCGCTCGTCCCAGAACCCCTTGAACTCGTTCCACACGAGGAAGTGGCGTACGGAGGGGTAGTGCCCGGCGACCGCCGCCGCGAGGTCCGCGAAGTCCTGGTAGTGCGCGGGGAGGGGCGCCTTCTCCAGGTTCTCCTGGCTCCAGTCGGTGTTCCGCGCGCCCGGCCTCCCGCCCTTCATCCAGTCGGGCGCGCAGCACAGCGTGATCACCGGCGTCCCGCCGGACCTGCGGATCAGCTCCATGCGGCTGTCCATCGCGGCGAAGTCGTACCGGCCCGGCGCCGGTTCGGGGTTGCCCGCTCCCCAGCCCATGATCGCCTCGTTCTGCGGCATCGGCCGGGACCCGAGCAGCTTCTCGGCACGCTCACGGGCGGCGGGTGCGCCCTCGTCCGCCGAGTGCTCGGTGTGGGTGAGGCCCCAGCCGACCCCGGGGCGCCCCGGCAGTGGCGGCGCGGACGGCGTCCGGTGCCCCTTGCCGCCGGGGTCGGCGAGGGTGCCGGGCACAGCGAGGATGACGGCCAGCGCCGCCACCGCCACGCCGAGCAGAGCGGTGAGCCGCCACCGCCACGCCCCCGGACCCCACCCACGACGTCCCATCGACTCCGAGGGTAGTGAGCCGGACCGAAGCCGCACACCGGAAATCTCCGTGCGGACCGGCCGTTCGTGACGGATCATGGCGGGCATGTCCGCGAACCCTTTCGACGCGCTGCCCGTCCGGCTGGGCGTCGACGACAGCGACTCGCCCTCCGACGTCGTCGACGCGCTGTTCCTGGGCCGCTTCGCCACGGGCGAGCAGCCCCACTCCCGAGCCACCAACATCGACCGGGTCCGCTCCGGCGCCACCCTGCTGCCGCCCGACGCCCGCGTGCTGCGCTCCGCCCGCGACGACGACCGCAGCGCCACGCTCGCCGACGGCGACGGCTGGACGCTGCTCGTCTCCCGCTGGAACCGGGGCGCGGACGTCACCGTCACCGCGACCAGCGCCGAACTCGCCGAGACCGTCCTCAAGCGGGCCACCGACGGCGCCGCCGACGAACCGGAGCCCCAGCCGGAGAACGTGACGATGGGGTTCTGGTACGTCTCGCCCCGGCGCGGCCCGTACCGCACGACCCGGCAGATCTCGGCCGGTACGTGGGAAGAGGTGCGCGGCAACTACACCGAGCCGGTCGCCGAGGCCATGGACCAGCTCATGAAGACCCGGCCCGAGGACATCGCGGGCCGCCTCCTGCTCCTGCACGGCCCGCCGGGGACGGGCAAGACGTCGGCGCTGCGCACCCTCGCCCGGTCCTGGCGGGACTGGTGCCAGGTCGACTGCGTGCTCGACCCCGAGCGGCTCTTCTCCGACGTCGGCTACCTCATGGACATCGCGATCGGGGAGGACGACGGCACCGCGAAGGGCCGCTGGCGGCTGCTGCTCCTTGAGGACTGCGACGAGCTGATCCGCGGCGAGGCCAAGCACACCGCGGGCCAGGCCCTGTCGCGGCTGCTCAACCTGACGGACGGGCTGCTCGGCCAGGGCCGCAACGTCCTGGTGGGCGTCACCACCAACGAGGACCTGGAGCGCCTGCACCCGGCCGTGGTCCGGCCCGGCCGCTGCCTCGCCCGGATCGAGGTCGGCCCGCTGACCCGCCGCGAGGCGACCGGCTGGCTCGGCACCGAGGAAGGCATCGGCCGCGACGGCGCGACCCTCGCCGAGCTGTACGCGCTGCGCCGGGGCATCTCGCCGACCTCGGTACCGGAACAGCGCGGCGGGGACGCGGAGGCAGGGCTGTACCTGTAGCGCGGCCGTCGGATCACGCGTACGCGGCGCGCACCGCGTCCCGGGCCGCCGCGAGGGCCGCCTCCTCGGAGAGCCCGAGGCGCCGGACGCGTTCGGCGAACGCCTGCGCGGCGGCCGATGCCTCCTTGGCGGCGGCGTCACCGGCGGCGGCGACGAACGTGCCGTTGCGCCCGCGCGTCTCGATCACCCCGTCCGCCTCCAGGGCCCGGTACGCCTTCGCCACCGTGTTGGCGGCGAGCCCCAGCTCCTCGGCGAGGCCGCGCACCGTGGGCAGCTTGTACCCGACGGGGAGCGCGCCCGCCCTGGCCTGCTCGCTGATCTGGGCCCGCACCTGCTCGTAGGGCGCGGCGCTGTCGTCGATACGGATCTTCAAGGTCACCGCACGATTGTCGCGCAGGGTCCGCCCGTCCGCCGGAAAAGGGGAGGCGGCCGGGGCGGGCGGCCCGTAGCGTGCGCCCCATGAGAGCGGTGACTTCTGAAGTGGTGCGGGTGAGGCTCGTCAAGGCGGGCCGTACGAAGATCGGTTACCCGGCGCGGCTCCTCTCCGACGACGGCACGCACATCACCGTGCGGGCCGACTGGGCGGGCGACGGCGTCCGCGACTTCGGCTTCGTCCGCTTCGAGCCGGGCGACGTCTTCACCGAGCACTACTGGCGCGACCGCTGGTACGCGATCAAGGAGGTTCGGGCGGGGGACGGCACCTTGAAGGGCTGGTACTGCGACATCACGCGCCCTGCGGTCCGCGAGGACGCGGGGGACGGAGCCGCGGGCGACATCGTCTCCGTCGACCTCGACCTGGACCTGTGGGTCTCCGCCGACGGCTCGCGGGTGATCCGCCTGGACGAGGACGAGTTCGCGGCCAGCGGCCTCGCCGGCCAGGACCCGCCCGCCGCCGACGCGGCGACCCGCGCCCTGGACGAACTGGAACGCCTGGCGCGCGACGGCGACTTCGAGTCGCTGCTGCGCTGAGCACCGCTCAGTGACGAACGGCGACAACCGCGTACCGCTCGTCCCGCACCTCCTTGCCCCACAACAGCGCGTCGGACGACAACTCCTCGTACCGGACGTCGGCGCCGCCCGCCGACTCCCGTACGAGCGCGAGCAGCCGGTCCGCCGGGATGCCCACGGGGCTCAGCTCGCCCCACACGCCCTCGATCAGCACGAGCCGTCCCCGCGGCCGCAGCAGGGACACCCACGTCCGCAGGGCCGCCGCCGGGTCGGGCAGGGCCCACAGCACGTGCCGGGCGAGCACCACGTCGTACGCACCGGTCGGCACAGGAGGTGACGCGGCGTCCCCGAGGAGGAATCGAGCGTCGTGGGGCGCGAATTTTCTTCGGGCGAGATCCAGCATGTTCGCGGCGAAGTCGACGCCCGTCACGCGGTGTCCGCGCTCGGCCGCGAGGAGCGAGAGGGAGCCGGTGCCGCAGCCGGCGTCGAGGAGGTCTCCTGCCTGGTCAGGCAGCCAGTCGGCCATCCGCCGGGCCCAGGCGTCGCGGACCTCCGGGTCGCGCAGACCGTGGTCGGGTTCGTCGTCGAAACCGGCCGCCGCCGCGTCCCAGCCGGCAGGTCCCAGGGAGTGCGTCATCCCCACATCCTGACAACCGCCACTGACAAATGCGCTTCGATGAGGAACCAGCCGGGAACAGGTCTACAACGGCACGATGTTGGAACTCGTGTAGGTACAGGAGGCACCATGCGCCGAGTGACCATGCACAAACCGACCGGAGCGGGCACTGTCACGCGCCGGTTGCGGGAAGAGGCGGCGGAAGCGGTGCGTGAGCGCCCCGAAGTACGCAAGGACGTGCGCAAGACGTGGTGGCCGGACGAGTAGGCGGGCCGCTCAGATGCGGGTGAGACGCTTGCGGTAGTGGACGCGGTCGTAGGGTCCGTCGACGCGGCGCTCCACGACCTCGTACCCGTACCGCGGATAGATCTTCTGGTTCTCCCACATCAACGCGTTGGTGTAGAGCCGCACTTCGGGCAGTCCGAGTCCGCGCGCGTGCTCGTCGACGAAGGCGAGCAGGGCGCGGCCCACCCCTCGCCCGTGGGCGGCGGGATGGACCGCGATGCTGTCGAGGAAGAGGTGGTCGGGGCGCGCCTCGAGGACGACGAGGCCGGTCACCTCCGGGTTCCCTGTCACATGCACGAGGCCCGCCGCGATGTTCGCGGCGTGATCGGCCTCCATCGGCTGCGGCACGACGCCGATCCGGGCGATGTAGGGGTGGTACGCCGCGTCGGTCACGGCTTTCACGGCCGCCACGTCGGCGGCGGTCGCACGGCGGACCGTGTGGTCCGCGCCGGTCTCCGTACTGGTCATACCGCCTTGTCTACGTCACCGCCCCTCCCCCGCGCCACCAGCTTCCGCGCCAGGGGCCACGCGACGATGAGCAGGACGACGGCGTACACGGTCACGGAGAACGGCGTGTTGACGAGCCCGTGGACGCTGCCGTCGCTGATCTGGAGCGCGCGGCGCAGTTGTTGTTCGGCGTTGGGTCCGAGGATGACGCCGATGACGGCGGGCAGGACGGGCAGCCCGTAGCGGCGCATGCCGAATCCGATCAGGCCGATGACCAGCAGGATGACGAGGTCCAGCGGCTCGCCGCCGACCGCGTACGCGCCGACCGCCGCGAAGAAGAGGATGCCCGCGTAGAGGTAGGGGCGCGGGATGCGCAGGAGCTTCGCCCAGACGGGGGCCAGGGGCAGGTTGAGGGCGAGGAGCAGGACCATGCCGACGAAGAGGGACGCGATGAGGCCCCAGACGAGGTCGGGTTCGCGTTCGAAGAGGAGCGGTCCGGGCTGGATGCCGTACTGCTGGAAGGCGGCGAGCATGACGGCGGCGACGGCGGTCGTCGGCAGGCCGAGGGTCAGCATGGAGACGAGGGTGCCTGCCGCCGAGGCGGAGGACGCGGACTCGGGGCCCGCGACGCCCTCGATGGCGCCCTTGCCCCATTCGTCCTTGTGCCGGGAGAGGCGCTTCTCCGTCACGTAGGAGAGGAAGGTCGGGATCTCGGCGCCGCCGGCGGGGATCGCACCGAACGGGAAGCCGATGAGCGGGCCGCGCAGCCAGGACTTCCACGTGCGCCGCACGTCGGCCTTGCCGAGCCAGGGGCGGCCGACGGGGATGGCCTCGCCGCTGGTGCGGCGCAGGTGCGCGGCGACCCACAGCGCCTCGCCGATGGCGAAGAGGCCGACCGCGACGATGACGACGTCCACGCCGTCGGCGAGCTGCAAGGAGCCGAAGGTGAGCCGCTGTTGCCCCGTCATCTGGTCGAGTCCGACGAGCCCGATGGTCAGGCCGATGAGGAGGGATGCGAGGCCGCGTACGCGGGAGGAGCCGAGCACCGACGTCACCGCGATGAACGCCAGGACCATGATCGCGAAGTAGTCGGGGGCGCCGATGTCGACGGCGAGCGAGGCGACCTTGGGGGCGAGCGCGACGAGCAGGATCGTGCCGATCATGCCGCCCGCGAAGTGCCCGATGGCCGCCGCGGCGAGGGCCTGCGCGCCGCGCCCGGCCTTCGCCATCGGGTTGCCCTCCATGGCGGCGACGACTGCGGCGCTCTCTCCAGGGGTGTTGAGCAGGATCGAGGTGGTCGAGCCGCCGAACATCGCGCCGTAGTAGATGCCCGCGAACATGATGAACGCGCCGGTGGGTTCGAGCCCGTACGTGACCGGCAGGAGCAGGGCGACGGCCATGGCGGGCCCGATGCCGGGCAGGACGCCGATGGCGGTGCCGAGGAGGACGCCGAGGGCGGCCCACAGGAGGTTGACCGGGGTGAGGGCGGTGCCGAAGCCGTCCATGAGGGAGGTGAGGGCGTTCATGGCGTCACAGCGCTCCCATCAGGGGCCCGCCCGGCAGGGGGACGCCGAGCAGGTTGTTGAAGAGGGTGTAGGTGAGCAGGGAGAGGACGGCGGCGATCAGCGGGTCGCGCTGGAGGTGGCGGCTGCCGAGGGCGTAGGCCGCGCCCCAGAAGAGGAGGGCGCCCGCGACGGGGAAGCCGAGCGGTTCGATGAGGACGGCGAAGGCGAGGAACACCCCGGCGAGCAGGAGCACCGTGCGCCAGTCGGCGGGCTCGGACAGGTCGATGTCCTCGCCGCCCTCGGCCTCGCCGCGCCCGCCGCGCAGGACGTCGACGGCGAGCAGCACGGCGACGAGCAGCAGCCCGCCGCCGACGACGAGGGGGACGGTCCTCGGGCCGACGGGCCCGCGCTGGGTGAGGTCCACGTCCATGGTGAGCGCGTCGGTGAGGACGAGGACGCCGAGCGCGAGGAGCAGGACGCAGACGCCGAGTTCGGAGTGGTCGCGCAGCCAGGAGCGCGCGGGCGCCCGCGGCGGGCGGGTCTCGGTGGAGGTCGTCACAGCCCCAGCTCCTTCAGTACGGAGACGACGTTCTTGTCCTGGGCGGTCAGGAAGTCCCCGAAGTCGTCGCCGACGAGGAAGGCGTCGTCCCAGCCGTTCTTCTCCAGCGACCGCTTCCACTCCTCCGAGGCGTGCAGCTTGCGGACGAGGGTGGTGAGCTTGGTGCGCTGGGTGTCGGAGAGGCCGGGCGGGGCGACGATGCCGCGCCAGTTGGTGAACTCGACGTCGTAGCCGGACTCCTTGAGGGTCGGCCCGTCGAGGCCGGGGACGCGTTCGGGCCCGGTGACGGCGAGGAGGCGCAGCTCCCCGCTCTTGATCTGGTCGAGGTACTCCCCGACGCCGGAGACGCCGAAGGCGACCTTGCTGCCGAGGATGGAGGCGAGGAGTTCGCCGCCGCCGTCGAAGGGGATGTAATTGACCTTCTTGGGCGGGATTCCGGCGGCCCGCGCCATCAGCATCGGCGCGAGATGGTCGGGCCCGCCGGGCGAGGACCCGCCCCCGACCGGCAGCTTGCCGGGGTCGGCCTTCCACGCCTCGACGAGCTGCCCGATGTCCTTGTACGGGGAGTTCTTGGCGACCACGACGACGTCCGCCTCCTCGGTGAGGCGGGCGACGGGGGTCGTGTCGGCGAGGGTCTTCGGGGAGTGGTTCGAGCGCGCGGCTCCCACGACACCGAGCCCCATGGACATGGCGAGCTTGCCGTTGCCGTGCTCTCCGACGAGGCGGGTCAGGCCGACGGTGCCGCCCGCGCCGGGCAGGTTGAACACCTCGATGTTGTGGGTGAGTCCGGCGTCCTCGGCGTTCTTGGCGGCGGTGCGCGCCGTGATGTCGTAGCCGCCGCCGGGCGTGTTGGGGACCATGAGGCGCAGGCCGGGGATCTGCGTGCCGGTGTCGGCGCCGCTGCCCGAGGTGAGCAGCGGAGGCCCCACCAGGACGAGAGCCGCGGCCCCGAGCAGGGCGAGGGGTGTGCGCAGGCGCACGGGTGCCACCACCTGTCGAGTACGGGGGTCGGGGGGTGCGGGGGGTTGTGAGGTGGCCCACATGTTGCCGCCGCGTTAACGGACTGTCTCTCTTCCGCAAGCAAGGAACGTTGTGGTCCTTGTGGTCGCGCGCCTACCCTGCGCCAGTGACGAAGGTGCTGGTCGTGGACGACGACTTCATGGTCGCCAAGCTGCACAGCCGGTACGTGTCCGCGCTGGCCGGCTTCGAGGTGGCCGGGGTGGCGCACAGCGGCGCGGAGGCGCTGCGCGCGGCGGAGGCGGTCCGCCCCGATCTGGTGCTGCTCGATGTGTACCTGCCGGACATGGACGGCATCGACGTGCTCCGCGAACTGCGGGCCGCGGAGGAACGCGATCCTGCGCGGGCGCCGGTGGACGCCCTGTTCATCACGGCGGCGCGGGACGCGGAGATCGTACGGGCCGCGCTGCGCGCGGGTGCGCTCCACTATCTGATCAAGCCGTTCAACCAGGCGGCGCTGCAAGAGCAGTTGCGGCACGTGGCATCGGTACGGGCCCGCCTGGACACCTTGAGCGAGGCCCGCCAGGAGGACGTCGACCAGATCTTCGGCGCGCGCCCGCCAGGCTCCCGGGAGTTGCCCAAGGGCCTGGCCGCACACACGGCGGACCTGGTCGAACGCACCCTGCGCGCCCACCCCGAGGGCCTCTCGGCAACGGAATGCGCCCAGGAGGCGGGCTCCCTGTCCCGGGTGAGCGCGCGCAGATACCTGGAATTCTTCGCGGACACGGGAAGGGCCCGGGTAACACTGAAGTACGGCGGAACAGGCAGACCGGAACGCCGCTACACATGGACCGCCTAGGGGCGCGGGGAACTGCGCGAGCAACCACAAGGCCGCCCCACGGCGCCCCGCAGGGGCGCGGGGAACTGCGCGAGCAACCACGACGGTGCGGCACACGCCGACAAAAGAGCACGCCCCTACGGCGCCGAGGCGGCTCTTCCTGAGAGCAATCTGAGCCGCGCCTTAAGCGCACCATAAAGATCAACTCAGACCCCCCAGAAGGGCGGATCCGAGCAACTCCCCGGGCTAACTTCACTGCCACACCCCCCGTTCACAAACGCCCAGGAGCCCCCATGCCCGCCCCCAGAACACTCGCCGCCCTCACGGCCACCGGCATCGCCCCCCTCGCCCTGATCACCGCCTCCGCCACCCCCGCGGGGGCGCACGGCACACTCGGCGACCCCGTCAGCCGCGTCGCCGCCTGCTACGCGGAGGGCGCCGAGAACCCCACGTCGGCGGCGTGCAAGGCGGCGGTCGCGGCGGGCGGTACGCAGGCCCTGTACGACTGGAACGGCATCCGGGACGGCGCGGCCGGCGGCAAGTCGCGGGAGCGCATCCCGGACGGCAAGCTCTGCTCGGCGAACTCCGAGGAGTTCAAGGGCCTGGACCTGGCCCGCGCCGACTGGCCCGCGACGCGGGTTACGGCGGGCTCGTACACGTTCAAGTACAAGGTGACCGCCCCGCACCGGGGCACGTTCAACCTCTACATGACGAAGCAGGGCTACGACGCGTCGAAGCCGCTGACCTGGTCGGACCTGGACCTGGAGCACCCGGTGGCGACGAAGACGGACCCGGCGGCCGAGGGCGGCTTCTACACCTTCTCGGGCACGCTGCCCGAGCGCACGGGCCGCCACCTGATCTACGGCATCTGGCAGCGTTCGGACAGCCCGGAGGCGTTCTACTCCTGCTCGGACGTGACGTACGGCGGCGCCACCGCGCCGTCGGAGGCCGCCGCCCCGGCACCCTCCGCCCCGACGGACGAGCAGATCACGGCGGACGCCGACAAGTCGACGATCGACCACGGCGGCATGGACATGAGCGGCGGTAAGGACACGGCCGCGACGCCCGAAGCAGCCGACAAGCCCCACGAGTCCCCTCACCCGACGACGGCGGACGACCACCCCTCCCAGCAACTCGCCGCCCAGGGCAACACCCAGAACCTCGCGGAGACCGGCGGCGACTCCACGACCCCCTACATCGCGGTGGGCGGAGCCGCGGCACTGGCACTCGGCGCGACGGCCCTGTTCCTCTCGGCACGCCGCCGGGCGACGCGATGAGCCCCGCCTGAGCCAAGGCGGCCGGCGGTCAGGCGGCGAGCGGGTCGAAGGTCAGTTGCCGGGTCGCGGTGTCGGCCGGGCTGATCCCGGCGAGGAGGCCGAGCAGCCGGGGCAGGGGCGTCTCGTCGCCGGGCGGCAGCAGGAACCGTACGCACAGCACATCGGCGGGTCCGTGCTGGGCGGCGCTCATCCCGCGCTCCCCTGGCTCTGGTGCCACAGCTTGCGCCGCGGGCCCATGGTGCCGTCACCGGCCGGTTTCAGGTCGGCCCAGGGGTTCAGCACGAAGCCGTTGGCCATCTGGATGCGCCGGCCGCTCTCACCCTGCTCCCGGCCGGATTCCGCGCCGGGCGGCGGCTCGGCCATCCGCCGCGCCACGCCGTCGAGCCCCTCGGCCCCGTAGACCTCGGTCAGTTCGGCCATGTTCCAGGCCGCTTCGCCGACCACGCTCAGGCTGCGTGGTCCGCGCCGCTGGACCGTGCCCCGTACGAGGAGGAGCCACGAGTGGAAGACGGTGTGGGCGCAGGCGGCGTGCGCGTCGTCGAAGAACGCGAGGTCGACCAGGCCCGTGCCGTCGTCGAGGGTGGAGAAGACGACCCGCTTCCCGGAGCGGATCGGCGGGGTCTGCGTGGCCGCCTTCGCCCCGGCGACCAGGACGGTGCTGCCGTGCTCGGCGTCGCGCAGCCGGCGAGCCGATACGACGCCGAGGTCGTCCAGGAACGTCCGGTAGTCGCCCATGAGGTGGCGGGAGGCGTCCATGCCGAGGACGCCGAGTTCGGCGCTCATCCGCTCCGCGTCGCCGAGGTCGGGCAGTCCGGCGGAGGCGGTGCGGCGTCCGCCGGTCAGCGGGAGTTGCTCGCCGCGCGCGCCGTGGCCCGAACGCTGGAGTTCGGCCAGGTGCAACTGGAGGTCGCGGCGGTTGGCGCCGAACGCGTCGAGGGCGCCGACCTGGGCGAGCCGGGTGGCGAGCGGGCGGCTCGGCCGGGCCCGTTCCCAGAAGTCGAGCAGGGAGGAGTAGGGGCGGCCCGCGGCGATGCGTTCGGCCTCGGCCTCGCTGATGCCGTAGACGTCGGAGAGGGCGAGCCGGATGCCCCACTTATCGGAAGCGCCTGACCCGGGGCCGTCCGCATCAGACACCAGTTCGATCTGGTGGTCGACCGCCGACTTGTTCACGTCCAGCGGGAGCACCGGCACCCCCCGCCGCCGCGCGTCCGCGAGCAGCAGCCGCTTCGGGTACATGCCGGGGTCGTGCGTGAGCAGGCCCGCGTAGAACGCGGCGGGATGATGCGTTTTCAGCCACGCCGACTGGTACGTCGGGACCGCGAAGGCCACGGCGTGCGCCTTGCAGAAGCCGTACGAGCCGAACGCCTCGACGATCGCCCAGGTCTTCCGGATGGTCTCGGCGTCGTAGCCGCGCACCGTCGCGTGCTGGGCGAACCAGAACTTGATCAGCTCCTGCGACTCGGGGTCGGACAGGCCGCGCCGCACCCGGTCGGCCTCGTCGCGGCCGCAGCCGGTCATGACGTCGACGATCTGGATGATCTGCTCGTGGAAGACGACGACGCCGTACGTCTCGCGCAGCGCGTCCTCCAGGTCCTCGTGCGGGTAGCGGGCCGGGGCCCGGCCGTGGCGCGCCTCGATGAACGGCCGCACCATGTCGGCGGCGACGGGTCCGGGCCGGAACAGCGAGATGTCCACGACGAGGTCGTGGAAGGTGGCGGGCTGGAGGCGTCCCACCAGGTCGCGCTGGCCCGGCGACTCGATCTGGAAGCAGCCGAGCGTCTCGGTGGACTGGATCAGCCGGTACGTGGCCGGGTCGGTCCGGGGCACGGAGTCGAGGTCGACGGACTCGCCGGTCGTCCGTTCGATCTCGCTCACGGCGTGGGCCATCGCGGACTGCATCCGCACGCCGAGCACGTCCAGCTTGAGCAGGCCCAGCTCCTCCACGTCCTCCTTGTCGAACTGGGCCATGGGGAAGCCTTCGCCGCTGGTCGGCACGGTCGGCGTGCGGGCGAGCAGGGAGGCGTCGGAGAGCAGGACGCCGCACGGGTGCATGGCGACGCCGCGGGGCAGCCCGTCGAGCGCCTCGACCAGTTCCCAGAGCCGCGGGTGGTCGCCGAACTCGGCGGCGATGTCGCGGAGTTCGGGCAGTTCGGCCATGGCGGTGCGGGCGTCGCGGGCGCGGACGTGCGGGAACGCCTTGGCGATGCGGTCGATGTCGGCGGGGGCCATGGACAGGGCCGCGCCGACGTCCCGGATGGCGTGCCGCACCCGGTAGGTCTCCGGCATCGCGACGGTGGCGACGCGCTCGGGCCCGAACCGGTCGAGGATCGCGCGGTAGACGTCGAGGCGGCGCGCGGACTCCACGTCAATGTCGATGTCGGGCAGGACGGAGCGGCGCTTGGACAGGAAGCGCTCCATGAGCAGGCCGTGCTCGATCGGGTCGGCGTTCGCGATGCCGAGGAGGTAGTTGACGAGCGATCCGGCGCCGGAGCCGCGCGCCGCGACCCTGATCCCCATGGCGCGCACGTCGTCGACGACCTGGGCGACGGTGAGGAAGTAGGTGGCGAAGTCGTGGTGGGCGATGATGTCCAGTTCGCGGTGGAGCCGCTCCCAGTACGAGCGGTCGCCCGCGTGGCCGAGGCGGACCATGCCGGCGGTCGCGCGGGAGGCGAGGACGCGCTGGGCGGTGCGCCGCCCGGCGCCGACGAGGTGCGGTTCGGGGAAGCGGACCGAGCCGATGCCGAGGTCCTCCTCGGGGTCGACGCGGCAGGCGGCGGCCGTCCGCTCGGTCTGTTCGAGCAGCCGGTGGGCGGTGGAGCGCTGGAATCCGGCCGCCTCCACGATCCGCTCGGCCTCGGCCAGCATGGTGGCCGGGTCCTTCAGCCAGCGTTCGCCGCTGTCCAGTCCCCTGGCCGGGTCGACGGGGACGAGGCGGCGGGCGGCGTCCAGGACGTCGGCGACGGGGCCCGCGCCCGGGTCGGCGTAGCGGACGTCGTTGCTGAGGATCGGGCGGATGCCCTGCTCGGCGGCGAAGCCGACGGTGCGGGCGGCAAGGCGCAGGGAGCCGGGGCCCGTGCCCGTCCTGCCGTGGTGGACGGCTTCGAGGCGCAGGGCGTCGCCGTAGATCTCGCGCCAGGGGGCGAGCAGCGCCGCCGCGCGGTCGGGGCGTCCGGCGGCGAGGGCGCGGCCGACGTCGGAGTCGGGGCCGAGCAGCACGGTGAGGCCGTCGCCGTGGTTGGCGTCCCAGGGCAGGCGGACGTCCTTGGGGTCCTCCCCCGCGTGCGCGGCGGTGATCATCCGGCAGAGGTCGGCCCAGCCGCGGGCGCCGTCGCGGGCGAGGAAGGTGGCGCGGGGCGCCGACTCGTCGACGAAGGCGCCTCCCCGTACGGGCGTCGGGCGCCTGGCCTCCGGCTCGTGGGCGCCCACCGCGAGGTCGACGCCGAACAGCGGGCGCACCCCGTGTTTGGCGCACGCCTTGGCGAAGCGGACGGTTCCGGCGACGGTGTCCCGGTCGGTGAGGGCGACGGCGGTCATGCCCCGTTCGGCGGCGCGCTCGGCGAGGCGTTCGGGGTGGGAGGCGCCGTAGCGCACGGAGAACCCGGAGACGGTGTGCAGATGCGTGAAGTCCATCGCACGCGCCTCCAGCACACTCGAGCCAACCGGGTCTCACCTCCCCCACCACCACCATAAACCAACTTTCGAACGAATGTACGATCACCTGTACGACCGTCGTTCGAAGGGGGCGGCCGGGAACCCGTTCGGCCCACCCCGACTGCACGACACCGGCCGCCGCCGGAGCGTGGGGGCATGAGGTTCGCCGATGAGTTCAGATCCGCCGTGACCCCGCGCGCCACCCTGCTGGTGATCGGCGTGCTCGCCCTCCAGTTGCTCTTCATCGCCTCCTACGTGGGGGCGCTGCACAATCCGACGCCGAAGGACGTGCCGTTCGGGGTCGTCGCCCCGGTGGAGCAGGCCGCGCGCCAGGCCGAGCAGCGGATGGCGAAGCTGCCGGGGTCGCCGCTCGACCCGCGGGTGGTCGCCGACGAGAAGACGGCGCGGCGGCAGATCATGGACCGGAAGATCGACGGGGCCCTGGTCCTCGACCCGCGTGGCAGCAAGGACACCCTGCTCGTCGCGTCCGGCGGCGGGACCGTGCTGGCCAGCGCCCTGGAGACGATCGCCACGAAGGTCGACGGGGCCGAGCGGCGCAGCGTGGAGAAGGTCGACGTGGCGCCCGCCTCGCCCAGCGACTTCGACGGGCTCTCGGCGTTCTACCTCGTCGTCGGCTGGTGCGTCGGCGGCTACCTGTGCGCGTCGATCATGTCGATCAGCGCCGGGTCGAGGACGAGCAGCCCACAGCGGGCGCTGATCCGGCTCGGCGCCATGGCGGTCGTCTCGGTCATCGGGGGCATCGGCGGCTCGTGGATCATCGGCGACTCGATCCTCGGCGCGCTCCCCGGCTCCTTCTGGGGGCTGGCCGGACTCGGCGCCCTGGTCACCTTCGCGGTCGGCGCGATCACCCTGGCCCTGGAGGAGCTGACCGGCATCGTCGGCATCGGCCTCGCCGTGCTCCTCGTCGTCATCGCGGGCAACCCGAGCGCGGGCGGCGCCTTCCCCCTGCCGATGCTGCCCCCGTTCTGGCAGGCCATCGGGCCGTGGCTGCCGCCGGGCGCGGGCACCTGGGCGGCCCGCTCGATCGCCTACTTCCACGGCAACGCCCTCACCAAGCCCCTCCTCGTCCTCTCCGGCTGGGCGGTGCTCGGCGTCGTGGTGACGCTCCTCACCACGGCCCTGCGGGAACGAGGCCGGAGCACCGCGCGCCACGGGACCGGGCCCGCCCGGACCCCGGGCAACGGCTCCACCTCCGCGAACACGGCACCGTAGCCCTCCCGGGCTCGCGCACCCTGGCCGCGTGAACAGCGAAGGCTCGCCCCGCTGGCAGGGGGCGAGCCTTTTTGTCACTGTGTGCGGGGTCAGCCGATCTCCGACCCCGTGGCGGCCAGTGCTTCCGGTACCGGCTGGAAGAACGTCTCGCCGCCCGACGTGCAGTCGCCGCTGCCGCCGGAGGTGAGGCCGAGCGCCGTGTCGCCGGCGAAGAGGGAACCGCCGCTGTCGCCCGGCTCGGCGCAGACGTCGGTCTGGATGAGGCCGGTGACGACGTCGCCGTTGCCGTAGTTCACGGTGGCGTTAAGGCCGGTCACCGTGCCGTCGTGGACCTGGGTCGTGGAGCCGGAGCGGGTCACCCGCTGGCCGACGGTGGCGTCGCCGGCCTGGGTGATCGGCTGCGCGGACCCGTTGTAGAGGTCGACCTCGCTGGGGTGCGGCACGTCCGCGGTGTACTTCACCAGGCCGAAGTCGTTGCCCGGGAAGCTGGACTGCTCGTTGGTGCCGATGACCTGGCCGCTGGAGTCGGACCAGGTGGAGATCGACTCGGTGCAGTGGCCCGCCGTGATGAAGTACGGCTGCCCGTCCTTGACGACGTTGAAGCCGAGGGAGCAGCGGCCGCCACCGCCCGTGATGGCGTCGCCACCGGCGATGAACTTGGTGAACTCGCCCTGCGTGCGCTTGAGTTCGGCCTTGTCCCCGAGCCCGGCGACGACCTTGCTCAGCTTCTCCCAGGCCGCGCCCTTGACCGTACGGTCGGCGGTGACGACGACCTTGTTGGTGGCGGGGTCGGTGGCCCACGAGGTGCCGGGGATGGTCGCGTCGCTCGTGAGCGTCGCGCGGGCGCCGTCGAGCGCGGCGAGGGAGTGCTCGACGATTCTGGCCTTGGCGCCCGCGGCCTGGACGGCCTGCGCGGCGTCCTCGTTCAGCACGTTGACGACGAGGTGCTTCGCCTCGGCGTCGTAGTAGCTGCCGGCCGTGTCCGTGCCGAGGCTCTTCGTCAGGGACGAGGCGAGGTTTCCGGCCTTCGCGACGGAGAGGGTCCGGGGCGCCGGGTCCGGCGACGAGGTACTGGCGTTCGCAGTCTGGAAGGTGATGCCCGCGGCGACCAGGGCGGCGATTCCCGCCCCTGTCACGGCGACGCGCCGCTTGGATATGCGTCGGTGCTTCAACTGACGTCCTCCTGTGGGGGGTTCGGACCAGGCCCGATGTGGGGGTGGGCCTGATTCCGTGAGGGTGACCCGCCCACTATCCCGAGCGTCACACGGAGCACACAAGGTCGACTTCAGGACGCGCGTGCGGAAACGGTCGTGCGCCTTTCGTACCTTGTACGCCCCTGTCCCCTCACGCCGATCCCCATTGCAAACACTCTGCGCTCGGAGGGAGGGGCGGAGGGTAAGGTCTGGTCCTGGCCGAAAGTCGCCCGTATGGACGGGCCTACGGGGCCTCCTGCTCCGCCACGCGCTCCGGCGTCGGCGTCCGCTCCTGCGTCCGACTCTGATCCTGCGCCTGCTCCTGTGCCTGCGCGGGCCAGGTTCTCCCGTCCAGCTCGCTCAGTTGGTGCACGGCCGCCTCCGCCGCCCGCCCCGCGTCCCCCGGCGTGGCCCGCTCCAGGAACCGCAGCAGCTCCACCGGGAACGGCAGGACCAGCGTCGAGTTCTTCTCGGCGGCGACGGCCACCACGGTCTGGAGCAGGCGGAGTTGGAGCGCGGCGGGCTGGTCCGACATGACCCCGGCCGCCTCGGCGAGCTTCTTCGACGCCTGGAGCTCGGCGTCGGCGTTGATGACGCGGGCCCGCCGCTCCCGGTCGGCCTCGGCCTGCCGGGCCATCGACCGCTTCATGGTCTCCGGCAGGGAGACGTCCTTGATCTCGACGCGGTCGATCTGCACGCCCCACCCGATGGCCGGGCTGTCGATCATCAGCTCCAGGCCCTGGTTGAGCTTCTCGCGGTTGGAGAGCAGGTCGTCGAGGTCGCTCTTGCCGATGATGGAGCGCAGCGAGGTCTGCGCCATCTGCGAGACGGCGAAGCGGTAGTCCTCCACCTGCACGACGGCCTCGGCCGCGTCGACGACCTTGAAGTAGATGACGGCGTCCACCCGCACCGTGACGTTGTCCCGCGTGATGCCGTCCTGCGCGGGCACGGGCATCGTCACGATCTGCATGTTGACCTTGTGGAGCCGGTCCACGAACGGCACGATCATCGTGAACCCGGGTCCGCGCACCGCCGACCGGAGCCGGCCGAGCCGGAACACCACCCCGCGCTCGTACTGCCGCACGACCCGCGCCGCCGCCATCGCGTACACCGCTCCGGCACACGCCGCGGCCACCCCCGCCGCCACCAGTTCCTCGACCATCTCAACGGCCCCCCAGGGTCCGAAGTGGACGCAGCAACGCATCACTTCGACGGTAACCCCGGCAGGGGGCGGGGCGGGAGAGCCGGGTGACGGGGTAAAGCGCGAAAGGGGAAGCCCCCGCCGGGCCGGACCGGCGGGGGCTTCGCACTGCTTGTCGCACTGCTGGGACCGGAGTGCTAGAAGACGTGCATCCCGTACGCGTTGAGCGCCTCGACGACCGGCTGGAAGAAGGTCGTGCCGCCGGAGGAGCAGTTGCCGCTGCCGCCGGAGGTCAGGCCGTACGCGGTGGAGCCGCCGTACAGCGGGCCGCCGGAGTCGCCGGGCTCGGCGCAGACCGTGGTCTGGATGAGGCCGGAGACGACGTCGCCGCCGCCGTAGTTGACGGTCGCGTTCAGGGCGGTGACGCGGCCGCTGTGGATGCCGGTGGTGGAGCCGCGCCGGGTGACCGTCGTACCCACGGACGGCGTGGCCGCGTTGGTGATGTCCACGCTACCGACGGTGCCGGACTTGGTCACCGAGGTGTTGGTGTAGCGCACCAGGCCGTAGTCGTTGCCCGGGAAGCTCGATCCTGCGGTGGTGCCCAGGGTGGTGGTGTGGCTGGAGTTGGACCACCAGGTGCCCGCGCCGTCGGTGCAGTGCCCGGCCGTGAGGAAGTAGTCGGCACCGGAGCTGTTCTTGACGTTGAAGCCGAGGGAGCAGCGCCAGCTACTCGCATAGATGGCGTCGCCGCCGGAGATCAGCTTGTTGAACTTGCCGGGCGTGTGCTTGATCTTTATCGCCCCGGCGGTGTCACCCGCCTCCTGCTTGATGCGGGCTATCTCGGCCTGCGAGACCGTCTCGTCGACGGTGACGACGACCTGCTTGGTCTTGGTGTCGACGGCCCACGCCGTACCGGCGATGTCGGCGCTGCGCACCGCGTCGCTGGTCTGCGTGAGTTCGGCGGCGCTGAAGGTCTGGGGTGCTTCGGCGGCGTGCGCGGTGGGTGCGGCGAACGCTGCCGCGGCGAGGAAGCCGGTGCCCGCGGCGATCAGCCTGGTCCGTCTTGCCGTGCCACTGGGGGTGGTGCGCTTGATCCTCACTGCTCGTTCCTCCCGAGGGGAAGTCGGGGGCCCGCGTGGGGTCGGGGCCCGTGAGGCGCGGCCAGGGGCGGGCGTCCGGATTCCGAACCTGCCGTGCTCCTGACAAGCGCTTGCCCGGGAGTATTCGGTGCTTCAACTGATCGACTCAAGAGCGCCTTTCGGACGTGCACGGGATCTCCGCATGCACGACAGGACGCCCCGACGGCTTCACCCGTACATCGCGTACGCCGCCGGGGCTCGGTCTCTTCCCTGAGACGGGCTGAGCGTCCGTCAGGTTCCAGCGCCGCTTCCCGCCGCCACGGGATGGCCGGAATTCAGCGCTCCGGATGCCGGGCGCAGCCCCAGGTGCGCGCGCAGGGTGGTCCCCTCGTACGCCGTGCGGAACACCCCGCGCTCCTGGAGCCGCGGCACCACCTGGTCCACGAAGTCGTCGAGCCCGCCGGGCGTCAGATGCGGTACGAGGATGAACCCGTCGGCCGCGCCCTCCTGGACGAACCGGTCGAGGTCGGCGGCGACCGCGTCCGGCGTCCCGATGAACGACTGCCTGCTGCTCGCCTCGATCACCGTCTGCCGGATGGACAGGCCCTTGGCGCGGGACAGCTCGCGCCACTTCTCGGCGAGGGCGAGCACGTCACCGCGGTGCGTACGCCCCTGCGAGAGACCGGAGTCCACGACCGGGTCGATGTCGGGCAGCGGACCGTCCGGGTCGTACGAGGACAGGTCGACGCCCCAGACCTGCTCCAGGGCGAGGATCGCGTTCTGCGGGGAGACCTGGCGGCGCCGGATCTCGGCGGCCTTCTCCTGCGCCTCGGCGGCGGTGTCGCCGAGCACGACCGTCACCCCCGGCATGATCTTGAGGTCGTCCGGTTCGCGCCCGTACGCGGCGAGCCGCGCCTTCACGTCGGCGTAGAACGCCTGCCCGGCCTCCAGGGTGCCGTGCCGGGTGAAGATGACGTCGGCGGTGGACGCGGCGAACTCGCGGCCCTCGGCCGAGTCCCCGGCCTGGATGACGACGGGGTGGCCCTGCGGCGGGCGCGGGACGGTGAAGTCCCCCTCGACCGTGAAGTGCCGCCCCACGTGCCGGAACGGGCGCTCCGTGCCCGCGTCCCACAGCTCCCGCGCCACCTGCACGAACTCGGCGGCGCGCGTGTACCGCTCCGCGCGGTCGAGGTAGCCGCCGCGCCGGAAGTTCTCGCCGGTGAACGCGTCGGAGGAGGTCACCACGTTCCAGGCGGCCCGGCCCCCGCTGAGGTGGTCCAGGGAGGCGAACCGGCGGGCGATCTCGTACGGTTCGTTGAAGGTGGCGTTGACCGTGGCGGCGAGCCCGAGCCGCTCGGTGACGGCGGCGAGCGCGTTGAGGACGGTCAGCGACTCGGGCCTGCCGACCACGTCCAGGTCGTGGATGCGGCCCTTGTGCTCGCGCAGCCGCAGCCCCTCGGCGAGGAAGAAGAAGTCGAACAGGCCGCGTTCGGCGGTGCGGGCGAGGTGCTCGAAGGAGGCGAAGTCGATCTGCGACCCCGACCTCGGATCGTCCCAGACGGTCGTGTTGTTGACGCCGGGGAAGTGGGCGGCGAGGTGGATCTGTTTGCGGTCACCGCGCGTGCTGCGTGACGAGGTCATGAGGGGTCTCCCGCGAGGGCGGCGTACTGGCTGGCGGGCCGGGCCAGCCCCAGGTGCTCCCTGAGCGTGCTGCCCGGGTAGAAGGTGCGGAACAGGGCCCGGTGCTGGAGCAGCGGCACCGTCCCGTTGACCAGGCGCTCCAGGTCGCGCCGCGGGTCGAGCGGCGTCAGGTGGAAGCCGTCGGCGGCGCCCGCGCGGTGCCAGTCGGTGATCAGTTCGGCGAGGTCGACGGGCCCGCCCCGGTACAGCGGGCCCTCGCTCGTGGGCAGCGGGCCGCCGCCGTGCCCCGGCTGGGCCGCGTACTCGCCGTCGCCGAGGTCGATGCGCAGGGCGGCGAGGACGCGCAGGGCGTCGGGGTCGCGCCCGTGCTCGGCGGCCCGGCGCCGCAGCCCTTCGCGCACGGCGGCGAGCCGGTCCGGTTCGACGACGGCGACCAGGGCGACGTCGGCGTGGCGGGCGGCGACGTCGTACGCGTACGGCTGGGTCGCGTCGATCACGACGACGGGGTTGCCCTGCGGCGGGCGCGGCACGATGGAAGGGCCGCGCACGGAGAACGTACGCCCCTCGAAGTCGACGTGGTGCAGTTTGTCGCGGTCGATGAAGCGGCCGGTGGTGGTGTCCCTGATCTCGGCGCCGTCCTCCCAGCTGTCCCACAACTTGCGGGCCACGTCGACCACTTCACCGGCCTCGTGCCACAGGTCGGCGGGGGCGGCGGCGTCCCGGCGGCCGAAGAGGCGGGCCTCGTGGTCGCCGGTGGAGACGTCGGGCCGCCAGCCGGCCCGGCCGCGGCTCACCCAGTCGAGGGTGGCGACGGCGGCCTGGACGTGGAAGGGCTCGGTGTGCGTGGTGGTGACGGTCGGGACGAGACCGATGCGGGAGGTGCGCGGGGCGATCCGGGACAGCACGGAGAGGCTGTCGGGGCCCGGCCCGGTGAACCCGTCGTGGAGCGTGACGAAGTCCAGGGCGCCGTGCTCGGCGAGCCGGGCGAGCTGGAGGTGGGGCCCGGCGTCGAAGGTGCCGGGCAGGTCGACGGCCGCGGCGAGGTGCAGCAGGCCCCGGCCCGGTTGGCTGGTCATGACTGGTTGACCTTTCGGAGGCGTAAGAGGAGGCGGCGGCTCACGGCTTGGGCAGGCCCTTCGGGTTGATCTCGGACTTCGGGACGGCCTCGCTCGACAGGCCCCACCGCTTCAGGACGCGCCCGTACGAGCCGTCGGCGATCACGTGGTCCAGCGCGGCCGCGTAGGCGTCGACGAGGCCGCTGCCCTTCTTCGTCGTCGCCGCGATCTTGCCCTGCACGAGGTCGCCGCCGCCGGAGATGGTGCCGATGATCTGCGACTGCCCGGCGGAGGCCACGTGGTAGGCGGCGGACGGGTTCGGGCCGAGGTAGGCGTCGATACGGCCCGACTGGAGCGCCAGGTAGTAGTCCGTGTCCTTCTGGAAGTACTTGATCGTGACGGGCTTCAGACCGGCCTTCTCGTCCTGCTTGCTCCAGTCGACGAGGATCTTCTCCTGGTTGGTGCCGGACGACACGGCGATGGTCTTGCCGGCCACGTCCTTCGGGCCCTTGACCCGCCAGTCCGTGCCCTTCTTCGCCTCGAAGGCGATGTTGTCGAGCCGGTAGGTCGCGAAGTCGTACTTCTCCTTGCGCTCCTCGGTGACGGTCACGTTGGAGAACACGGCGTCGAACTTGCCGCTGTCGAGCCCGACGAAGAGGTTCTCCCAGCTCACCTGCTCCGACTGGAGCTTCAGGCCGAGCGTGTCCGCGACGAGGGTGGCGATGTCGATCTCGGAGCCGATCCGCGTCTTGTCGTCGGTGGCGAAGAAGCCGAGCGGTGGCGAGGCGTCGGCGCTGCCGCCGAGCCGCAGCGTGCCGCGCTTGCGGACCGCCTCCGGCACGAGGGCCGCGATCTTGTCGACCTTCTTGCCCCGGATGCGGTGCTGGTCGGGCCCGATGTTGATGCTGCCGACCTTCTTGGTGCCGCCGCTGCCCGTGGTCGTGGCGGCATCGCTGTCAGCCCCGCAGGCGGCGAGCAGCGGGGCGACGGCGAGCGCGGCGACGGAGGCGGCGAGAGTGCGGCGGGAAAGCATGTTCGTACTCCTCAGTGGTTTTTGAAAAGGGTGGGAGGGCGGGGGTTCAGAGGACCTTGGACAGGAACGCCTTGGTGCGTTCCTCGCGCGGCGCGTCCAGTACGTCGCCGGGGGCGCCCTGCTCGACGATGCGGCCCTCGTCCATGAAGACGACGGTGTCGGCGACCTCGCGCGCGAAGCCGATCTCGTGCGTGACGACGATCATCGTGGTGCCCTGGTGCGCCAGGTCCTTGATGACGTCGAGGACCTCGCCGACCAGCTCCGGGTCGAGCGCGGAGGTCGGCTCGTCGAACAGGAGCAGCTTCGGCTCCAGGGCGAGGGCGCGGGCGATGGCGACGCGCTGCTGCTGGCCGCCGGAGAGCTGGCGCGGGTAGGCGTCCGCCTTGTCGGCGAGCCCGACCCGGCCGAGGAGGGTGCGCGCGGACTCGACGGCCTGGGCGCGGGGCCGCTTGAGCGCGGCGACGGGCGCCTCGGTGACGTTCTCCAGGACCGTGAGGTGCGGGAAGAGGTTGAAGTTCTGGAAGACGAAGCCGATGTGGGTGCGCTGCTTGAGGACCTCGCGCTCACGCAGCTCGTACAGCTTGTCGCCGGAGCGGCGGTAGCCGACGAGCGCGCCGTCGACGCTGATCCAGCCGCTGTCGACCTTCTCCAGGTGGTTGATGGTGCGCAGGAGCGTCGACTTGCCGGAGCCTGAGGGGCCGAGCACGACGGTGACCTCGCCGGCCCGCACCTCCAGGTCGATGCCGCGCAGGACTTCGAGGGAGCCGAAGCTCTTGTGGACGGCCTTGATGTCGACCATGGGGGCCGGGGCCTGAGCCTCGGGGGCGGGGGCGCTCATCGGGTCGTGCCTTTCGCGAAGTGGCGCTCCACGTAGTGCTGGAGTACGGAGAGCGCGCTGGTCAGGAGGATGTACCAGGCGGTGGCGACCATGAGGAGCGGCACCACGCGGCCGTTGCGGCCGTAGATGACCTGCACCTGGTAGAAGAGTTCGCCGATCGCCATGACGGAGACGATCGAGGTGCCCTTGAAGAGGGAGATGACCTCGTTGGCGGCGTTGGGCAGGATCGAGCGCATCGCCTGCGGCAGCACGATCCGGCGGATCTGGCGCAGGCGCGGGATGCCGAGCGCCGCCGCCGCCTCCAACTGGCCGCCGTCGACGGCGAGGACGCCGCCGCGCACGATCTCGGCGGCGTACGCGGCCTGGTGCAGGGCGAGCCCGAGGACGGCGGCGCTCATCGCGCCGACCAGCCCCATCGTGTCGAAGGAGAAGAAGCCCGGCCCGAAGGGGATGCCGAACTGGAGCTCCTTGTAGAGGTAGGCCAGGTTGAACCAGAACAGCAACTGCACGATCAGCGGGATCGAGCGGAACGCCCAGATGTAGCCGAACGCCACCGTCTTCAGGAACCGGCTGCGCGAGAGCCGCATAAAGGCCAGCACGATGCCGAGCGCGAAGCCGAGCGCCGTGCCGTAGAAGGTGAGCTGGAGCGTCGTCCAGACCGCCTTGAGGATGACGTCCGCGGTGAAGAACTCCGCGAACACGTCCCACTCCCAGCCCGCGTTGGTGACCAGGCCGTGGACGAACTGGGCGAGCAGGACGGCGGTCGCGGCGATGGCGACCCAGCGCCACGGGTGGCGGACGGGGACGACCTTGAGCTGGGCGTAGTCGGTGGGCGGCGCCGCCGCTTTTTCATGGCGTTCGACGGGTGGGTCGCTGGTCAGAGACATAGGGGTACCTCGAAGCGATCAAGAGTGGAAGAAGGGGCGAGGCCGCTCAGGCGGCGCCGGCGCGACAGGACAGGTCCCGCAGGAACGCGAGGATCGCGCGCGCGGTGGCGTCGTTCTGCCGGAAGGACGGGCTGTTGGTGCGCGGCCGGGTGAAGCCTCCGGCGCCGCGCGCGTTGGTGTGCGGGCCGAGGGCGAAGCGGCGCGGATGGGCGCCGCCGTCGCGGTACAGGACGCGCCCGTCGTCCGGGTCGACGGCGAGGAGCCCGGCCGGGGTCGCGAGGGCCCCGTCCGCGTGCAGCTCGCGCAGGAGCCGGTCGCGGGTGCGGGCCAGCGTGGGATGCGGCAGCCGGGCCTCGACCAGGGCGCGGGCCTGAACGACATGGCCCGGCACGGTGGCGCCGGTCGCCCGGAACACCCCGTCCTCGGCGCTGACCCGCATGTCGGCCCCGACGAACTTCACGACGCCCGCGCGGGACAGCGCGAGCAGTTGCCGAAGGCGGGGTCCGGGCGGCCCGGACGCCAGGTAGCTGAAGAAGCCGTGCCACCAGTCGCCGATGTCGCCGAGCCGCATGACCTGCCCGTACACGGAGAGCAGGCCGATGAAGACGGCGAGGTCGGGGCTGTGCGCCGGGTCGTGGCGACGCTCCAGGTCGGCGGTGATGTAGGAGCGCAGTCCGGCCTGGAGGTCGTCGTGGGAGGTGTGCCGGACCCCGGCGAGGGGGTGGTCGAGGGCGGCGAGGTCGAGCCGGTCGGCGGGGTCGGGCACGGCGGAGGCGACGAGGGCGTGCAGTTCGGCGCCGAGCGGCGCGGAGGCCGCGTACTTCTCCTCGAAATCGGCCCAGGCCATGGCGGTGCGCTCGGGGTGCGCGGTGAAGAGGCGGTGGTAGTGCGCGTAGCCCAGCTCTTTGTCGATGAGGGGCCATACGTCGGCGCGGAAGTCGAACCCGTCCGGCCTGGCGAGGAGCTCGTCGATCTCGGCGGGGCCGAGGAAGCGCGGCAGCGGCGGGCGCTCTCCCGCCGCCGCGTCCCAGTCGTAGCCGATCTTCGAGTGGTACGGGACGCCGCGCCGCGAGCCGACGTGCAGGACGGGCTCGCGGCCCGAGGGTATGTACCGGTCGCCCTCGTACCGTCCGCCGCGCCCTTCCGTGAGGAGCACCATCAGGTCGATGAAGGCGAGCCCGAAGCCGCGCACGAGCACGTCCTGGCCGGGCGCGAGCGCGCTCAGGTCGGAGTCGGCGGTGAAGTCCGGCGGCAGGTGGACGAGCCCGTTCCGGAGCGCGTACGCGCGCAACTCCCGCTGTTCGTCGTCCAGTTCGGCGTCGAGGTGGCCCTGGGCGAGGAGGACGGCGTCGCCGAGCAGCGGCCGGGTGCGGCCCTCCAGCCACACCTGCTGACGCCCGTCGCGCGGTCCGTCGACGCGCAGGGCGCGCCGCGCGTGGTGGTGGACGACGACCCCGTCGGGCAGGGCGGCGACGGCCTTCTCGTACACCCAGCGCAGATAGCGGCCCTGGCTGCGCCGGTCGGCGAAGACGCGGCCGTCGATGCCGGCCCACTCGTGCAGCGCGGGGCCCGGCCGCACCGGCCCCTCGACCTGCACGGTGTCGTCGGTGAACAGGGTGACGTCCTGCGCCTGCGAGTTCATCCAGAGCAGGGGCGACTGTTCGTGGCGCCAGATGCGCCCGGCGCCCGGCGGGTAGGGGTCGACGAGGTGGACGTCGAGCAGCAGGCCGTGGCCGCCGTCGTCCTGGGCGTTGGCGGCGATGCGCTCCAGGACGCCGGTCGCGCGGGGCCCCGCGCCCACGATCACCAAGGACTGCCGCGCCGCGCTCATCGCGTCGTCCCGCGTGCGTAGTGCCGCTCGATGTAGTACTGGCCGACGCTGAGCAGCGAGGTGACCACGATGTACCAGATGGTGGCGACGAGGAGCAGCGGGATGACCTGGTAGGTGCGGTGGTAGACGAGCTGCACCGAGTAGAGCAGGTCCTGCACGGCGATGACGCTGACGATCGAGGTGCCCTTGAGGGTGCCGATCAGCATGTTCCCTGCGGGCGGCACGATGGAGCGCATGGCCTGCGGCAGCACGATCCGGCGCCAGCGGCGGGCGCGGCTGAGGCCGAGCGCCTGGGCGGCCTCGATCTGGCCGCGGTCGACGGAGAGGATGCCGCCGCGCACGACCTCGGCGGCGTAGGCGGCCTCGTGCAGGGTGAGTCCGATGATGGCGACGGTGACCGGGCCGAACAGGTCGACGGTCTTCACGCCGAGGAGCGTCGGGTACAGGGCGCCGATGTTGAACCAGAACAGGAGCTGCACGAGGATCGGCATGGACCGGAACAGCCAGACGTAGCCCCAACTGACCGCGCGGAGGACGGGGTTGGCGGAGAGCCGCATGATGGCGAGCAGGGTGCCGATCGCGAAGCCGAGGGCCATGACGAGCGCGGTCAGCCACAGCGTGAGCCCGAGCCCGCGCAGCACGGACGACGAGGTGAAGTACTCCCCCACGACGTCCCACTGGAACGCCTCGTTGCGCGTGACCGAGTTGACGGCGAGGCCGAGCAGGATCAGGACGAGGGCGGCGGCCGCCCACTGGCCGGGACGGCGGCGCGGGACGATGCGGGGTGCGGCGGAGGCGGTCGGCGGGGCCGAGGGCGGGACTTTGGCGAGGGTGTCCGATGACATGAGAAGGCTCCGTGGGACCGGACATCCTGGATGGCCGGCCTGGTCTTGCCTTCGACACCTGCGTGCGCACGGGAACGGCACCGGAGCCCCTCAGCAGCGGTACCGCCCCTGAGAGTACGGGGCGCCGAGCGCGCCCTGTCAAGGGTGTCCACAGTGTGAGCCGTACGTCTCAAGTGAGTTGACGCGGAAACGGATGCCTGTTCCACTTGGCGCATGCATCCGCAGCAGTGGCTGGTCACGCGCTCCCACATCGACTTCGGTCGAGTGTGGTCCGCGTCCTGTTGATGCCCTTCTGACGCCTTCCGCGCGCGTCGGCCTTTCTTCTCTCTCCGCGAGCGCGCGACGCCGTCACCGCATGGCGGCGTCACCGCACGTCCGCGCCTGCGGAGGTCCGCGCGTCGTCGCGCCCCGCACCACCCCTTGTTCACGCGTCCCGGTACGCGCGGTTTCGCGTATCCGCCCGCGCCTTCACCCTGCTGCGCCCTCCCCTCCCCTCGCGTAATCCGTCTTGTTGTGCCGTCACCGAAGGGCAGAACCCCACGCCATGCGCTCCACCACCCTGACCTCCACGTTCGCGCTGATCACCGTCGCCGCGCTGGGTCTCACCGCCTGCGGCTCCGGTGACGGTTCCGGCGGCTCGGAGACCGCCGCCGCGAAGAACGCCGAGATCCCCACGACGGACGTGGTCTCGGGCCTCGCGAGAGATCCCGCGGCGGCGAGACTCCTTCCCGCAGATGTCCGCAAGAGCGGCAGTCTCAAGATCGCCGTGACCGTCGGCGGCAACCCGCCGGGCTCCACGTACCTGCCCAACGGGAAGACGATCGTCGGCCAGGACATCGACTTCGGGAACGCCGTGGCGAAGGTGCTCGGCATCAAGTTCAAGCAGGAGGTCGCGAGCTTCGAGGCGATCCTGCCCGCCCTGGGCAGCGGCAAGTACGACCTCGGCACCGGCAACTTCGGCGTCACGGACGAGCGCCGCAAGACGATCGACTTCGTCACCTACATCAATGACGGCCAGGGCTTCGCCGTCCGCAAGGACAGCGACCTGAAGAAGGTCACCGACCTCAAGCAGCTGTGCGGCCTGAACGTGGCGACGGGCGCGGGCACCACCTTCGAGGCGACCCTGGAGGAGAACAAGAAGGTCTGCACGGACGCGGGCAAGAAGCCCTACGACGTGAAGACGTACTCCGAGCCGAGCGCGGTCTGGTCCTCGCTCCAGCAGGGCCGCGCCGACGTGGTGATGAGCACGATCAACGGCCTGCGGTACGCCGTGAAGCAGCAGGAGGGGCTGAAGTTCCTCAACGAGTTCCACCGCCTGGACGTGGGCTTCGCCTTCAAGAAGGGCACGCCCCTGGCCCCGGCGTTCCAGGCGGCGGTGAACAAGCTGATCGCGAACGGCACCTACGACAAGATCCTGAAGAAGTGGGGCACGACCCCGTCGGGGATCGAGACGTCCAGGATCTCCCCGCCGGAGATCAAGGACTGACGGCTCCCCCGGGGCCTGCCCCCAGAACCCTCAGAAACGCAGAACCCTCAGAGTCCGCAGTCGCAGCAGGAGCAGCACTCACAGCATTCGCAGGCCTCGCAGCACTCGCAGCAACCGCAGTCGCAGTTGCTGCACGCGCCTTCGCGCTTCTTCCGCGACCACGGCCCCTCGAACTCGTCCGCGCAGCACACCTTGCACGTGCAGCACAGGCCGATGGCGACGGCGCACCCCGCGAGGAGCCCGCGCTTGCCGGGCTTGTGGGGTTCGTGCCCGCCCCCGCCGCCGGGGCCGCCGAACCAGCCGGGGTCACCGGGCCCGCCCGGGCCGCCGGGGTGGACCGGCTGCCCCGGGTGGTGCCCCGGGTGTCCGGGCTGTCCGCCGCCGTAGGGGTTGTTGGAGGCGTACGGTCCTGAGCCGGTCGGCGCGTAGGGGCCGCCCGGCGCCCCGGTCGGGACCCAGCCGTCCGGGGTGCCGCCCTGCTGGGGCGTGGAGGCGGTGGCGGCGTGCGCGCCATGGCCGGTGGCGCAGGCGCCCGTGCCGAAGGCCCGGTCCACCGAACGCCTCAGCTCGTGCGCGAGCAGCAGGTGGGCCAGCTTCCCGTCGGCGAAGTCGACCTCGCGCAGCGTGCGCCGGATGCGGTGCACGGCGTCGTCGGCGATCGCGCGCGCCTCGGCGAGCCCGGTGCCGGTGGCGGTCAGCGGGTTCCAGGCACCGGCGGCGGCGTCGGCCGCGCGGTCCTCGACGGCGTCCAGGAGGTGCGCGAGCCGGCCGAACATACGGCCCACTGCGGCGAGCGGTTCGGCGTTGTGCGGGCGCCCGGCGAGATGGGCGGTGTGGGCGAACGCGGCGCCGGTCGCGGTCTCGGTCGGCTCGGTGACGACGGCGACGGCGGTCCCCGGTCCGGCGAGGGACTCGATCCCGGCCTGCCGTTCGACGGCGTCCACGAGCACGGCCGTGTCGAACCCGACGGCCGATCCGGTGCGGGCGCCGGCCCTGCCCCAGCTCGCGGCGACCTTCTTCGCGGCGGCGGCGACGGGCTTGCGGGCGAACAGGCCGTCCCGGTCCTCGACATGGTCGCGGACCTTCGCCGAGGCGAGGACGAGGGAGACGGCGGCGGCGAGGCGGGCGCCCTCGCCCCGGGCGACGGAGGCGGTGCGCATGCCGCGCAGGGGGCAGGGTCCGGCCTGGCGGCGCCCTTCGTCCACTGAAACGGTCTGAGCCTCCGTCAGTACGGAGACCAGCAGACCATCATAGTTGGTGACGATCCGGGCGAACTGCCCGTGGTCGCGGCGCAGCGCCAGGCAGAGCCCGCACAGGTGCGCCATCCACTGGTTCTTCAGGCCGTCGCCGAGCCTATGGCTGCAAGGCCGGACAATACCGAACAAGACGTCTCCCCCGTACGTCGGATGATGGCCCGTCAACAGGGCGAGGGTGCGGTGTCAACTCGCCCGGATCGGGTACGCCCGATCGTACCGAGTGATCACGACACTCGATCGTTCACCCGTACGCACCCAAGATCACCCGAACGCCGCGAAGGATCATATTTCATGCCCGGTCAGCGACCTTGAGCCGCACGACCCTTGGAAACCTTGGGACAACCCCGTGTTGACTGTGCACCAGTACCGTCACGAAAACCCCGCGCGGCGACTATCCACTTGGCGCCGCATCAGCATCATGGACGACCATAGGGATACGGAACGCAGAGGAACCGCTGTGAGAGGAGGCGTCCATGGGATCGGTGCGTAAGGCAAGTGCCTGGCTTGGCCTCGTCGACGACAACGATGACGAGCGTTACTACGACGACGACTACGACGAGGGGCCCGAGCCCGCCGCGAGCGCAGCCGCCTGGGTGACGGACCCGCGCGTGAAGGTCGCCGCGGAGGAGGCCCAGGAGGAGGGGCGCCGCATCGGCACCGTGACCCCGGACAGCTTCCGGGACGCGCGGCGGATCGGCGAGATGTTCCGGGAGGGCGTTCCGGTCATCATGAACCTGACGTCGATGGAGCCGGCCGACGCCAAGCGCGTGGTCGACTTCGCGGCGGGCCTCATCTTCGGTCTGCGCGGCTCGATCGACCGGGTGGCCACCCGGGTCTTCCTCCTCACCCCGGCCAACACCCAGATCGTCTCGGGCCGTGAGTCCCGTACCCAGCCGGATGGTTTCTTCAACCAGAGCTGACAGCCAGGGCTGACAGCACGGGCCGACAGCCCGAGCAGCAGAGCCGCCGGTCAGGCGACCGGCGATTCCGCGCGGGGTGCGTGCTCCTCGGCCGCCGGCGCCTCGCACTCCATGCGGCGCGGGAGCCGGAGCGCCGCGCCCGCCCCCAGAAGCAGCAGCACGGCACTGACCACCAGCGTCACATGCAGACCGTGCACGAACGAGCTCCGCGCCGCGTCCCGCAGGGCCGCTCCCGCCCCGCCGCCGAGCCGCGCGGCGATCTGGTACGCCTCCCCCAGCGAATGTCCGGCTGCCCCGCTCTCCCCCTCGGAGACCCCTTGGACGTGGGCGAGCCCGGGCGCGTACGCCGCGTTCATCACGGAGCCCAGCAGCGCGATGCCCATGCCCGCGCCGAGCTGGTAGGACGTCTCGCCGATGGCGGCGGCGCCGCCCGCGTCGTCGGCCGGGGCCTCGGTGAGCATCGACTCGTAGGCGCCGAACAGCGTGGACTGGAAGCCGAAGCCGAGCAGGACGAACCCGGCGCCGAGCAGCCACGGCCGGTCCTGCTCGCCCATCAGGCAGAGCAGCAGCACCGCGCAGGCGGTGAGGGCGAAGCCGCAGCTCACCATGGTGCGCGGGCCGAACCGCCGGAGTATCTGGGAGCCGAGGACGCCCGCGACCATCGCCGCGAAGGTCAGCGGCAGCATCCGCAGACCGGTCTCCAGCGGGGTCATCTCCAGGACGAGCTGGAGGTACTGGACCGCGATCAGTTCCAGCCCGACCAGGGCCAGCATCGCGATGACTATGCACCCGACGGACGTGGAGAACGCGGCGCGCGTGAACAGCCGCATGTCGATCAGCGGGTGCGCGCGCCTGCGCTGGCGGCGGACGAAGAGGACGAGGAGCGCGACGCCCGCGAGGAACGGCAGGACGGCGCCCGCGTCGAGGAGGTCGCGGTCGATGCCGAGTTCCTTGATGCCGTAGACGACACCGAGGACGCCGAGCGCGGCGAGCAGCGCGCCGAACAGGTCCCAGGGCCCGTCGGACCGGCCCTTGGACTCGGGGACGAGGATCCGGCACAGCGGCAGCATCACCGCCATCAGCGGGATGTTGATGAGGAAGACCGAGCCCCACCAGTAGTGCTCGACGAGGAAGCCGCCGAGGACGGGACCGGTGGCGGCGCCGATCGCGGCGACCGCCGTCCACACGCCTATGGCCACGGCCCGCTCGCGCCGGTCGGGGAAGACGTCCCGCACGATCGACAGCGTCGCGGGCATGATCATCGCCCCGCCTATGCCGAGCAGGGCGCGGGCCAGTATCAGGACCTGCGCGCTGTCGGCGAGGACGGCGAGCGCGGAGGCCGCGCCGAACAGGCCGTAGCCGAGCAGCAGGATGCGTCTGCGGCCGACACGGTCGCCGAGGGTGCCGAAGAGGATGAGGAGCGAGGCGCAGATCAGCGGATAGGCGTCGCCGATCCACAGCATTTCGACGGAGGTGGGCCGCAGGTCCTCGGTGACCGAGGGCAGGGCCACGTACAGGATGGTCGAGTCGAGGGCGACCAGGAGCAGGCTCGTGCACAGGACGACGAGGACGACCCAGCTATTGGCGCGGCCCCGATGAGCGGCGAGGCGACGGTGCAGCCGCCCGGCGGCCGTGCTCGTCCCGGACATGTGCGTACCTCCCAGTGAATCCTCGTGTCCGGCGGATCCGCGGGCCGGGGATGCCCGTGGTCTTCGGCTCGGGAGGAGCGGTTCTCCCGGCCCCGCGACGGAAGGCGAGTGAGCCGTCAGCGTACGCGAGTTCAGGCCACGTACACGTGGTGGACCTCTCATGGACCCCGTCATCCCTTGTGGCGTGCGCCACTGGGGCGGCGTGGGCGGCGCACGGGTCCGCGGATGCGGGCGTCGATAATCGGGGCCGTGAACGACGTCGATCAGCACGGCCCTCCCACTCCGCGTGCGGCGCTGCCCGCCCTCCTCGCCTGTGCCGGGGTGCGCGCGCTCGGCCTGCTCGCACTCGCCCTGTGGAGCGCGGCCGAGGGCAAGAGCCCGCACACCTTGCTGAGCGCGCGCTGGGACTCGCTCTGGTACACGCGGGTCGCCGGGGACGGTTACGGCTGGTCGGTGACGCTGCCGGACGGCAGTGTCCATTCCAATCTGGCATTCTTCCCGCTCCTGCCCTGGCTGGAACGTGCCGGGGCCGCCGTCAGCCCCCTGTCGTACGCCGACGCGGGCCTGGCGGTGAGCTGGCTCGCCTCGCTCGCGGCGGCCTGGGGGATCTTCGCGGTCGGCGCGCATCTGTACGGGCGCCGGGCCGGCGTCTGCCTCGCGGTCCTGTGGGCCGCGCTGCCGGTCGGCGTCGTCACGTCGATGGCGTACAGCGAGTCCCTGTTCACCGCGCTCGCGGCCTGGGCGCTCTACGCGGTCCTGCGGCGCCACTGGGCCGGCGCGGGCCTGCTCGCCTCGCTCGCGGGGCTGACCCGGCCGGTCGGCGCGGCGGTCGTGGCGGCGGTGTGGGTGGCGGCCGCGCTGTGCGCCGCCCGCGAGCGCCGCGCGTCCTGGCGCATGATCCTCGGCGTGCTGCTCGCCCCGGTGGGCGCGGCGGCGTACGTGGTGTGGGTGGGGCGGCGCACGGGCGGCGGTCTGTTCGGCTACCTCGACGTGCAGGAGCAGTGGGGCAACGGGTTCGACGGGGGCGCCGCCTTCGCCCGCTTCGTCGCCGACAAGTTCACGTCACCGCTGGGCGCGCTCGCCGGCATCGGCCTCATCGTCGGCGTGGGGCTCGTCATCTGGCTGTACGTGGCCGGGGCGCGGCGACGCCAGCCGGTGCCGCTGCTCGTGTACACGGGTCTGGTCGTGCTGCTTGCCCTGTGTGCTTCGGGGTACTTCGGATCGAAGCCGCGTCTGCTGCTGCCCGCGTTCCCCCTGCTCCTGCCGGTCGCGGCGGCACTGGCCCGGTGGCGTACCAGCAGGTCGGCGACGGTCCTCGGCGGGCTCGCGCTGGTCTCGGCGGTCTACGGGGCGTTCTGGCTGAACGGTTCGGGCCCGCCCTGACCGGCCGGGTCCCGCCGTGACCGGCCCCGGCCGACCATGATCGACTCCGACGGGCCCGATGAGCGGACGGTGAATTCCGTGCCAGCACGCGGCGAACGCATTCATAAGCGCGCGACAAGGAGCAACCGAAAACGATCGGTGAATTCGCGCACCCTTCCCGGGCCGGTTAGCGGATTACCCGGAAAAAGGGCGGCCCTGAGAGCTATCCCACATCACATCGTCATCACAAAGCCACTGTTTCGTCCAGGTCGGGAGCGCGCCCGCTGTAGCGTCGATTGGGTGCGTACCGAACGAAACCTGACCCGCCGCCTCGAGCGGGTCTTCGCGAGACTCGACCGTGAGCCCGAACGGCCGGGCAACCTGGTCATGCCCAGGATGAGCCGGCACCGCGTCGTCCTCCTCGGTCTGACCCTCGCCTTCTACCTCGCGATCGTGGTGGCCGTCCTCACCACCTCGTGGCTGGTCGCCTTCGACTGGCAGGTCATGTTCTTCCGGCCCTACCAGCAGTGGCCGGAGATCCACGCCTTCCTCGACTACTGGGTCGTCCTCGGCCAGCGCGGCCCGACCGCCGTCATGGTGATGGCGTGGCTGGGCTGGCGCGCGTGGCGGCAGCACACCCTGCGCCCGCTCCTCATGTTCGGCACCGCGCTGCTGCTGCTCAACGCCACGGTCGGCGCCGCCAAGTACGGCATGGGCCGCGCCGGACCGCACTACGCCACCGTCATCGGCTCGAACGAGATGTGGCAGAACGGCGATATATTTCCCTCCGGACACACCGCGAACGCGGTGGTGACCTGGGGAATCCTGGCCTATCTGGCCTCCACGCCGCGCGCCCGCCGCTGGCTCTCCGCGCTCTCCGCGGTGATCTCCCTGAGCGTCGGCCTGACCACCGTCTACCTCGGTACGCACTGGCTGAGCGACGTCCTCCTCGGCTGGGCCGCGGGCCTGCTCATCCTGCTCGCACTCCCCTGGTTCGAGCCGCTCGTCGCCCGCGCCGAGGCGCTGATCCTGTCGCTGCGCGACCGGTGGCGCGCGCGCCGCGCCGGAGCCGGGGCACCCGCGCCGCAGCCCGCCGCACCGCCCGCGACGGCCCCGCTGCCCGTCGCGGCGCCGGTCGTCGCGCCCGTCGAGGACGCGGCCCCCGCGCGCGAGCCCGTCTCCGCCGCACGCCCCGCCGCCCGTCCTTCGGCGCTGCTCGCGCCGGGCCCGCACACCCCGCGCGGCGAGCGCACGCCGCCCGCGGGCAGCAGACGCCCGGCGGCGGTGCGCGGCACCGCCCGGACGGCCACGACGGACCCGCAGCGGGCCTGACCCGCCCCCCAGACCGCGGGCACGGTACGCACAACCCGCCCGCATGAGCGAAGGGCCCGGAACCTCTCGGAGGTTCCGGGCCCTTCGTCGTGGTGGGTTCGCGGGCGGATCAGCCCTTCCAGCAGCGGGTCACTCTGCCGTCCGTGACCTCGAAGTTGAGGCGCCCCGCGCGGTACTCCATCGTGATGATCGCCCCCGGCGGCAACTGCCGCACGGTCGACCAGCCACGGCCGCGCGCCCGCCGCTCGGCGGGTTCGGCGTCGAGTCCGACGTAGGCGTCCGGGGTGTCCTGGGGCTCTGCGGGCGGGGTCGGAATGGGTGCCATACGGCCACCGTAAGCGGTGTGTCCAGGGGATGCCAGGCCCGGCCCCGGGCGGCGCCGTGGCTTCGTACGGTCACGCTTTCGTCACAAGATCACGACGGCCGCCATGGTCGAACTCCCTCACACGATCGGGCGGTTCCTTACTTCTCATACTGTTCTCATCAACGCCGCTCCCGCGCCCGCGCGCGGAATTCCGGAAGGCCGCGGGATTCCGCCGGAGCGCGCTCCTGCCCTTTACCGGCAGCTCCGCGCGCAATTCCCGGCGCATTCCGAATCCGGCTCCCGCGGGGCGAGTCGAGATCGTCCGGGAATTGCCTGTCGCCACCACAAAGAGGTGTGCGCACCCTGTCGCGGCGGGGGCGGCGCGCGCATCATGGCGTGAGTTCGGCAAGCAGGCCCGGGGCGCGTGAGAAGCGAGGGGGCAAGCGATGGGAACGACCGGTGTGCAGGCCGGTGCGGAGGCGGCGGCACGGCCGCGGGAGCGGCAGCCGGGCCGGGTGATCGTGGACTGGCTGACCACCACCGACCACAAGAAGATCGGCCATCTCTACCTCATCACCTCCTTCGCCTTCTTCCTCGTCGGCGGGCTGATGGCGCTGGTGATGCGGGCCGAACTGGCCCGGCCCGGGCTGCAGATCGTCTCCGCCGAGGAGTACAACCAGCTCTTCACGATGCACGGCACGATCATGCTGCTGCTCTTCGCGACACCGACGTTCGCCGGGTTCGCCAACGAGATCATGCCGCTCCAGATCGGCTCGCCCGACGTGGCGTTCCCGCGTCTGAACATGCTCTCGTACTGGCTGTTCCTCTTCGGCGGGCTCATCGTGCTCGCCTCGCTCGCGGTGCCGGGCGGGGCCGCGGACTTCGGCTGGTTCGCCTACGCGCCGCTCAACAGCCTGACCCGCTCACCGGGGGTCGGGGCCGACATGTGGATCATGGGGCTCGCGCTCGCCGGGTTCGGCACCATCCTCGGCTCGGTGAACTTCCTGACCACGATCATCGGGATGCGGGCGCCCGGCATGACGATGTTCCGGATGCCGATCTTCACGTGGAACACGCTGTTCACGTCGATCCTCGTCCTGATGGCGTTCCCGGTCCTCGCGGCCGCGCTGCTCTGCCTGGAGGCGGACCGGCGGTTCGGCTCGGTGGTCTTCGAGGCGCAGTACGGCGGCGCGCTCCTGTGGCAGCACCTGTTCTGGTTCTTCGGCCATCCCGAGGTCTACATCATCGCGCTGCCGTTCTTCGGGATCGTCAGCGAGATCCTGCCGGTCTTCAGCCGCAAGCCGATCTGGGGCTACACGATGCTGGTCGGCGCGACGATGGCGATCACCGGTCTGTCGGTCGTCGTATGGGCGCACCACATGTTCGTGACCGGCGGGGTGCTGCTGCCGTTCTTCTCGTTCATGACGTTCCTCATCGCGGTGCCGACGGGCGTGAAGTTCTTCAACTGGTGCGGCACGATGCTGAAGGGCTCGCTGTCCTTCGAGACGCCGATGCTGTGGTCGTGCGGGTTCCTCGTCACGTTCCTGTTCGGCGGCCTGACCGGGGTCATCCTGGCGTCGCCGCCGCTGGACTTCCACGTGTCGGACACGTACTTCGTCGTGGCGCACTTCCACTACGTGGTGTTCGGGACGGTCGCCTTCGCCACGTTCGCCGGGTTCTACTTCTGGTGGCCGAAGCTGACCGGGAAGATGCTCGACGAACGGCTCGGGAAGATCCACTTCTGGACGCTGTTCGTCGGCTTCCACACCACGTTCCTGGTGCAGCACTGGCTGGGCGCGGAGGGCATGCCGCGCCGGTACGCGGACTATCTCGCCGCCGACGGGTTCACGGCCCTGAACACGCTGTCGTCCGTCGGCGCGTTCCTCGTCGGCCTGTCCACCCTGCCGTTCCTCTACAACATCTGGAAGACGGCCAAGTACGGGGTGAAGGTGGAGGTCGACGACCCGTGGGGGTACGGCCGCTCCCTGGAGTGGGCGACGTCGTGCCCGCCGCCCCGGCACAACTTCACGACACTGCCGAAGATCCGCTCGGAGTCCCCGGCGTTCGACCTGCACCACCCCGAGTACGCCGCCTTCGCCGCGCACTCCGGCTCCGACGCGGGCCCGGACACCCACAACCCGGACACCGGGGCCCACGTCGGCGACTGAGGGGGCCAGGGCCTGGTTTCAGACCCCGGCGTGCACCTCGATCGCGAGATCGTTGTCACCCGTGTAGTACGGCTCGGCGGTCAGCTCCCGGCCGCCGGCCGGCACCGTCACCGCGGGGTAGGCGAAGATCGGCTTCTTGTCGGCGATGTCGTCCAGGAGCCGGGCGAGGCGCACCTCGGGCCCGTCCTCACCGGCGGGCCGCAGCCACAGGTCCCAGTGGCCCTCGGACAGCTCGTCGTAGCCGATGCGCAGCGCGAACTCGGTGCCGTCGACGGTCAGCTCGCCCCTGAGCACCGGCCCGGACGTCGCGCGGGAACGTATCTCCGCGTGCGCCTTGGCGGTGAACTCCGTGCCGTAGACGCGCCCCTTGACGGTCAGCTCCCCGTCCGTGACGGCCAGGTCGCCGGCCTCGGCGTGCGGGGTGCGCAGCCAGCTCCGGACGGTGAGGTTGCCGTGCTTGGTCGCGTACGGGATGCGCACGGCCACGTAGCCGCGCGAGCCGCTGGGCGCGCGATCGACGAGCGAGCGCAGGTCGTTCAGGCCGGGCACGAGCCGCGCCGGGTCCTCGCCGGAGACCTGGACGTAGGCGTCCCAGCGGCCCTCGGGCAGGCCGACGCTGATCGGCAGGGAGGCGCGCAGCCGCCCGTCGCCCATCGGGGTGAGCGGCAGGCGCACCTCCTCCCCCGCGGCCCGGTCGACCAGGACGAGGCTGGCCGGGGCGGGCGAGCCGTGGTCGGAGACGTCAAAGGTGAGGCCGCCGGCGGAGTCGGCGGTGCAGTCGGCGCGGGGTGGCATGCGGACGGTCCTGTCGTCGGACGGGGGGATCGGTGCGGGCGAGGCCAGCGGTGTCGTCATGCGGTACGCCCCTTCTCCGGCGACTTGAGGGCGTCCCGCACGGCGAACGCGCCGTTCATCAGGGAGCCGCGGGCCCGGTGCAGCAGGCCCACGGAGCCGCCGCGGCCGGTGAGCGAACCGAAGAGGTCCTCGTAGCGCTCGGCTATCCGGGCGGGGTCGAAGCGGGCGGAGGCCGTCAGGGCGCGCGCCGCCATCTGCTTGCGCAGATCGTCGTCGTTGATGAGTTCGAGCAGGCCGGCGGCGATCGCGTCGACGTTGCCGACCTCGACGAGGCGGCCGTCGACACCGTTGTCGATGATCTCGCCCGGTCCGTGCGGGCAGTCGGTGGAGACGACGGGCAGACCGCACCGCATGGCCTCGACGATCGTCATGCCGAACGACTCGAACGTGGAGGTCACCGCGGCGACGGAACCTTTCGCCCACTCGGGCTCGATGGGGTTCGCGGTGCCCATGAGGAAGACGTGGTTGTAGAGGCCGCGCTGGTCGATGAGGCGGCGCAGCTTGTCCTTCTGCTTGCCGTGCCCGTAGATCCGCAGCCGCCAGTCGGGGCGCTCGGCGCGCACCTTGTCGAACGCCTTGATCAGCAGGTCGTACCGCTTGACCGGGGCGAGCCGGCCGGCGGCCACGACCCACTTGGCGCTGCTGTCGGCGGGCGCGACACGGGGTGCGGGCACCGGGTTGGGCATGGCCTCGATGCGGACGCCGGGCAGGCGCATACCGCTGCGGTAGGCGCGGGCGTCGGCCTCGGTGGTCGTGGTGAGCGCGTCGAGGCGCGGGTAGACGCTGCGCAGCTCGCGGCGGAGCCCCGCGGAGTGCGTGTCGAGCGTGAGGTGCTCCTGGCCGACGCGGAGCGGGCCGCGCCGGGTCTGCCGCGCGAGGTGCACGTTGAGCCCGGGCCGGGTGCCGACCACGACGTCCGCCTCGACGCTCGCCAGGTGCTCGGCGATGCGCCGGTCGGTGAGCGCGCTGTACTGCGCGAGGCGCCCCTCGTGCTTGGGGAAGACGGAGGCGGGCTTCTTGTACTCGGGGTCGTCGCCCTCGTACGTCGGCGAGTCCTTGCGCAGGTCGACGAGGTGGCGCAGGCGCACGCGCGGGTCGGGCGCGAAGGTGGGCCGCTCACGGTGGCGGAAGACGGAGACCACTTCCACGTCGTGGTGCTCGGCCAGCGTGTTGGCCAGGTTGTACGTGGTGCGGATCGTCCCTCCGATCCCGTACGCGTTGTGAATGAGGAAAGAAATCTGCATGCGTCCCCGTATCCCACCATTTCTCGCGGACAGTCCGGACGGTCTGATCCGTCCGGGGTGACCCCGCCTACCGAGGGGTTAGACAGGGGGCACGTGGCGGGGGTTGTCCATCATCATCATCTTGTTCTTCAACAGTTGCCTCATTGGTACACATGTCGGGGAACCGTTTGGCCATTTCGTCCATCAGGGCTACGTCAGGGCTGGTAGGCGAGTTGGGGTACGTCGAAACACGTACGGTTCATGTCCCCGTTCCGGGTGACCCAGCCCCGTTCGTCCGTCCACTGGGCGACCGAGAGGCACGTCCTGCGGGTCCTCGGCGGCTCGGGCAGCGCGCGGTAGGTCACCGGCAGCAGCAGCCCGTCCGCCGTGTACGGCGCCGGGCGGTTCATGAAGCGGTCCAGGCACGCGCGCGTGACGTCGCCCCCGCCCCGGGCGCAGGAGCGCGCCGCGTCCGTGAACCACAGGGCGGCGGCCCAGCCCTCCAGCTGCCACTGCGCGTGCGTCCTCAGCCCCTTGGTCGCCTCGCGGAAGGCGCGTACGGCCGGGTGCCCGGTGTCCTCGAAGTTGCGGCTCGCGCCGGTCGCCCACAGGGAGTGGCGGCAGTGCGGGGCGTCCTTGTAGTCGTCGGCGACGGTCGACGTCCAGCTCTGCACGGTCATGACCTTCGCGGTGACGCGGGCGCCGACCTCGTCCATGGCCCGGCACAGCCGCGCGTTGCCGTGGGCGTCGATGGCGTCGAGGACGAGGTCGGCGCCCTGGTCCTTCAGGTCGGCGGCGGCCGCGCGGAAGTTCGGCAGCGCGAAGTCGACCTGCTCGGTGATCACCTTGTAGCCCTCGGCCTTGAGCCCCCGGACCACCAGGCGGGCGTAGGCGGCGGAGGCGGCCTGGTTGTAGGAGACGACGGCGGCGGTGCGGGCGCCCTGCTCCCGCTTGAAGTAGCGGTAGACCTCGGTGCCGCCGTACAGCTTGCCGCCCCAGCCGGGGGTGCCGTCGCGGGGCGCGAGGCTGCCGTAGATCCCGTACAGGTGCGGGTAGGTGTCGTAGGCGGCGCCGATCGGCTGGCCGCCGATGTCGGGCACGCGCGCGCGGGAGACCTTTGCCGCGCCCGCGTAGTCGAGGGATGTGGTGGCCACCAGGGCGACGACCTTCTTCTCGTCGATCAGCTCGTGCACGCACGCGTTGTTGCCGACGCCGCTGCCGCCGTCGTCGCACAGGTGCACCTCGACGCGGCGCCCCTGGATGCCGCCCTTGTCGTTCAGCGTCCGGAAGTACGCCTGCGCGCCGTCGCGGGTGTCGGTGAAGGTGGCGCCGCCGACCGGGCTCGTGGCGCTGGTGAGGATGCCGACGTGGATCGGGGCGGACGTCCGCGCCGGCGTGCCCTGCCGGGCCCTGTCCTCGAACGCGCTCTCCGGGAGCCGCGAGCCGCAGCCGGACAGCGCGCACAACAGGGTGAGGACGAGCACCGCCGCGAGGACCTCAGCAGCCCGGGGGCGCCGACGCATTGCCGCTCAGCCGCACCAGCGCGCACAGCGTCCGGACCGACACCTTCCACGTGCCGTCCTGCTCGACGGACGTGCCCTTCGCACCGGGCAGGACGGTGGCGCCCTTCAGGGCGAGGGAGTACGTCACCTCGGCGTTCCCCGGCGACGTGAACCGGACGGCGGTGACGTTCGCCTGGACCTGGCCGCCGCGCTTGTCCCCGTTGAAGCTCCGCAGGACCGGCCGCATCCGGGTGCCGTCCTCAAGAACCTGCTCCTTCTCCTTCTGCGGCACGGCCGGGTCGAAGAACTTCTGCCAGTTCTCCTTGATCTTTTTACGGGCCGCGGCGGCGTCGGCGGGCGCCGAGCGGGTGGGCACCTTCGAGGACGGCTTGTGCGAGCCGGGCTCCTGGCTGGACGGGGTCGGCGGGGAGCTCTCGTCGCCGCCGCTGTCGTCGCTGCACGCCGTCAGCGCCGGGCCGAGCGCCAGGGCCGCGGCCAGGACGAGCGCCGCGCCCCGTGTGCGGCCCCGCCGGACCCTGATCCTGCTCCCGAGAACCATCTGGCTCACCACCGGGTGTCGGTCCGGGCCTCGACTCCGCCCGGAGCTTTCGAGGTTGGCCTGCAGAAGGCATAGTGCAAGCGATCGGCCGACAAGACCAGACACGCGCAGGCACACTCCGTCATGACGTGGGGGTCACCGATGCGGACTGCCCGGCTCCGAACCGTGCGCCCCGCCCTGTGGGCCGGGCTCGCCACCCTCGCCGCGGGCGCCGTCCTGTGCGTGGCCGGCTGGTACGGCGTCTCCGGCGAGCGGTTCGCCGAGCGGCAACTGCCCTACCTCGCCTCCTGCACGGTGCCGGGCGCGGCGCTGATCGTCGCGGGCGCTGTCCTGCTCACGTACGCCAGGAGCGTGCTCGCCACATCGCGGGTCGAGGAGCTGTACGAGCTTCTGGTCGCCGGGGAACCGTCCGCGCCGCCGCCCGCGACCGGGCCGGTCGCCACCTCCGACGCGCTCCTCATGATCCCCGGCGGCACCCTGTGGCACCGCGCGGACTGCCCGCTCGTCGCGGGCAGGCCCGAGGCCGTGCCCGCCGACGCCGGGGCGCGGGCGGACGGCGGACTCCGGCCGTGCCCCGTCTGCGAGCCGCCCGCGGAGGGCTGAGGCGTGGCCTCGCTCACGTACGACCTCACGCTCGCGGGTCTTTCGGTGGGCGCGGCGGCGGCGCTCACCGGGACCGGACTGATCGTCACCTATCGCGCGACGGGTGTCCTGAACTTCGCGCACGGCGCGCTCGCGATGGTCTGCGCGTACCTGCTGCGGCAGTGCGTGGTGGTGTGGTCCTGGCCGCTGTGGGCGAGTGCGGCGCTGGTGCTCCTGGTCGTGGCGCCGGGGCTCGGACTGGCCCTGGAGCGCGGGGTGTTCCGCCCGCTGACCGAGGACGGCGCGGACCCGGCCCGTACGCTGGTCGCCTCCATCGGCGTCTTCGTGCTCCTGGTCGGGGCGGCGGCGCTGCTGTGGGGCACGGGCGCGCGGGAGGACGCGCCGACGCTGATCGGGGCCGATCCGTGGGGGCAGCTCGCGGTGGCCTGCGCGGTCGCCGTGGCCGTGTGGGCGGTGACGCGGTGGACGCGGTTCGGCGGTGAGCTCCGGGCGGTCGTCGACAACCGGCCGCTGGCCGTGCTCGGCGGCATCGACGCGGACCGGATCGCGGCGGCGGGCTGGGCGTTCGGCGCGTTCACGGCGGGCCTGACCGGGGTGCTGCTCGCGCCGTACGTACGGCTCGACCCGTACGGGCTGCCCTTGCTGGTGATGGAGGTCGTGGCGGTCGCGGTGGCGGCGCGCATGCGGATGCTGTCGGTGGCGGTCCTCGTGGCCCTTGCCATCGGGGTCGCGCAGAGCCAGTTGACACGGGTGCACCCCGGCGGGTGGGCCGAGCCGCTGCTCCAGGCGGTCGGCGCGAACCTGTTCGTGGTCGCGCTGCTCGTCGCCGCGCTCGCCCTGCCCGGGATCGGCGGACGCGGGGCGCTGCCGCGCGCGGTGACGCGCCGGGGGCTGCCCGCGCCGCCGGGGGCGTGGCCGGTGGCGGCGGTGCTGTTCCTGCTGCCGCTGGGGTTCGCGGGCGCGGACCTCCAGACGTCGGTCCAGGTCCCGGCGCTCGCGATGATCCTGCTGTCGCTGGTGGTGGTGACGGGGCGGGCAGGGCAGTTGGCGCTGGGGCAGGGCGCGTTCGCCGGGCTGGGCGCGCTGTTCGCGACGCTGCTGACGCTGGGCCGCTTCCCGCTGCTCCCCGAGGTGCCGGGCCTGGCCGCCCTGCTCCTGTCCACGCTCCTGGTGGCCCCTCTCGGCCTGCTCACGGCGGTCCCGGCGATCGGGCGGCACGGACTGGCCCTGGCGCTCGCGACGTTCGCGGTCGGGGTCGGGGTGAGCCGCTTCGTGTTCGCGCAGCCGTACGCGTCGGGCCTGGCGCCGGGCCGGCCTGCGGGCTTCGACGACGACCGCGCGTACTACGTCCTGGAGCTGGTCCTGCTGGCCGGGGCCCTGCTCCTGGTCTCGGCACTGCGCCGGGGCCGAATGGGCCGCGCCCTCGCCGCGATGCGGGACCACGAGGCGGGCGCCTCGGCGGCCGGGGTCCGGGTGCCCGCGCTCAAGGTGACGGCGTTCGTGACAGGCGCCGGGCTCGCGGCGCTCGGCGGCGGCCTGCTCGCACTCGGCCTCCACTCCTTCGACCCGGGCGCGTACGACCCGGTACGCGGCCTGCTCTGGTTCGCGACCCTCGTCGTCCTGGGCGCGGACACGCCCCTCGCGGCGCTGGCGGGCGCGGCACTCCTGGTGGGCCTGGACGCGGGCGCGCGCGGCGGGGTCGCGGCGGCGGCGATCGGCGTCCTGGCCGTTCTGGTGGGCCACCTCCCGGAGGACCCGTACGAGGCGGTGCGCGGCGCTTTCGTACGGGGCCGGGGCCGGTTGACGGCGCGGGGGGTTGAGGCGAGGGAGCGGTTGCGGCGGGGGGCGGGGGCGGCGGACGGGGCGCGGGGTGTCCGGGTGGAGCGCCGGGGCCCCTTGGGCGGTGACCCGCATCAGCGCCGACGCGTCTCTATAGGAGGGCCGGAGCGGCGGCGAGTGGGCTCGGCCGGGCGGGGTTCGCGGCAGCTTCCGGGCGCGGCCGAGGACGACTCGGCTTCATCGCACCCGTGCCGCGCGGAGAACAGCCCGGAGCAGCGGACGAACCGCCCTCGTCAAGGCGGGCGCCCGGACGCCGCCGGACCACGGGCCACGCCCCGGCCGACCTGGCCCGCGCGGCGGAAGCGGCCTCCCTCCGCGCCCCCGCCGAGCCGCGTCACGTCCTCCCGGGCGGAGCCCTTGCTCGCCGCCTCCCGCCTCACCGTCTCCTTCGCCGGGCGGACCGTGCTGCGGGATGTGGACGTCAGCGTGCCGACGGGGCGGGTCGTGGCCGTTGTTGGGGTCAATGGGGCCGGGAAGAGCACGCTGTTCCACTGTCTTGCCGGGTCGTTGCGGCCGGGGGCGGGGCGGGTGCGGCTGGGGCGGCGGGATGTCACGGCGTTGCCCGCGCACGCGCGGACCCGGCTGGGGGTGGCCCGGACCTTTCAGGAGCTGGCGGTGTTCCCGTCGTTGACCGTGGCCGAGAACGTTCGGGTCGGCGCCGAGCAGGGCCGCGTACGCGATCCGGACGCCACCGGGCGGCTGCTCGCGCTGTTCGGGCTGCGCGGTGAGCAGCGCACGTTCGATCTGCCGACCGGGGCCCTGCGCCGTGTCGAGCTGGCCCGCGCCCTGGCCGGGCGGCCGCACACCCTTCTCCTCGACGAACCCGCCGCCGGGCTCGACGACGAGGAGGTGCGGGCCATGGCGCGGCTGCTGCGGGCGCTCGCCGCCGACGGTGTCGGGATCCTCGTCGTGGAGCACGATCTGGATCTCGTCGCGGACCTGGCCGACGTCGTGCACGTGATGAGCGCGGGGCGCGTCGTCGCGTCCGGGCCGCCGTCCAGCGTCCTTGAGCATGTCGGCGGGGCGCGTCCGTGAGGCGCGGCATCGAACTGCGCGCCGCCCGCGTGCACTACGGCCCGCTGGAGGCCCTGCACGGCGTCGATCTGGCCGCTCCCGCCGGGACGGTCACCGTTCTGCTGGGCCGCAACGGGTCCGGGCGCACCACCGTCCTGCGCGCCCTCGCGGGCACCGCGCCGCTCAGCGCGGGCGCCGTCGTGTGGGACGGTGCCGACGTCACCCGGCACGCGCCGCACGCCCGCGCCGCCGCGGGCCTGTGCTTCGTCCCCGACCGGCAGGCCGTGTTCGCGGCGTTGCGCGTCGCCGAGCACGTACGGCTCGCCGCCCCGGACGGCGATCCCGGGCCCGCGCTCGCCGCCTACCCGGAGCTGCGCCCCCTCCTCGAACGCCGCGCGGGCACCTTGTCCGGCGGGGAGCAGCGCATGGTCGCCGTCTCCCGCGCCCTGCTGTCCCGCGCGCGTGTCGTCCTGCTCGACGAGCCCACCCAGGGCATGGCGCCCCGGGTCGCGGCCCGTACGTACGCCCTGCTGCGCGAGCTGGACGCCGCCGTGGTCCTCGCCGAACAGCGGCTGCCGCCCGGGCTGCGTGCGGGCGACGGCACCGTGCTCGTCCATGTGGTGCGGCGCGGTGCCGTCGTGTTCAGCGGGGAGGCGGGTGAGGCGCCCGAGGCGGGCGGCGCGGTCGCTAGCGGGGGATGATCGACGTCGTGCCGGCCTCCGCGCGCGGAGGCCGACGTTTCTTCTTGTGCGGCTTCCGCTCCTCGCTCTGCACCACGCGCCCGGCGAGCCGGTACTGCTTCGAACAGGCGGGCCAGGCGCCCCATCCCTGGTCGTCGAGGACCTTCTCGGCGACCGCGATCTGTTCGGCGCGGGAGGCGAGGTCGGCGCGCGGCGCGTACTTGAGGCCGCCGTACGCCTCCCAGGTGGACTGCGTGAACTGGAGCCCGCCGTAGAAGGAGTTCCCCGTGTTCGCGTCCCAGCGCCCGCCGCTCTCGCACTCGGCGAGGCAGCTCCACAGGCGCTGGTCGCGCGCGCAGTCGCGGGGTCTGGTGACGATGTTCCCCACACCGGGAGCGGGTCCCGGCGCGGCCGACGCGGCGACGGGGGTGCAGATCAGGGCGAGCAACCCGCCCAGGACAACCGCCGCCCGGCCGTACGTCCCCGGCTGCGGGGACGTCAGGGGCTTGGAGGCCTTCACCGGGTTCAGGGGCTGCAAGGGCTTCAAGCGCTTCAGGTACATCGCGCCACGCTAAGCACCGGTGCGCGGGGGCCCCTCGCGCCACGCCGCGCAGCCCGCGACCCCACCCGGTCGGCTTATCGGACAAACCGACCGGACGGGGCCGCGCGGCCCGCAGGGCTAGCCGAGGAACAGCCGCTGCCCCGGCATGATCAGGTTCGGGTCCGGCCCGATGACCGCCCGGTTGACGGCGTGCAGCCGCTGCCAGCTCGTGCCGTGCGCCGCCGCGATCAGGCTCAGCGTGTCACCGCCGCGCACGACGTACCCGCCGCCGCGCGCGCCGCCCCGGTCGGCGCCCGACCAGCTCCGCCACTCCGGGGCGGACCCGGGCCGCGACTGCTGCGGCTGGCTCGGCCGCACGGGCTTCGCCGCCCTGGGCGCGGCCGGGGCCGCGGGCGCCGCGCCGTACGCGCCGGCCCGGGCCGAGCAGGCGGGCCAGGCGCCCCAGCCCTGCGCGCGCTGGACCCGTGCGGCCACCGCGATCTGCTGCGCCCTCGTTGCCCGGTCGGCCGTCGGCGCGTAGGCCCCTCCGCCGTACGCGCGCCAGGTCCCGGCGGAGAACTGGAGTCCGCCGTAGTAGCCGTTGCCGGTGCTCGTGTGCCAGTTGCCGCCGCTCTCGCAGCGGGCGATGCGGTCCCAGACGCCGCCGTCCGCGTGCGCGGACCCGGCGGTCGCGAGGAGGCCGAGGGGGGCGAGCAGGGCCGCCCCGGCGAGTACCACTGTCGTTCGAGCCGTACGAATCGGCACGGACATGAGATTCCCTCTCGTGGACCTCGTGGACTGCGGTGTGCAGACGGCGGTGGAATCTAGGCAGCGCACGGGGCCGCATCAACTGACGACCCGTCACGCCAGGTCGATGCGCGGTTACCTGAAGTAGCGGCGAGTTCCGGCCACCCACTTCATTCACTGATTTCATGATTTGTCGACCTGTCACCACGGCGATCTGTGACCCACCTCACCCACTCAACTTGCTTGCCGTCCCCACAAGTTGGCGTGGAGTGACAGATTCCGGGCGCCTCTTCACGGTCTGCTGCGGATGGGTGGATTCCGTTCGCTTCCGGGCGTGACTCCGGCCACAGATCGCCCGTTGTCCCTTTATCAGCACGCAACCGCTTCACCCACGCATCCGATACAGAGGAGCCCCCCGTGCCGCGCTTGCTCGACGTGAGTGACGATGTACGCGCCGAGATCGGCGACGAAGAAGCAGACCGGCTGCTCGCCGGGGAGAACACCCCCGGCGGGTACGACTGCACGTCCTGCCGCACCCCCGGCGACACCGAGCAGGAGCGCACCAGCACGGTCCTGTTCGTCGGGGACGAGACCGCCGTCCTCGCCTTCGCGCACGCCGGCTGCCTCCCCTCGCAGGTCGTGCGGGTCGCGGAGGACCAGTTGCAGGGCGCCGTGCAGGCTGTCGCCGCCACCGAGGCGGCGGGCGCCTCCGTGCCCGCCCAGGCCGGCGCGCCGCAGGCCGTGCTCGGGGTGACCAGCGGCCTGGTCCTGATCGAGGGCGATCTGCACCCGGCCCTCGTCATCGAGCCGACCGGCCCCATCGCCCGCCCCGGGGCCACGACCCCGGGCGAGGGCGGCGACGACTTCCTGCCGCTCCTGATCGAGCAGGGCTTCATGCCGGTCTCCGAGCTGACGGAGGCGCCGCACACGCTGCCCGGCTGGTCGGTGCTGCTCGCCATGGGCCAACTGCACGCCGTGCTCCAGCCCGGCACCGGCGGCGCCCCGTCCCAGGTCGCCTGGTGGCAGGCGCACCAGCCGCTCGTGGTCACCGAGGGCTGGCGGACGGCGGCGAACAAGACGCACACGGTGCTCGTCTTCGCCGCGCCGGTCGGTTCGATCGGCCGTCAGCCCCGCGAGGACCTGCTGCGCGACGCGCTCGACAAGGCGGCGGCGAACGGCCGTCTGGTGGCCGCCGCCATGCCGCTCGCGGGCACCTGATCCACCGCGCTCCGCCCGCCCGGGCCCCCACGAATCCGCCGGTCACACTGCTGACGCCCTGCGAAAGCCGAGGCCAAGGGCGCATCCGTCGGGGGCCCGGGTCGTTGGCACGTACGTGCACCCATACGACCCCACCTCATCCCACACCGGACGCCGCCAGCAGTACCCGAACTACATCCCGGCGATGCGTCCCCCGCAGGACTACCAGACGGGCCGCTCGGCCACGCCGATCTACGACGCGCTGTGCGCGGAGTACCGGCGGTCCTTCAGGACCTTGCCCGGCGACCGCAGCGGGGAGGAGCAGCTGGGCTTCGCGCCCTTCGGGACGGGGACGTACGTGGCCCGGCACCACACCCCGTACTACGCGACGGGCCAGCACTACCCCCAGCAGAACGGGCGGCAGCCCGGCCACGGAGGTCACCTCCCGGCCGCGCTGCCGCCCGCACCGCGTAGGCCCTAGCTCCAGGCGTGGGCCATAGAAGTATCGCTACTTCTTGCGCCCGCGCTTCTCCCGCACCCGCACCGAGATGTGGATCGGGGTCCCCTCGAAGCCGAACTCCTCGCGCAGCCGGCGCTCCACGAAGCGCCGGTAGCCGTGCTCGATGAATCCGGAGGAGAAGAGGACGAACCGCGGCGGCTTGGTACCGGCCTGTGTCCCGAAGAGGATGCGGGGCTGCTTGCCGCCGCGGATCGGGTGCGGGTGGGCGGCGACCAGTTCACCGAGGAAGGCGTTGAGGCGGCCGGTCGGCACACGCGTCTCCCAGCCGGCGAGCGCGGTCTCGATGGCCGGGACCAGCTTCTCCATGTGACGGCCGGTGCGCGCCGAGACGTTCACCCGGGGCGCCCACGCGATCTGGCCCAGCTCGGTCTCGATCTCGCGCTCCAGGTAGTAGCGGCGCTCCTCGTCGAGGGTGTCCCACTTGTTGAACGCGACGACGATGGCGCGGCCCGCCTCGACCGCCATCGTCACGATCCGCTGGTCCTGCACCGAGATCGTCTCGGAGGCGTCGATCAGGATCACCGCGACCTCCGCCTTCTCGACGGCGGCGGCGGTGCGCAGCGAGGCGTAGTAGTCGGCGCCCTGCTGGAGGTGGACGCGCTTGCGGATGCCCGCCGTGTCGACGAACTTCCAGGTGACACCGCCCAGCTCGATCAGCTCGTCGACCGGGTCGCGGGTGGTGCCCGCCAGCTCGTTGACGACGACGCGCTCCTCGTTCGCCACCTTGTTGAGCAGCGAGGACTTGCCGACGTTCGGGCGGCCGATCAGCGCGATGCGGCGCGGGCCGCCGACCGCCGTGCCGAAGGTCTGCGCGGGCGCCTCGGGCAGCGCCTCCAGGACGGCGTCGAGCATGTCGCCCGTACCGCGGCCGTGCAGCGAGGAGACGGGGTGGGGCTCGCCGATGCCGAGGGACCACAGGGCGGTGGCGTCGGCCTCGCCGCTCGGGCCGTCGACCTTGTTGGCGCAGAGCACCACGGGCTTGCCCGCCTTGCGGAGCAGCCGGACGACGGCCTCGTCGGTGTCGGTGACGCCGACCGTGGAGTCGACGACGAAGACGACCGCGTCGGCCGTCTCGATCGCGTACTCGGCCTGGGCGGCCACCGACGCGTCGATGCCGAGGACGTCCTGCTCCCAGCCGCCGGTGTCGACGACCTTGAAGCGGCGGCCCGCCCACTCGGCCTCGTAGGTGACGCGGTCGCGGGTGACGCCCGGCTTGTCCTCGACGACCGCCTCGCGGCGACCGATGATGCGGTTCACGAGAGTCGACTTGCCGACATTGGGGCGGCCGACGACGGCGAGGACGGGCAGCGGGCCGTGGCCCGCCTCCTCAATGGCGCCCTCGACGTCCTCGACGTCGAAGCCCTCCTCGGCGGCGAGCTCCATGAACTCCGCGTACTCCGCGTCGCCGAGCGCCCCGTGGTCGTGTTCGGAGCCGCCCTCGGGCTGGATCTGGTCGTTCATGAAGTCCGTACCTCGTCGTTCATCGTGGTGATCGGTGAGCCGCCGTGTTCGTGTACGGCGGTCCACTACTGAAAGTCTCGCTCAGCGCCCGGTGAGACGCCTGGCATGGTCCAGGTGCGCGGTGAGCCGCCCCTGGATGCGCACCGTCGCCGCGTCGAGCGCCGTGCGCGTACGCCGCCCGGTGCCGTCGCCCGCCTCGAACGCGTCGCCGAAGACGACGTCGACCCGGCTGCGCAACGGCGGCAGCTTCTTTATCAACCGTCCGCGCCGCTCCGTGCTTCCCAGGACGGCGACCGGGACGATCGGGGCGCCGCTGCGCACCGCGAAGTACGCGAGCCCGGCCCGCAGCGAGGCGAAGTCGCCCTCGCCGCGCGTGCCCTCGGGGAAGATGCCGAGCACTCCCCCGCCCGCGAGGACGTCGAGGGCGCGGGTGATGGCCGTGCGGTCCGTGCTGGTCCGGTCGACCTTCACCTGCCCGATCCCTTCGAGGAAGGTGCCGAGCGGCCCGATGAACGCCTCCTGCTTGATCAGGAAGTGTGTCGGGCGCGGGGCGACGCCCATGACCATGGGCCCGTCCACGTTGTGCGAGTGGTTCACGGCGAAGATCACCGGGCCGCTCGCGGGGACGCGCCACGCGCCGAGGACGCGCGGCTTCCACAACCCGTACATCAGACCGACGCCGATGCGCCGGCCGATCTCCGCTCCCCGCTCGGACGGGCCACGCGCGGACAGGCTGTCCGGGCTCACTTCGAGGCCCGCTTCTCCCCGACGAGGGTGACGACGCACTCGATGACCTGCTGGAGCGTGAGGTCGGTGGTGTCCACCTCCACGGCGTCGTCGGCCTTGGCGAGCGGCGACGTCTTGCGGCTGGAGTCGGCCGCGTCCCTCTTGATCAGCGCCTCCTGCGTGGCCTTGACGTCGGCGCCCTTCAGCTCGCCGGAGCGGCGGGCGGCGCGGGCCTCGGGCGAGGCGGTGAGGAAGATCTTCAGGTCGGCGTCGGGCAGCACGGTCGTACCGATGTCGCGGCCCTCGACGACGATGCCCCTGCCGTCGGCGGCGGCCGCGGCGGCGATGGAGCGCTGCAGCTCGGTGATGCGGGCCCGCACCTCGGGGACGGCGCTGACGGCGCTGACCTTGGAGGTGACCTCGCCCGTGCGGATCGGGCCCGCGACGTCCGTGCCGTCGACGGTGATGGTGGGCGCGGCCGGGTCCGTGCCGGAGACGATGTCGGGCTTGCCCGCGACCGCCGCGACGGCGGAGGGGTCGCTCAGGTCGATCCCGTTGTTCACCATCCACCAGGTGATCGCCCGGTACTGGGCGCCGGTGTCGAGGTAGCTCAGGCCGAGCTGGGCGGCGACGGCCTTGGAGGTGCTCGACTTGCCCGTGCCGGAGGGTCCGTCGATGGCGACGATCACGGCTGCCGGGGCGGCGGTTTCCACGGTGACGGACACCTTTCTGAGTGCACGGGGCAGGGGTGCGGGGCGGAAGGCGCCCCGCACAAGGTTACTGGCTCGCGCGGGCGCCTCTTACTGCCGCATGGCCCAGCCCCGCTCGCGCAGCGACGCGGCGAGGCGGGGGGCGGCGGCGGGCGCCACCATGAGCTGGACGAAACCGGCCTGCTGCCCGGTGGCGTGCTCGATCCGCACGTCCTCGATGTTGACGCCGGCGGCGCCCGCGTCCGCGAAGATGCGAGCCAGCTCGCCGGGCTGGTCGGAGATGAGGACGGCGACGATCTCGTACGCGGCCGGGGCGGCGCCGTGCTTGCCGGGGACCCGGCTCTGCCCCGCGTTGCCCCGGCGCAGCATCGTCTCGACGCCCTCGGCGCCCGCGCGGCGCTTGGCGTCGTCGCTGGACTGGAGGGAGCGCAGCGCCTGGACCGTCTCGTCGAGGTCGGCGGAGACGGCGGAGAGCAGATCGGCGACCGGGCCCGGGTTCGCGGAGAGGATGTCGATCCACATGCCGGGCTCGGAGGCGGCGATCCGCGTCACGTCGCGGATGCCCTGCCCGCACAGCCGTACGGCGCTCTCCTCGGCGTTCTCCAGACGGGCGGCGACCATGCTGGAGACCAGGTGGGGCATGTGCGAGACGAGCGCGACGGCCCGGTCGTGGGCGTCCGCGTCCATGACGACGGGCACGGCGCGGCACAGGGCGACCAGTTCCAGGGCGAGGTTCAGGACCTCGGTGTCGGTGTCCCGGGTCGGGGTCAGCACCCAGGGGCGGCCCTCGAAGAGGTCGGCGGTCGCGGCGAGCGGACCGCTGCGCTCCCGGCCGCTCATCGGGTGCGTACCGATGTACGTGGTCAGGTCCAGGCCCAGCGCCTCCAGTTCGCGGCGCGGACCGCCCTTGACGCTGGCGACGTCGAGGTAGGCGCGGGCCGCGCCTTCGCGCATGGCGTCCGCGAGCGTGGTGGCGACGTGGGCGGGCGGCACGGCGACGACGCAGAGGTCGACGGGGCCCTCGGGCGCCGCGTCCGTCCCGGCGCCGAGCGCGGCGGCGGTGCGGGCCTGCGCGGTGTCGTGGTCGGCGAGGTGCACGGTGACGCCGCGCGACGCGAGGGCCAGGGCGGCGGAGGTGCCGATGAGGCCGGTTCCGATGACGAGTGCGGTTCTCACGGGGCGATGTCCTTGCGCGGGGCGGCGACGACGGGGCGGTAGGGGGCCCAGCCTAGTTGGCGCGGACGAGACCCTGTCGCCCTCCCACCGGAGCTGCTTGCATGGAGGGCGGTACCTGCCGCCTCGGGGGAGGCTCGTGATGAAGCGCTCAGGACCGCTCTACACGCTGTACGCCGGGCTGGCCCTGGCCGTGATCATGCTGTCGCTGAACGCGACGACGGGCGAGAAGGGCTCCTCGTACGCGGGCGCTCCCGCCGCCACGACCTCACCTTCGCTCTCGCCTTCACTCTCGCCGAGCGCCTCGAAGGAGAGGCCGAGCCCCGGCCCGTCGCGGACCGTCCGCCACGGGAAGACCAGCTACGCGGGCCGCACGGACGACGACGTGGCGGCCGTCTCCGTCTCCGTACGGGGGCAGAAGGCGATCGCGTACTACTGCGACGGCCGCACCAAGGAGTCCTGGCTCAAGGGGGACGTCGAGGACGACGGCTCCATGAAGCTCACCGGCAAGGACGGCGCCACGCTCGCCGGCACCCTCGCCGACGACCGGATCCGGGGCACCGTCCGCGTCCACGACGGGCCGCAGGACTTCACCGCGAAGAAGGCCGTCAAGGGGTCCGGCCTGTACCGCGCCACCGCCGAGGTGCGCGGCGCGAAGATCGACGGCGGCTGGATCGTCCTGCCCGACGGCCGCCAGGTCGGCATCGTCCGCAAGGACGGCGCACCGTCCGCCGCGCCCTCCGTCGACCCGGAGACCGGCGCCGTCACGGTCGACGGCGAGCAGCTCACCGCGCGTCCCGTCGTGCCCTGACCACTGTCGCAGGGGGTAGCCATGACCATCGACCCGAACGCCCCGACCCAGAGCTTCCCGAGCCCCGAGCCCGACCGCCGTCCCGGCGCGTCCCGCTATCTGGTGCCCGCCCTCGTCGCGGCCGCGGTGGCGGTGGCGCTCGGCGCGTACGGCAAGGCCCATGACCCGGAGGGCACGGCGTTCAACCTGGCGGGCTTCTCCAGCACGAGCGCGGTGAAGTCCTGGCTGGCGACGGCGGCGTTCGCCTTCGCGCTCGTCCAGGTGGTGTCGGCCTTCATGGTCTACGGGAAGCTGCGGGGCCCGGTGTGGGCGCCCGCCCTGCACCGCTGGTCGGGCCGGATCGCCTTCCTCCTCGCCGTGCCCGTGGCGGTGCACTGCCTGTACGCGCTCGGCTATCAGACGTACTCGACCCGCGTCATGTGGCACTCGTTCCTCGGCTGCTTCTTCTTCGGGGCGTTCACCGCGAAGATGCTGCTGCTTCGCTCGGAGCGGCTGCCCGGCTGGCTCCTGCCGGTCGTCGGCGGGCTGGCGTTCGCGGTCCTGACGCTGCTGTGGCTGACGTCCGCGCTGTGGTTCTTCCGCACGGTCGGGGTGACGACATGAAACCGGCGGCGACGCGCAGGAGCGTGCTCGTGGCCGGGGCGGCGGCGCTGGCCGCCGGGTGCAGCAAGTACGGCGAGGAGAACGACGGCGGCGCCACCCAGGCGGCGCCCTCGGCCACATCGTCGGCACCGTCCGGCGCGAAGCCGTCGGCGGCGGCTCCCAAGGAGCTGGCGAGGACGACCGACATCCCGGTCGGCGGCGGAAAGGTCTTCGCCGACAAGAAGGTCGTGGTGACGCAGCCGACGCAGGGCGACTTCAAGGCGTTCTCGGCGGTCTGCACGCATCAGGGGTGCACGGTGAACTCGGTGTCGGGCGGCACGATCAACTGCCCGTGCCACGGCTCCAAGTACAGGATCGCGGACGCGTCGGTGGCGGGCGGCCCCGCGCCGCGCCCGCTGCCGCCCCAGAAGATCACCGTCACCGGAAAATCGATCTCGCTGGGCTGAGCCGACCCCGTACGCTCCCCGGATGGAACGGGAAGAGCTGGTGCGCGACCACACGGTCTACGCCTGCGTGATGGGCTCGCGCGCCTTCGGCCTCGCCACGGAGGGCAGCGACACCGACCTGCGGGGCGTGTACCTGGCGCCGACCCCGCTGTTCTGGCGGTTCGACAAGCCGCCGACGCACATCGAGGGCCCGGCCGATGAGCAGTTCTCCTGGGAGCTGGAACGCTTCTGCGCACTGGCCCTGCGCGCCAACCCGAACATCCTGGAGTGCCTGCACTCCCCCCTGGTCACCCACCTCACGGACACCGGCCGCGACCTGCTCTCCCTGCGCGACGCGTTCCTCTCCCAGGAGGCCCACGAGACGTTCGCCCGGTACGCGCTCAGCCAGCGCCGCAAGCTGGAGGCCGACGTCCGCACGCACGGCGCGCCCCGCTGGAAGCACGCCATGCACCTGCTCCGCCTGCTCACCTCCTGCCGCGACCTGCTGCGCACGGGTGAGCTGACGATCGACGTGGGTGATCAGCGGGAGGCGCTGCTCGCGGTGAAGCGCGGCGAGGTGCCGTGGCCGGAGGTCGACCGCTGGATGGCCCGCCTGGCGGCGGAGACGGACGAGGCCGCGCGCCGCACCCCGCTCCCCGCGTCGCCGGACCGCGCCCGCGTCGAGGACTTCCTGGTCCGGGCCCGCCGCGCCTCAGCCCGTCAGGCGGACGCGCACCACTAGATCGTGCAGGGCGTCGTGGGCGGACGCCTCGTCGGGCAGCCTCGACGCTTCCTGCGCCGCGTCCAGCTCGGCGTGCAGGGCCTCGACGTCGGCGGCCACGCGCGCGTGCTCCACCTCCGCACCGCCGTGCTCGGCCGCCGCCTTCGCCTCGATCAGCTCGGACAGATACGCGGGGGCCGCCACTTCGCCGAGCAGTGTGGGCAGGTGGGCCTGCACCTCGCCGCTCCGCATCAGGTGGATGCCGGTGAGCAGCACGCGGAACGCGTACAGCAGCGGCTTCAGCTCGCGGTTCCTCTCGTACAGCCGCCACTGGGTGCCCGCGAAGCCCCGGTAGTGGTGCGCGTGGTGGCGCGTGAGGACGCCCGGCGCGAGCGCGACCAGCTCGCGGTGGGCGTCCGTGCTGTGGACGACGAGCGGCGACAGGAGCTGTTCGAGGACGTAGCCGTTGCGCCGCAGCATCAGCCGGACGAACTTGCGCAGGTCGTGCGTGACGAGGTCCATCTCGACGCCGTCCGCGAACCACATCCGCGACCGGGTCTCCTCCGGCTCGCGCAGCCCGAGGAGCGCCGCGGCGGGCAGCAGATGCACACCGCGCAGGTCCACGTCGGAGTCGCGGGACGGAAACCCGTACAGGTGCGCACCCGAGACGGTGGCGAAGAGCAGCGGGTCGGGTTCCGCGGCGACGACCGAGGTCAGGTCGGTCTCCGCGGGGAGCTGTGCGTCGGCGATCATCCGCCCATCGTGCCGGACCGCGCCGACGCGCCCCAGCGATTTACGCGTCCCACTCCGCCCCGTACGCCGTCAGCTCGTCCCGGTGCTCCACCCGCTCCACCCACTCCTTCGGCCAGCCGTCCGCGCCGAGGTACGCGCCCGCGAACGCGCCGGTCAGGGCCGCGATCGAGTCCGAGTCGCCGGAGGTGCAGGCGGCGCGGCGCAGGGCGAGCACCGGGGCGTCCACGAAGAGGAGGAAGCACAGGAGGGCGGTGGCGAGGGCCTCCTCAGCGATCCAGCCCGCGCCGGTGGCGAGGCAGGGGTCGGTCTCGGCGTTGGCGGTCCGTGCCGCCGTGGCCAGGCGTTCCAGTACGGCCAGGCACTCGTCCCAGCCGCGCGTGATGAAGTGCGCGGGGTCCGGGTCCTGCGAGCGGCGCCACAGGTCGCCGAGCCAGTCCTCCCGGTAGCGCGTGCGGTTCTCCAGGGCGTACGAGCGCAGCTGTCCCACCAGGCCGGTGGGGTCGGCACCGTGCGCGAGCAGGAACACCGCGCGGGCGGTCAGGTCGCTCGCCGCGAGCGCGGTCGGATGCCCGTGGGTGAGTGCCGCCTGCAACTGGGCCGCCCCCGCCCGCTGGTCCTCGCTCAGCCCCGGCATCAGGCCGACCGGGGTGACCCGCATGTTGGCGCCGCAGCCCTTGGAGTGGATCCGGCTGGCGTCGCGCCAGTCCCGCGCCTTGTCCTCCAGGAGGTCGCAGGCGGTGAGGCAGGTGTTGCCCGGAGCGCGGTTGTTCTCCGGTGACCGGTACCAGTCGGTGAACTCCGATCGCAGCGGCGGCTCGAAACGCGCCGCGTCGAGCGGCCCCCGGCCCATCGCGGTGCGCAGGGCCCGCGCGACGGCGAGCGCCATCTGCGTGTCGTCCGTGATGTGGGCGAGCGGGCCCGGCAGCTCCATCTCACGCCAGGGCCCGCACTTGGCGAGGATCGCCGGTACGTCGTTGAACTCCGTCGGAAAGCCGAGCGCGTCCCCGAGCGCCAGCCCGAGCAGGGAACCGGTCGCGGGGCTCGCGGTCATGAGGGTCATCGGCGCGTTCCTTCCGTGGTGTCCGTCGCGGGCTTGAGCAGCGGCGGGAGCAGGGCGGTCGCGCCGCCGGCCCGGTAGAGGGCGGCGGGTTTGCCGCGGCCGCCGGTCAGCCGGGAGGCGCCGGGGATCTGCTCGACGAAGCCGGGTGTCGCGAGGACCTTGCGGCGGAAGTTCGCCGGGTCGAGATCGGTCCCCCACACGACCTCGTAGACCTGGCGCAGCTCGCCGAGCGTGAACTCGGGCGGGCAGAACGCGGTGGCCAGGCACGTGTACTCGAGCTTGCCGCCGATCCGCTCGTGGGCGTCGGCGAGGATCCGGTCGTGGTCGAAGGCGAGCGGCCCGTACGCGCCGCGCGCCCCCGGCTCGTACGGCAGCCAGGCGGCGCGGGCCGCGTCCCCGCCGCCGTGCGCCTGCGGCGCGTCCGGGACGAGCGCGGCGAAGGCGACGGAGACGACCCGCATCCGGGGGTCGCGGTCCGGCTCGCTGTAGGTCCGCAACTGCTCCAGGTGCAGCCCGGCGACGTCGCTCAGCCCCGTCTCCTCGGCCAGCTCGCGCCGGGCGGCGCTCTCCGCGGACTCGGCGGGCTGCAGGAACCCGCCCGGCAGCGCCCACCGGCCCGCGTAGGGCTCCTGGCCGCGCTCGACGAGCAGGATCTGCAGCCGGCCCGCGCGGAGCGTGAAGACGGCGAGGTCGACGGTGACGGCGAAGGGCTCATAGGCGTGCTTGTCGTAGCCGTGCATGCGGCAGCCCCCTCCCTTATTGGTCCAACAGACTTTAAAGGGAGGGGGCTGCCGCGAACAAGCCCTGTACCGAGGATTCCTGGTATCGAGGATTCCTGGTACCGAGGATCTCTACAGGTCGACTTCCTTCATCAACATGCCGACCTCGGTGTTCGACAGGCGCCGCAGCCAGCCCGACTTCTGGTCGCCCAGCGTGATCGGGCCGAACGCGACCCGGACCAGCTTGTCGACCGGGAACCCGGCCTCGGCGAGCATGCGCCGCACGATGTGCTTGCGCCCCTCGTGGAGGGTCACCTCGACCAGGTAGTTCTTGCCGGTCTGCTCGACGACGCGGAAGTGGTCCGCCTTCGCGTACCCGTCCTCCAGCTGGATGCCGTCCTTGAGCCGCTTGCCCAGGTCGCGCGGGATCGGGCCCACGATGTGCGCGAGGTAGACCTTCTTCACGCCGTACTTGGGGTGGGTCAGGCGGTGCGCCAGCTCGCCGTGGTTGGTGAGCAGGATGATGCCCTCGGTCTCGGTGTCGAGCCGCCCGACGTGGAACAGCCGCGTCTCACGGTTGTTCGTGTAGTCGCCGAGGCACTGCCGCCCCTCGTTGTCCTCCATCGTGGAGACAACGCCGGCCGGCTTGTTCAGGGCGAAGAACTGGTACGACTGCGTGGCCACCGTCAGGCCGTCGACCTTGATCTCGTCCTTCTCCGGGTCGACGCGCATGCCCTGCTCCAGCACGATCTCGCCGTTGACCTCGACACGGGCCTGCTCCACCAGCTCCTCGCAGGCGCGGCGCGAGCCGTAACCGGCGCGGGCGAGCACCTTCTGCAGCCGCTCGCCCTCCTGCTCGGCGCCGGGGAAGGTCTTCGGGAGCTTGATGTCCTTCTTGCCCGCGTACCGGTCGCGGTTGCGCTCCTCGGTCCGCGTCTCGTACTCGCGCGAACGCGCCGGGGCCGTCCGGCCGCCGGACTGCTGCCCGCGCTTCGGGGCGCCCTTGGCGCCGCCGCGCGCGGACGCGCCACGGCCCGACTTCGGGCCGTCCTGCGAGCCGCCGGGGCCCACGTCGTAGCGCCGCTCCTCGGGGCGCGGCTTCTTCGGGCGGCCGGCGCCGCCCTGCTTCTCGTCGCGGTTGTTCCCGGCTCCGCGGTAGTTTCCGCGGCCACCGCTGCTCCCGCCGCGGCCGCCGCTGTTGCCACCACGGCTCCCGCCGTTGTTTCCGCTGCTGTTCCTGCCGCTGCTGCTTCGCATCAAAAGTTCCGTCTAGTCGGCTGCGTGCTCGGTGTACTCGGGACCCGGCGCGTCGGGCGCGTCCGGATCGAACGACGGAACCCCCTCCAGCGTCTCGGCCTCGATCGCGTCCGCCTCGGGGAGGAAGGGCGCGAGCTCCGGCAGCTCGTCCAGGCCGCGCAGGCCCATCCGCTCCAGAAAGTAGTTCGTCGTCCTGTACAGGATCGCACCTGTTTCGGGTTCCGCGCCCGCCTCCTCCACCAGGCCCCTCTGCAACAGGGTCCGCATGACCCCGTCGCAGTTGACCCCGCGCACGGCGGAGACCCGGGAACGGCTGACCGGCTGGCGGTACGCGACCACGGCCAGCGTCTCCAGCGCGGCCTGCGTCAGCCGGGCGGCCTGGCCGTCCAGGACGAACGCCTCGACGGCCTCGGCGTAGGCGGGCCGGGTGTAGAACCGCCAGCCGCCCGCGACCAGGCGCAGCTCGAAACCGCGTCCCTGCGCCGTGTACTCGTCGGCCAGCTCCCGCAGCGCGTCGGCGACGGCCCGCTTCGGCCGCTGAAGGATCTTGGCCAGGTGTTCCTCGGTGGCGGGTTCGTCCACGACCATCAGGACGGCTTCGAGGGCGGGCCGCAGGGCGAGCCCGGCGACGCCCTCCTCGGCGCTCTCGGTGGTCTCCACGTTCACCACGTTCACTCCTTCTGCCGCCCCTCGTCGGCGGGCACCTCGACCGCCCGGTCGAACTCGTCGGTCACCACGGGCTCCGCCGCGTCCTCGCCGGTCCAGCGCACGAGCAGCTCCCCGAGCGCGGTCTCCTGCTCCAGGGCGACGGCCTTCTCCCGGTACAGCTCGAGCAGCGCCAGGAACCGCGCGACGACCGTCAGCGTGTCCTCGGTGTCGGCGACCAGCGCCTGGAAGGTCGCCTCGCCCACCTCCCGCAGCCGCGCCACGACCAGACCGGCCTGCTCCTGGACGCTGACCAGCGGGGCGTGGATGTGGTCGACGTACACCTGCGGCTTCGGCCTGGGCCGCATCGCCTTCACGGCCAGCTCCGCGAACCCCTCGGCGCCGATCTTGATGACGACGTCGGGCAGCAGGTCCGCGTGGTGCGGCTCCAGGCCCACGGTACGCGGATAGCGCCGGGCCTCGTCGTCGAGCCGCCCGCTGAAGATGTCGGCGACGCGCTTGTAGGCGCGGTACTGGAGCAGCCGCGCGAAGAGCAGGTCCCGCGCTTCGAGCAGCGCGAGGTCGGCCTCGTCCTCCACCTCGGCGGCGGGCAGCAGCCGGGCGGCCTTCAGATCGAGCAGGGTCGCGGCGACGACGAGGAACTCGGTGGTCTGGTCGAGGTCCCAGTCCGGCCCCATCGCCCGGATGTGCGCCATGAACTCATCGGTGACCTTGGACAGGGCGACCTCGGTGACGTCCAGCTTGTGCTTGGAGATGAGCTGAAGCAACAGATCGAACGGCCCCTCAAAGTTGGCGAGCCGCACTTTGAACCGCCCGTCATCACCTTGCTCCCCGGGCCCCACGGATTCCGAACCGGCAGCGTCCCCGGCCCCACTTCCCGCCACGTCGACAGCGGCCTGCTCAGCAGACTCAGGCATGTTTCCCACCACGGCGGCAGCAGCCTGCCCGACCTCTGCCACGCTCACGTCCGCCGGGCCGGACTCGGACAGCGGACGGGTCTCCGCCTCGGCAGCGGGCGCCCACTCGGGTCGCCCCGCGGGCACCTGCTCGGGCCGGCCCACACGCCCAGACTCAGGCAGGACCTCCGCCTCCCTCACTACCGGCCCGGGCTCGACCGCCGGACCGACAACAGACTCGGGCGCGCTTCCCGCCACGTCGACAGCCGACCGCCCGGTCTCCGCCACAGCCACGTCCACCGGGCCGGACTCGGACAGCGACCCGGTCTCCGAACCGGCTGCGGGCACCTTCTCGGGTCGCCCCGCGGCCCCGAACTCGGGCAGGGCCTCCGCCTCCCTCACAACCGGCCTGGGAGCGGCAGCGGACTCGGGCGCGCTTCCCGCCACGGCGGCAGCCGACCGCTCGGTCTCCGCCACAGCCACGTCCGCCGGGCCGGACTCGGACAGCGGCCCGGTCTCGGCCTCGGCAGCAGGCACCCGCTCGGGCAGGGCCTCCGGCTCCCCCGCCACCGGTCCGGAACCGGTAGTGGGCTCGGGCGGGCTTCCCGGCGCGGCGGCAGCCGACCGCTCGGGGGCGGTGGTCTCGGGTACCGGCGGAGCGGCCCCGTGGCCCAGGGTGCGCCGGCGTGTGCCCCGGGCGGGGGCGGGTGAGGGATCGTTCGCGGGCGTCACTGCCGGAGGGTACCGCCGGAGCCGCTAGCGGCCGCGCAGGCGGCGTACGAGGATGCTCGCGTCCCCGCGGGACTCCAGATCCGCCAGGACGACGGCGACGGCCTCGCGCACGATGCGGCCGCGGTCGACGGCGAGGCCGTGCTCACCGCGCAGCACCAGGCGGGCGTGCTCGAGGTCCATCAGCTCCTCGGCGGAGACGTACACGGTGATCTTCTCGTCGTGCCGTTCGCGACCGCTGGGCCGCCGGTTGGCGGCGCGGGAGCGACGCCGGGCGGCAGCGGACGCGCCACGCCCGCCCGCGGCCTCCTGCGCGGCGCCGGGCGCCCGCCGGGACTTCTCCCCGGTCTCCGCCGCAGCGGCCCGCGCGCGGGAGCCCGCCTCGGACTCGGCCTCCGCGGCCGTGTGCTCGGCGACGGGCGCGGACGCGGCCGCCGTCTCGGGGTCGCCGTCGTCGGCGGAGGGCGAGGCCGCCGCCTCGTCGCTCTCGCCGGCCGGTCCGGGTACCCGCGCCTCGCCGTTCGCCGGGCGCCGTGGCGACGACGCCTGAAGTGCCATTCCCCCGGTCGTGCGGAACAGTTCGTCGGCCCCCGGCAGACTCACTCGGCGTGACACCGGGCGAGCACCTCCCTGGCGAGCTGGCGGTAGGCCGCGGCACCGACCGAGTTCGAGGCGTACGTGGTGATCGGCTCACCGGCGACCGTGGTCTCCGGGAAGCGGACCGTGCGCCCGATGACCGTGTGGTAGACGTGGTCGTCGAAGGCCTCGACCACGCGCGCGAGCACCTCACGGCTGTGCACCGTGCGGGAGTCGTACATGGTGGCGAGGATGCCGTCGAGCTCCAGCTCGGGGTTGAGCCGCTCCTGGACCTTCTCGATGGTCTCGGTCAGCAGGGCCACCCCGCGCAGGGCGAAGAACTCGCACTCCAGCGGCACTATGACCTTGTGCGCGGCGGTCAGCGCGTTGACCGTGAGCAGGCCGAGCGAGGGCTGACAGTCGATCACGATGTAGTCGTAGTCGGCCATGAGCGGCTTCAGGGCGCGCTGGAGCGTGGACTCGCGCGCGACCTCGCTGACGAGCTGCACCTCGGCGGCGGACAGGTCGATGTTGCTCGGCAGCAGGTCCATGTTGGGGACCGCCGTCTTGAGCAGGACCTCGTCCGCGGACATGCCCCGCTCCATGAGCAGGTTGTAGACCGTGAGGTCGAGCTCCATCGGGTTCACGCCCAGGCCCACCGAGAGGGCGCCCTGCGGGTCGAAGTCGACGAGCAGGACCCGGCGGCCGTACTCGGCGAGCGCGGCACCCAGGTTGATGGTCGACGTGGTCTTGCCGACGCCGCCCTTCTGGTTGCACATCGCGATGATCTTCGCGGGCCCGTGGTCGGTCAGGGGTCCTGGGATCGGGAAGTACGGCAGCGGGCGCCCGGTGGGGCCGACGCGCTCACGGCGCTGCCGGGCAGCGTCCGGGGCAAGCGTGGCCGCGTACTCGGGGTCCGGCTCGTACTCGGCGTCGGGGTCGTAGAAGTGCCCCTCGGGGGACAGTTCGTCGTAGTCGGCGAAGTGGCTGTGTGTGTCGCCGCTTCGGTCGCCGGCCATGGCGTTCACGTGATGGCCATCCATGCTCTGGTGTGCTGTCTGCGTCGGCTGCTGCTTGGGGCTGCTCGGCTGCTCCTCGGGACCGCTCCGGAAGCCGCTCTGGTGGGCCGCGAAGGTACGCACAGCTACGGAGCCGACAGCTTGAAGCCCCGCGGGTCCCTGTCCGCCTGGCTGGGCACCTCCGGGAGTAAATGTCGACTCATTCACAAGTCGTCTTACCTCCTTGGATGTGACCAGGAACAATTTATCGATAGGTCAGCGTGGCACCATGCCGACGGTTGGCGACTCTATGGCGTGTCACCGCTCCGCAGCAACACAATCCGCCGTACCCGGCAGGATGTGTCGGCGCTTCAGCGACAAAGGAACACCGTCATGTCAAGGGCGTGCGGCGGTTCTTCGGCGCGTTTCGCGGGGGTGCGAATCGGCTAAAGGGTTACGTTCACGGCGAGTTGGCCAAGTCCGTACCCATGCGCTTACGGCCGGACCCCTGACAAGGTCCGGCCGTAAGCGTGAGATTGACGACTTTTGTTGACGCCGCCCCGGGGCGGCGTGCGCGTCGCTCCTAGCCGAGCAGCGTGCTCAGCTCGACGTGGTCGAGGCCGTGGGCCTGCGCGACCTCCTTGTAAACGACCTTGCCGTCATGCGTGTTGAGGCCGAGGGCGAGGGCCGGGTCGCGGCGCAGGGCCTCGGCCCAGCCGCGGTTGGCCAGTTCCACGATGTACGGGAGCGTGGCGTTGGTCAGCGCGTACGTCGACGTGTTGGGCACGGCGCCGGGCATGTTGGCGACGCAGTAGAAGACCGAACCGTGGACCGGGAAGGTCGGCTCGGCGTGCGTCGTCGGGTGCGAGTCCTCGAAGCAGCCGCCCTGGTCGATCGCGATGTCGACAAGGACACTTCCCGCCTTCATCCGCGAGACCAGCTCGTTGGTGACGAGCTTCGGCGCCTTGGCGCCGGGGATGAGGACGGCGCCGATGACGAGGTCGGCGTCCAGGCACGCCTTCTCCAGCTCGAAGGCGTTGGAGACGACGGTCTGGATCTTCGTGCCGAAGATCTTGTCGGCTTCCTTGAGCTTGTTGATGTCCTTGTCGAGCAGGGTCACGTGGAAGCCCATGCCGATGGCGATCTGCGCGGCGTTCCAGCCGGAGACGCCGCCGCCGATGACGACGGCCTTGCCGGCGAGGACGCCGGGGACGCCGCCGGGCAGCACACCGCGGCCGCCGTTCGCGGCCATCAGGTGGTAGGCGCCGACCTGCGGGGCGAGCCGGCCCGCGACCTCGGACATCGGGGCGAGCAGCGGCAGCTGGCGGCCCGCGGTCTCGACCGTCTCGTAGGCGATGGCGGTCGTGCCGGACTCCAGGAGCGCGTCCGTGCACTCCTTGGACGCGGCCAGGTGCAGGTAGGTGAAGAGCGTCTGGTCCTTGCGCAGGCGGTGGTACTCCTCCGCGATCGGCTCCTTGACCTTGAGGAGCAGGTCGGCGGTGGCCCACACCTCGTCGGCGGTGTCGAGGATCTGCGCACCCGCGGCGACGTACTCCGCGTCCGGGATCGAGGAGCCCACACCGGCGCTCTGCTCGACGAAGACCTGGTGGCCGTGGCGCACCAGCTCATGCACGCCGGCGGGGGTGATGGCCACCCGGAACTCGTTGTTCTTGACCTCGCGGGGGATGCCGACCTTCATCGTCGATCACGGTCCTTGGCTCAGGGGATATACCGGTCATTGCACTGCATACCAGTGCGCCGAAGGACACACCGGGAGACGCCACGGAAGCACGCGGCGGAGCCAGTCTAATGAAGGTTTTCGAGCTGTCTAGCCTTTCGATACATCAATCTTCTGGTGAAGCACTACGGATTTCGCAGGTGTTAGCTGCATGTTCCGAAGGGTTTGCCTCCGACAGACCGTCCACGGCCGGCCCCACCGCCTCCTCTCCCAGCATGCGCTCGGCAGCACCCCGGTGCAGCTTGGCGGCGGCCGGGTCCCCGAGCCGTTCGAGGGTGTCCGCGAGGCGCAACTGGAGCGCCGCCTGCAGCCGTACGTCCTTGGCCTGCCGCGCCCACTCGGCCGCCTCCTGGCAGGTGCGCAGCGACTCCTCGGGCCGCCCCGCGTACTCCTGCACCCGCGCCAGTTCGCTGAGCGCCCGCGCCTGTGCGGGCACGTCGCCCAGCTTGCGGTGCCCGGCGATCGCCGAACGCCAGCCCCGCAGCGCCTCGCCGTAGCGCCCCGCGTACATGTGGACGGTGGCGATCCGCCCGTGCAGCCGCGCGGCGTCCGCCCGCTCACCCCGCGCGAGCCGCTGCGCGAGGGCCCGCCCGTACCAGTCGGCGGCCCGGTGCCAGTCCTCCAACTGCTGGTACGCACCGCCTACGGATTCCATCGCGCGGCCGGTGGCGTACGGGTCCTGGGCGGCGCGTCCGGCGTCGAGCGCGGCCCGGTAGCGAGCCAGCGCCGTCCGCGTCCGCCCGGTCCCGGCGTCCAGGTCACCCAGGTTGAGCAGGGCGGCGGCCTTCTCCCTCGGCAGGTTCCGCCGCTCGGCGACATCGAGGACCAGGCCGTGCACGGCGTACAGCTCGGGCGCGGCGGCCTCGGTGCCCCGGTGCGCGACCAGGGCCCGCACCAGCGCGGCCATCAGCCGCCGGGCCAGGGTGTCGAGGTCGCCGTCCGCCACGGCCAGCCGGGCCGCGGCGAGCAGCGCGGGCTGCCGGACGCGCAGCCACTCCGCCGCCGCGGCCCGGTCGGGGAAGCGCAGGGCGCTCGGCAGCCCCGCGAGCTTCCTGCGGGCCGGGCTGTCGGCGGGCTCGGTGACGGCGCGGCAGGAGGCCAGCAGGCGGACGGTCCGTTCCAGCATGCGGGCGCGGGCCAGCTGGATCTCGCCCGGCCGGTCCTGCGTCTCGGTGAGGCCGCGCAACATCGGGATCAGGCAGACCGGCACCTCGTACTGCGGCAGCCGCGTGCCGACCGACCGGACGAGCCCGAGCGCCACGAAGTCGTCGAGCGTGGCGCGGGCGGCCGAGACGGAGCAGCCCGCGAGCGCGGACGCGGTGTGCGGGTCGACGTAGCCCTCTGGGGCCAGGGACAAGTAGCGCAGTATGCGGGCGGCCGGGCCGGGCAGGGACGCGTAGGAGTGGCGGAAGACGCGGACGAGCGCGGGCCCCTCGCCGTCCTGCGCGTGCAGTTGCCTCGCGAGATCGGCGACCGACTCCTTGGGCCGCCGCGCCAGCCACCCGCCCGCGATCGCCAGAGCGGCCGGCTCCCCCGCGCACAGCTCGACGAGCGTCTCGGCCGAGCGCGGATCGCAGGTGACGCGGACGGAGCCGATGCGCGCGGTGAGCAGTTCGAGCGCGGACTTGGTGTCGAGCCCGCCGATCGTGCAAGGGCGTACGTCCGCGATCCCCGTGAGCGGGCCCTCGGCGACGGCGACCACCAGGCAGTCCGGGGTGTCCGGAAGCAGCGGGTCGACGTGCTCGGCGTCCCCCGCGTCGTCCAGCAGCAGCACGACCCGGCGCACCGAGAGGCCCTCCCGCAGGCGCTCGGCCAGATCGTCCGCGGACTCGCCGGGGGGCGCGGGCAGTTCGAGCGCGTTCAGCAGGTCACGGGCTACGCGTTCGGTCGGTACGGGGGTGCCGTCCGGTGCGGTCAGGCGGGCCCGCAAGGTGCCGTCCGGGTAACGGTCGGCGACCTGGCGCAACAGCTCCTCGGCGAGTGCGGTGCGGCCCGTGCCAGGGCGTCCCGCGATGAGCAGGACACGGGCGCGGGGGGCCTTCCGGCCGGACAGGGTGTCGAGCCCGGCCCGCTCGATGTCGGCCCTCAGCTCCTTCAATTCCCGCCTGCGCCCCAAGAACTGACCGGCCGTCACGTCACGAGGGGACGGCCCGACCGCCGTCTCGTCGTCCGATTCGACCGCCTGATCCGTCACGGGCCACGCTCCGTCTCACCCAGCCCCTCCGGGGGTCGGCAGGGGCGGTCCCGAGCCTAGTTCAGGGAGCGGGTGCGTCTCCGGCGAGCGGCGCGCCAAGATCGCCCGATCGGATCAGCGGGTTGTCGCACCGCCGCGCGAGGTGACGACCCCGGCCATCTCTCGGGCGCGGCTTCCCTCGTGGCTGGCCGCGCGGTTCCCAGCGCCCCTGAGATGCGCACTCCGTGCGACATCTATGCGGCCGTCTTTCGAGCGCGGCTTTCGTCGTGGTCGCTCGCGCAGTTCCCCGCGCCCCCGGGATGCGCACTCCGTGCCGCATCCATCCGGCCGTCTTCCAGACGCGGCATTCGTCGTGGCCGCTCGCGCAGTTCCCCGCGCCCCCGGGATGCGCACTCCGTGCCGCATCCAACCGGCCGCCTTCCGGGCGCGGCATTCGTCGTAGTTGCTCGCGCAGTTCCCCGCGCCCCCGGGATGCGCACTCCGTGCGACATCCAACCGGCCGTCTTTCGAGCGCGGCATTCGTCGTAGTTGCTCGCGCAGTTCCCCGCGCCCCCGGGATGCGCACTCCGTGCCGCATCCAACCGGCCGTCTTGAGATGCGCACTCCGTGCGGCATCCGACCGGGCGCCTTTCGGGCGCGGGCATCGTCGTGGTCGCTCTCGGGCCTGAAATGGCGCACGCAGTGTGCATTTCAGGGGCGCGGGGAACTGCGCGACCAGCCACGACGTGCCCGAGGTCGCCCGAGACCCGTCGCCCCCGGCGACTAGGCGTCGAAGGGGCGCGCGGGCCACTCCGCCTCGGCGGGCCTCAGCTCGTCCATCAGCCCCCCGGACCGCGCCGCCGCCAGCGAAAGCACCCCCACCACAAGGCAGTTGTTGTGAAGGTCACCCCGGAGCACCCCGGAAACCAGGTCCGCCAGAGGCACCCGCGCGAGTTCCATGTCCGCCTCCTCGTCCTCCACCGCGAAGCGGGCGCCCTCCGCCTCGGAGAGGTCCCGCGCGAGGAAGATGCGGACCGCCTCGGAGCAGCCTCCCGGCGTGGTGTACACGTCAGTGAGGACGCGCCAGTCCTCGGCCTTGACGTGCGCCTCCTCGTAGAGTTCGCGCTGCGCGGCGTGAAGCGGGTTCTCACCGGGGACGTCGAGCAGGCCCGCCGGGATCTCCCAGAGCTTCATGGAGACGGGGTGGCGGTACTGCTTGAGGATGAGGACGCGGTCCTCGTCGTCGAGGGCGAGGACGGCGACGGAGCCGGGGTGGACCTGGTAGTCGCGGCGGGCCACCGACCCGTCGGGCATGACGACGTCGTCCGTGCGCACGGAGGTCTTGTTCCCGACGAAGGGGGTCTCGGTGGCCCGGACCTCCCACTGCTCGGGGGTGTCTTCGATCGCAGTCATCCGCCACGTCCTCCCACGCACACGTACACAAAAGAAACCGGGGCACGTGCCGCAAATGGCACGCACCCCGGTAACCGTACATCGCTCGTACGACAGGGCTTACTTGGCCTTCTTGGACCCCGCGGAACCGGCGGAGCCCTGCGCGGCGACCTTGCGCTCCACCGCCGCCTTCACCAGACCGGCGAAGAGCGGGTGCGGACGCGTCGGGCGCGAGCGCAGCTCGGGGTGGGCCTGGGTGGCGACGAGGTAGGGGTGGACCTCGCGCGGGTACTCGACGTACTCGACGAGCTTGCCGTCGGGGGAGAGCCCGGAGAACTGCAGACCGGCCTTCTTCTCCAGTTCGGCGCGGTAGGCGTTGTTCACCTCGTAGCGGTGGCGGTGGCGCTCCTCGACGTACTCCTTGCCGTCGTACACCTCGCGCACGATGGAGCCCTCGGCGAGCTTGGCCGGGTACATGCCCAGGCGCATCGTTCCGCCCATGTCGCCCTCGCCCGCGACGATGTCGAGCTGCTCGGCCATCGTGGCGATGACCGGGTGGCCGGTGGCGGGGTCGAACTCGGTGGAGTTGGCGTCGGGCACGTCGGCCAGGTTGCGCGCGGCCTCGATGACGATGCACTGGAGGCCGAGGCAGAGGCCGAGCAGCGGCACCTTGTTCTCGCGGGCGTAGCGGATCGCGCCGACCTTGCCGGAGACGCCGCGCTCGCCGAAGCCGCCGGGGATGCAGATGGCGTCGACGTCGCCGAGCTGCTTGGCGGCGCCCGCCGGGGTCTTGCAGTCGTCGGAGGTGACCCACTTGATCTTGACGCGGGCCTTGTTGGCGAAGCCGCCCGCGCGCAGCGCCTCGGTGACCGAGAGGTAGGCGTCGGGCAGGTCGATGTACTTGCCGACCAGGGCCATGACGATCTCGTGGTCGGGGTTGTGGACGCGGTCGAGCAGGTCGTCCCAGGTCGTCCAGTCCACGTCGCGGAACGGCAGGTCCAGCTTGCGGACGACGTAGGCGTCCAGGCCCTCGCCGTGCACGGTCTTGGGGATGTCGTAGATCGAGCGGGCGTCGGGGCAGGCGACGACGGCGTCCTCGTCGACGTCGCACATCAGGCTGATCTTGCGCTTGATGGCGGTCGGGACCTCGCGGTCGCAGCGCAGCACGATGGCGTCCGGCTGGATGCCGATGTTGCGCAGGGCGGCGACCGAGTGCTGGGTGGGCTTGGTCTTCAGCTCGCCGGAGGGGCCGATGTAGGGCAGCAGCGAGATGTGCACCACGAAGACGTTGTCGCGGCCGACCTCGTGGCGGACCTGGCGGACGGTCTCCAGGAACGGCAGCGACTCGATGTCGCCGACGGTGCCGCCGACCTCGGTGATGACGACGTCCACCTCATCGGTCGCCATCCGCCGGATGCGGTGCTTGATCTCGTTGGTGATGTGCGGGATGACCTGGACGGTGTCGCCGAGGTACTCGCCGCGCCGCTCCTTGGCGATGACCTGCGAGTAGACCTGGCCGGTGGTGACGTTGGCCGAGCCGTCGAGGTCGACGTCGAGGAAGCGCTCGTAGTGGCCGATGTCCAGGTCGGTCTCGGCGCCGTCGTTCGTGACGAACACCTCACCGTGCTGGAAGGGGTTCATCGTGCCGGGGTCGACGTTGAGGTACGGGTCGAGCTTCTGCATGACGACGCGGAGGCCCCGTGCCTTGAGCAGCATCCCGAGGCTGGAGGCGGTGAGGCCCTTGCCGAGGGAGGAGGCGACACCCCCGGTGACGAAGATGTGCTTGGTCGTCGTGGATTTGGGCGTCATGGCCAAGAGGGGGCTCCCGTGGTCGCGGTCTGGAGGTGCGTACCGGCGCGGTCCCCGGACGTGTCGAGACTCGTCGGGAGAGGGAGGCGCCGTCGCTGCGGTTCGGGGGTTCGATGACCACCGGCTCACGGGCTACCAGGGTATCAGCGACCCGGGCAGGGTGCTTCCGGCCACGCTCCGCGCACACGTCACCACGGGTCCACGACATCGTCACCCGGTGGTCACCCTTTCGGCGCAGGCGCGTTGCCGGGAGCGGCAAGCGGATCACTTGGGCGCGTCGTATCCTGCTCGCATCAGTCGGCTCGTCGAGTCACACAGGAAAACACCAGCACAGCGGCGCCACCCCCGTCCGTGTCGCAGGTGCCGCCGCCGGAACGACCGGCTCGTCGGTTCGTTTGCAACGACGTACCCCGAAGACGTATCAAGACGATCCGTTGACTTCCTTTTGTGAAGCGTTGACCGTTGACCGTTGACCGATCATCTAGACCTTTGACCGCAGACCGCTAGACCGCATTGCAGTCGTCCCTCGACCCACTGTCGCGGTCCAGGGGCGAACGTGGCCGTTCGACTGGAGACGCACGTGGCCGGGCGCATCGAGGATTACGCACTCATCGGAGACATGCAGACCGCCGCCCTGGTCTGCCGGGACGGCACAGTCGACTGGCTGTGCCTGCCCCGCTTCGACTCGCATGCCATTTTCGCCGGCTTGCTCGGCACCGAGGATCACGGCTTCTGGCGCCTTGGCCCCGCGCACGCGGCCGACTCCGAACCGCCGGCGGCGACGCGCCGCGGCTACCTCGGGGACTCGCTGATCCTCCAGTCCGAGTGGGACACCCCGCGCGGCACCGTCCGCGTGACCGATTTCATGCCGCCGCGTGACGGCGCGCCGCAGCTCACCCGCATCGTGGAGGGCGTCAGCGGACGCGTCCAGATGCGTTCGGCGCTGCGGATGCGCTTCTCGTACGGGCGCATCACGCCGTGGGTGCACAAGGTGGACGGCCGTACGGTCGCGGTCGCGGGGCCGGACTCGGTGTGGCTGGACTCCGAGGCGGAGACGTACGGCAAGAACCTGACGACGTACTCCGACTTCACGGTGGCGCCCGGCGAGCAGGTGGCGTTCACCATCCAGTGGCAGCCCTCGCACCAGAAGCCGCCGTCGCTGCCGGACCCGCAGGGCGCGCTCGCGGCGACCCAGGAGTTCTGGCGGGAGTGGGTCGAGCACTGTACGTACCACGGCCCCTACCGCGAGGCCGTGGTGCGCTCCCTCATCACGCTGAAGGCGCTCACGTACGCGCCGACCGGCGGCATCGTCGCCGCGCCGACCACCTCCCTCCCGGAGGAGATCGGCGGCGTACGCAACTGGGACTACCGCTACACCTGGCTGCGGGACGCGGCGATCACCCTCTCCTCGCTCCTGCGCACCGGTTACCGCGAGGAGGCCCGCGCCTGGCGCGAGTGGCTGCTCCGCGCGGTCGCGGGCGACCCGGAGAACCTGCAGATCATGTACGGCATCGCGGGCGAGCGCGAGCTGGGCGAGGCCGAGCTGGACTGGCTGCCCGGCTACGAGAACTCCACCCCGGTACGGGTCGGGAACGGGGCGGCGCACCAGCTCCAGCTCGACGTGTACGGCGAGGTCACCGAGGCGCTGCACCTGGCCCACATGACGGGTCTCGCGCGCAACGACTACGCCTCGCTGCTCCAGCTCAAGCTCATCCAGTACCTGGAGAAGCACTGGGACGAGCCGGACGAGGGCATCTGGGAGGTGCGCGGGCCGCGCCGCCACTTCGTGCACTCCAAGGTGATGGCGTGGGTCGCGGTGGACCGCACCATCAAGCTCCTGGAGTCGGGCGACGCGGACGGGCCGATCGAGCGCTGGCGCGAGCTGCGCGACGACATCCACCGGGACGTGTGCGCGCGCGGCTACGACGCCGAGCGCAACACCTTCACGCAGTCCTACGGCTCCAAGGAGCTGGACGCGTCGCTGCTGCTCATCCCGCAGATGGGCTTCCTGCCGCCGGACGACAAGCGCGTCATCGGCACCATCGAGGCGATCCAGCGGGAGCTGTCCACGCCGGACGGCTTCATCCTGCGCTACCCGACCGACGGCGACAACGCGGGGCTCGACGGGCTCCCCGGCGACGAGGGCGCGTTCCTGGCCTGCTCGTTCTGGATGGCGGACGACCTCGCGATGATCGGCCGGGTCGACGAGGCCCGCAAGCTCTTCGAGAAGCTGCTCAACCTCCGCAACGACCTGGGGCTGCTCGCCGAGGAGTGGGACCCGCACCTGCAGCGCCAGGTCGGCAACTTCCCGCAGGCGTTCAGCCACGTCCCCCTGATCGACACGGCCCTGCGGCTGACGTCGTCCGGGGCGTACAGCGGCTGACCTCGGCGGTTGCCCATGGAGCGGACGCACCGGTACCGGGTACCGTCCGCTCCATGGACAGCGCCCGGACCCCGCAGAACGCCCCAGGGGGCATCACCGTGCAGCGCGCCCTGGAGCTGCCGGGCCTGCGCAGCGGGCTGCCCGAGGTGGTGGCGGGGCAGGACCGGCTCCAGCGGACGGTGCGCTGGGTGCACGCGGGTGAGGTGCCCAACATCGCCTCCCTGCTCAAGGGCGGCGAACTGCTTCTGAGCACGGGGTACGGGATCGGGACCCGCCCCGCCGAACAGCGGGCCTTCGTCCGCAAGCTGGCCGACCGGGGCATCGCCGCGCTCGTCATAGAGCTGGGCCAGCGGTTCGCCCGGCTGCCCGCCGCGCTCGTCGAGACCGCGCGGGCGGCGAACCTCCCCCTCGTGCAGTTGCACCGCGAGGTGCCGTTCGTCACGGTCACCGAGGAGATCCACACCGAGATCGTCAACGGGCACTACGCGCTCCTGCGCCGCGCCGAGGACGTGCACCGCCGCTGCACCGAGGCCCTGCTGGGCGGCGGCGGAGTCCCGCAAGTCCTGCGCGTCCTCGCCGAGTTCAGCGGCAACCCGGTCTTCCTGGAGACCGTCGACGGACAGCTCCTGTACGCGGCCGGCGCCGCCGGTGACGTCGCCGACCCGCTCCAGGTGTGGGAGGGCATGCGCGCCACCCACCAGGACGAGCCGCCCGGCGGGGCCGTGCTCGTCGACGTCCCCGGCGGCGGGCCCGGGGCCGGTTCGGTGCGGGCGCGGCTCGTGCTGCTCCCGGTGGCGGCGCCGCTCGCACCGGTCCACCGGATCGCCGCCGAACGCGCCGCCGGGTCGCTCGCTGTCGTGCTGATGCAGGCGCGGCAGGAGGAGGAACTGGCGGCGCGCGGGCGCGGCGACTTCCTCACCGACCTCGCCGAGGGGCGGATCGCGCCGGAGGACGCCCCGGCGCAGGCCCGCGTCCTCGGCTTCAAGCCGACGGGCCGGGGGCCGCTCCTCCCGGTGGTCATGCGGCTGCCGGAGACGCCGGTCGGCCCCTCCCCCGGCGGCGGCTGGGCGGTCCTCGCACGGGCCGTCGCGGAGGAGCTGGCGTCGGTCGGCGTGCCGGTCCTGCTCGGCGTACGGCCCGTCGAGGGGCGGGTGCCGCTCCTGCTCGGCCTGCGCGCGGAGTCGGAGCGTCCGGCGGTCGCCGAGCGGGTCGCGGCGGCGCTGCGGGCCGGGGTGGAACGCGCCGGAATGCGCCGTGCGGGCGCGCAGGCCCCGGTCGTCGTGGTCGGCGGCGCGGGCGGCTGGGCCGCAGCCGCGGCGGGCCTGCGCCACGCGGCCGAGACGGCGACGGCGGCGCAGGGCCTGGACGACAAGGCGTGGCACGACGCCCGGCGCCTCGACATCGACCTGCTGCTCTGGCGGCTGCACCGGCACGACGAGGACGCCCTCGCCGCGTTCGTGGAGCGCGCGATCGGCCCGCTCCAGGACCACGACCGGCGCGCGAAGCCGCCGCTGCTGCCGACGCTCCAGGTCTATCTCGCGCACGCGGGCCGCAAGGCGGAGGCCGCGCGCGAACTGCATCTGAACCGGCAGACCCTCTACAACCGCCTCGCCCGGATCGGGGAGTTGCTCGGCACCGATCTGGACGATCCGCAGACGGTGCTCGCGCTCAGCCTGGCGCTGCGGGCCCGCCGTCACGTGCAGCAGCCCGCGCGTTAGAACGCGCCGGTCAACTCGTCGTAGACGCTGAGGACCTGGGCGATCGTCGCGTCCTCGGTCGGCCACGACGCGGCCTGCGCCCGCCCCCGGTCCCGGAGTTCGGCGCGGCGCGCGGGGTCGGAGAGGATCCGCTCGACGGCGCGGGCGAGGGCCGGGGCGTCCCCGTAGGGCACCAATTCGGCGGCGTTCCCGACCAGTTCGGGGATGCCGCCGACCTCCGTCGCCACGAGCGGCACGCCCGCGTGCAGCGCCTCCTGCGCGAGGAGCGAGCGCGACTCCCAACTGCTCGGCAGCAGCGCGACATCGGCGGCGGGCAGCAGTTCGGCGACGTCGTCCCGGCGCCCCACCAGCCGCACGGGCAGCCCCTCGGTCTCGATGCGCCGCTGGAGCGCGGCCCGTTCGGGCCCCTCGCCCGCGATGACGAGCAGCGGCGCCGGATCGAGGCCGAGCCAGGCGTGCGCGGCGTCGAGCAGCACGTCGTAGCCCCGGTGCCGCTGGAGGCTGCCGACGGCCATCAGCAACGGGCGGTCGACGGCGCCCAGTTCGGCCCGGATCTTGCTGCGGGCCCGCTCGGCGTCCTCGGCGTCCCTGCGCTCGGGGCGGCGGGCGGGGAAGGAGACCGCCGCGAGCCGGGCGTCACGGGCGCCGCGCTCCCGGGCCCGGTCGACCAGCTCCGAGGAGGTGCCGAGGACGACGGAGGCGGCGCGGGCGACGCGGCGCTCCAGCAAGCGCAGCAGATGGGCGCGGGCCCCTTCCGCGTAGCCGCGGGTGTGCCAGGTGACGACGAGCGGGACGCCGCGCCCGTGCAGGGCGAGGGAGGCGCGCAGGGCGGCGTGCAGGCCGTGCGCGTGCACCAGGTCGGCGTCGGCGCAGGCCACGCGGAGCGCGGCGACGGACGCCGGGTCGCTGCTGCGCGGGACCGCGAGGTGGTGGGCGCCGACGTCCCCGAACCCGTAGGCGCGTTCGGCCTCCAAGGGGGCGCAGACCGTGACGCGCACGCCCCGCGCGACGAGCCCGGCGGCGAGCGAGCGGACGTGGGCGCTGCTGCCCGCGCTGCCGCCACCCAGCACCTGGACGGTGCGCAGCGGCGGCTGTCCGTGCGCTGAGTGGCTGCTCACGTGGCTCACGCGGCGGGGCTCCTGATGCGGTGGTTCGAGTGCGGGTGGTGCGGCCCTGGAAGCGGTCCAGGCCAAGGATGCCAGCCCGTACGGACGTTCCGGCACCGGCCACGGTCCCCCACCCGGCCGTCCCGGGCAACCCGGCGCACCGGATCACTCACACGGGTGAGGGGGGCGGGTGTCTCAGCCCATGCCCTTCTCGGCCCACGCGCTCACCTGTTTCCCGCAGGCGACGGCGGCGACCAGACCGGCGGCGTGCGCGACGAGCCCCGGCCGCCCGTTGCCCGCGACGATGGCGACACCGAGCGCGGCGCCCAGGGCGTGCGCGCCCGCGTCACCGAGCATGCCGCGCTCGGCCAGGTCGTCCGGGAGGACCGCGGCGGCCGCGCCCATCGGCGCGGCGGCGAGCGAGCCGCGCAGCAGCCCGGCGCTGCCGAGCGCGAGCGCCGCCTGGGCCGCGCGTCCGGGGCGTACGTCCACGAGGTTGACGAGGTGCGCGGTGCTCGCGACGACGACCCCGGCGAGCGCCTTGTCGGCCCACCGCTCCTTGAGCAGCGCGCCCGCGACGAGCCCGGCCGCCGAGACGCCGAACAGCTTCACGGCGCCGCTGGTGACCTCGCCGTGCCGCAGCGCGCCGAGGTGGGCGCGGAAGCCGCGCCGCGGGTCGCCCGCGCCCGCCACGTCGTCGTACGCGCCGCAGGCCCCGGCCGCGAGCGTGGCGATCAGCGTGGCGCTACGCGTCCCCGGGTCCGCGACGAGCGCGCCCGCCGCCGTGCCCAGGGTGACGGCGGGCCCGGCGCACAGATCGACGCCGCGCCCCGCGTGGTTCTTCCGGTCCCACAGGTGCGCGCCGCCCGGCTTCGTACGGCGCAGGGCGGTGCGGGCGGCAAGGGTGACACCCGCGGCGACGGCGGCGACGCGCAGGGCGCGGGCGGGCTCAGGCATCGGCGCGCGCCGCCTCCAGCAGCTCCTCCGCGTGCGCCCGCGCCGTCTCCGAGTCCTCCTGGCCGGCGAGCATCCGCGACAGCTCCCGTACGCGGTCCTCGCCCTCCAGGACGGTGACGCCGGACCGCGTGACGGTTCCGTCGTTCGTCTTCTCGACCAGGAGCTGGCGGTCGGCGAAGGCCGCGACCTGCGGCAGGTGCGTGACCACCACGACCTGCGCGGTCTTGGCCAGCTTGGCGAGGCGCCGGCCGATCTCGACGGCCGCCTTGCCGCCGACACCGGCGTCCACCTCGTCGAACAGGTACGTCGGCACGGGGTCGGTGCCCGCGAAGACGACCTCGACCGCGAGCATCACACGCGACAGCTCACCGCCGGACGCGCCCTTGGCGATGGGCCGGGGCGGGGCGCCCGGGTGCGGGGCGAGCAGCAGTTCGACCTCGTCGACGCCGCTGGGTCCGCAGACCACGGTCCGCCCGTCGACCTCGACGCCGTCGGCGGCGTCCGTCTCGTTCTGCCGGATGTCGAACGACACGCGCGCGTGCGGCATCGCCAGCGAGGCCAGCTCCTCGGTGACGGCGGCGGCGAACCGCGAGGCGGCCTCGGTGCGGGCGTGCGTCAGCTCCTGGGCGAGCGCGCCCAGCTCACCGCGGAGCGACTCGCGTTCGGCGGTCAGCTCCTCGATCCGCTCGTCGTCCCCGTCCAGTTCGAGCAGGCGGGCGGCGCTCGCCTCGGCCCAGGCGAGCACGCCCGCGACGTCCTCGCCGTACTTGCGGGTCAACTGGGTCAGCGCGGCCCTGCGCTCCTCGACGGCCGAGAGCCGCAGCGGGTCGGCGTCCAGGTCGTCGGCGTACCCGGCCAGCTCGGCGGCGACATCCGTCAGCAGGATCTGCACCTCACCGATCCGCTCGGCGAGCGTGGCGAGGGCCGGGTCGTGCGCCCGTACGGCGTCCAGAGCCCGTGCGGCGCCGCCCACCAGGGTGGTGGCGTCCACGCCCTCCGGGTCCTCCGGGTTCCCGGCGAGCGCGGCGTGCGCGGCGGCGGCGGCCGAGGCCAACGCCTCGGCGTGCCCGAGCCGGGACGCCTCCTCCGCCAGCTCGACGTCCTCACCGGCGCGCGGCTCCACGGCGGCGATCTCGTCGAGCCCGAACCGCAGCAGATCGGCCTCCTGCGCCCGCTCCCGCGCGCGCGTGGTGATCTCGTCCAGCTCACCGCTGACGGCCTTGAGCCGCTTGTAGACGGTCGTGTACTTGGCGAGCGGCACGGCGACGGCGTCACCGGCGTACCGGTCGAGCGCCTGCCGCTGCCGCCCGAGCTTGAGCAGCCCTTGCTGATCGGTCTGCCCGTGCACGGCGACGAGTTCGTCGGCCAGCTCGGACAGCACACCCACCGGCACGGACCGCCCGCCCAGATGCGCCCGTGACCGCCCCTCGGCGGAGACGGTACGGCTGACGAGCAGCACGCCGTCGTCCAGCTCGGCCCCGGCCTCCTCGGCGCGGGCCAGCGCGGCCGACCCGGCGGGCACGGCGACGCGGCCCTCCACGACGGCGTTCTTCGCGCCGATCCGCACGAGCGCGGGGTCGGCCCGCCCGCCGAGCAGCAGCCCGAGGCTGGTGACGACCATCGTCTTGCCCGCGCCGGTCTCGCCGGTCACCGCCGTGAATCCGGGTGACAGCTCGACCACCGCGTCGTCGATGACTCCGAGCGACCGTATCCGCATCTCCTCCAACACGAACACGACCTTACGAGGTTCCACCCCGTCCATGCGACGGCCCCCTGACCGAGTGCCCCGAAAGGGGCGCCCCGAAGGGGCGCGGGGAACGACGCGACAACAGACCCCGGTAACGAGATGCGCCGCTCAGGGGCGCGGGGAACTGCGCGACCAACCACGACGAACCGGCACCCGGCCGACGACGACCACCCGGCAGACGAGACGCGCCGCTCAGGGGCGCGGGGAACGGCGCGACCAGCCACGACGAAACCCGCACCCGGCGACGAAAAGCCCACCCCGCAGACGCGACCCGCTAGTGAGGCGCCCCGCGCCACCCAGCGACCGGCAACGCGAACTTCGCCACCAGCCGATCCGTGAACACCGCATGATGCAACCGAGCAAGCCGCACCGGCACGGCCCCCCGCCGAACCTCCACCCGCGCCCCGGCCGGCAACTCCACGGTCCGCCGCCCGTCACACCACAAAACCCCCTGCGGCGTATGCGGCTGAACCTCAACGGCCAGCACCGAGTTCGGCGACGTGACCAGCGGCTTGGCGAACAGCGCATGCGCGCTGATGGGCACCATCAGCAACGCCTCCACCTCGGGCCACACCACAGGCCCACCCGCCGAGAACGCATACGCCGTGGACCCCGTAGGCGTGGCGCACACGATCCCGTCACACCCGAACCCGGTCACGGGCCGCCCATCGATCTCAAGGACGACCTCGAGCATCCGCTCGGGCTCCGTCTTCTGCACGGCGGCCTCATTGAGCGCCCAGTCCCGGTGCACGACATCCCCGTTGCGGTGCACGACGACGTCGATCGTCATGCGCTCCTCGACCTCGTACTCCTTGGTGACGACCCGGTCGACGACCTTGTCGAGGTCGTCGCGCTCGGCCTCCGCGAGGAACCCGACCCGCCCGAGGTTGACCCCGAGCATCGGCACCCCGGACGCCCGCGCGAACTCGGCCCCGCGCAGGAGCGTCCCGTCACCGCCGAGGACGATGAGCAGCTCGCACCCGTCGAGGCAGGCCGGGGTGGCCTCCTGCACGAGCTGCACGGAGGACGGCAGCGGCAGGTCGGCCGCCTCGGCGGCGAGCACCCGCACCCCGAGGCCGCTCTTGAGCAGCCCCTCCACGACGAGTTCGGCACTGCGGATGGCCGCGGGCCGTCCGGTGTGCGCGAGCAGGAAAACAGTACGAGCTCGGGTCTGAGTCAACGCGGCCCCTCCGCCACTGCACGGTCGACGTCGGCCGGGTCCAGTTCGGGAGCCCCGGCCCGCAGCCACAGAAAGTACTCGACATTTCCGGAGGGGCCGGGCAGGGGGCTCGCGGTGACGCCCCGCACGCCGAGCCCGAGCGCGTACGCCTGTGCGGCCACACCCCGCACGGCCTCGGCCCGCAGCTCGGGGCTGCGTACGACCCCGCCGCTGCCGAGCCGCTCCTTGCCCACCTCGAACTGCGGCTTGACCATGAGGACGAGGTCCGCGTCGGGCGCCGCGCACCGCGCGAGGGCGGGCAGGACGAGCCCGAGCGGGATGAAGGAGAGGTCTCCCACCACCACGTCCACCGGCACTCCGTCGATCGCTTCCAGCGTCAATTCGCGTACGTTCGTACGGTCCTTGACGGTGACGCGTTCATCGCTCTGGAGCGACCAGGCGAGCTGCCCGTACCCGACGTCGACGGCGACGACGTGCGCGGCGCCGGCCCGCAGCAGGACGTCGGTGAAGCCGCCCGTGGACGCCCCGGCGTCGAGCGCCCGCCGCCCCTTCACCACGAGCCCCTGCGGCCCGAACGCGGCGAGCGCGCCCGCCAGCTTGTGCCCGCCGCGCGAGACGTAGTCGGGGTCGCTCTCGTCCGCGGCCACGACGATGGACACCCCGGTGTCCACCTGGGTCGCGGGCTTGGTCGCGACGATTCTGGAGACGCTCACCCGCCCCGCGGCGATGAGCTGGCTCGCGTGCTCCCGCGAGCGGGCCAGCTTGCGCTGGACGAGTTCGGCGTCGAGGCGGCGACGTGCCACACCTGCCACGGTCGGTTCAGCTCCTGTGCTCGTACGTCGATGAAGGCGCCGGCGACGGTGCCGGTGAGGGCGTCGCCGAGGGCCGGGGCCCGGCGTCGAGCGCGGTCAGCGCGTTGCGCAGCCCCTGGTGTACATCCTCGTACACCTCGATGTGTCCGTCCGCCGCGAGGTGGTCGACGTCGCCGAGGCGCTCGAGGTGGGCGTCCACGTCGGCGTTGCCGGTGGGGGTGCGCACGATGCCGAGGGGGGCCGGGGCCGCAGGCTCGTACGACTGTTCGGCGGGGTGCTCGCTCATGCCCAGACGCTACCTCGGAAGCCCGGTGTACCGTCGATCACGATGGCCACTACGGAGGAGTGCCGCGCGGCGCTCGACAGACTTTCGGACTCCATGGCGGGCGCGAACGGCGACGTACGGGCCGCCGCGGCGCTCGACCGCACCCTGAGCTGCCGCATCACCGATCTGGACGTGACGTTCTCCGGCCGCCTGAAGGACGGCCGGATCGAGGTGCAGTCCACCCGTCCCGGGCCGCCGGCCGACAAGGCGCAGATCCGTCTCGCGATGACGGGCGACGACCTGGTGGCGCTGGTGAACGGCCGGCTGAACTTCGCCAAGGCGTGGGCCGCGGGCCGGGTCAGGCTGGAAGCCTCGTTCCGCGACCTGCTCCGCCTCAGGACGCTGCTCTAGCCACCTCGGCGTCCACGTCCGACGCCGCTTCCGGGGCCTTCGGATGCGCGGGTTTGCGCGCCTTGCGGGCGGCGGGCACCACCAGCGGCGTCCCCGTCTCCGGGTCGTCGATGACCTGGCACTTCATCCCGAACAGCCGCTCGACGAGATCGGCGGTGACGATGTCCTTCGGCGCACCCTCGGCGATCACCTCGCCGCCGCGCAGGGCGATCAGGTGGGTCGCGTACCGGGCGGCGTGGTTGAGGTCGTGCAGGACGGCGACGAGCGTGCGCCCCTGCTCCTCGTGCAGCTCGGCGCAGAGGTCCAGGACGTCGATCTGGTGCTGGATGTCGAGGTACGTGGTCGGCTCGTCGAGGAGCAGCAGCGGCGTCTGCTGGGCGAGCGCCATGGCGATCCACACGCGCTGGCGCTGACCGCCGGACAGCTCGTCCACGTACCGGTCGGCGAGCTCGGCGACGCCGGTGGACTCCATGGACTCCCGTACGACCTTCTCGTCCTCCGGCGACCACTGGCGCAGCAGGCCCTGGTGCGGGTAGCGGCCGCGCGCCACGAGATCACCGACGGTGATGCCGTCGGGCGCGACCGACGACTGCGGCAGCAGGCCCAGCGTCTTCGCGACCTTCTTCGCGGGCATCGACTGGATGACGCTGCCGTCGAGCAGGACACGGCCCGCGCTCGGCTTCAGCATCCGCGACAGGGCGCGCAGCAGCGTGGACTTGCCGCAGGCGTTCGGGCCGACGATCACCGTGAAGGAGTGGTCGGGTATCTCCACGGAGAGGTTCTCGGCGATGACGCGCTGGTCGTAGCCGAGGGTCACGTCGTCGGCTGTCAGCCTGTTCACAGCGGTGCTCCTAGCGTTCTGGAGGTGCGTCGGGTGCGGCTGGTCCGCCGGTGAGGTCCTGGTGGTGCGGCCGCTCATATCCGGCCCGCCTTGCGCTCGGCGACAAGGAGCCACAGCAGATAGACGCCGCCGACGACGCCCGTCACGACGCCGACGGGCAGTTGATCCGCGCCGAACATCCGCTGCGAGACCAGGTCGGCGACGATCAGCAGCGTCGCGCCCATCCAGGTCGCGGCCATCAGGTTCGGGCCGGGCGACTTGGTCAGGCGCCGGGCGATCTGCGGGGCGGTGAGCGCCACGAACACGACCGGGCCCGCCGCGGCGGTCGCGGCCGCCGTCAGGAAGACGGAGGCCGTGAGCAGCAGCAGCCGGGTCCGCTCGACGCGGATGCCGAGCGCGCCGGCCGCGTCGTCGCCCATCTCCAGCATCCGCAACGGACGCCCGAACGCGGCGACGACCGGCACCAGGACCGCGAACAGGACGAGCAGCGGCCACACCTGCTCCCAGCCGCGCCCGTTGAGCGAGCCGGTCATCCACACAGTGGCGCGGGCCGCGTCCACGAAGTCGGCCTTGGTCAGCAGATAGCCGTTGACGGCGGTGACGAACGCGGAGACGCCGATGCCGACCAGGACGAGCCGGTAGCCGTGCACGCCCCGCTTCCACGCGAGGACGTAGATCGCGAGGCCCGTGACGAGTCCGCCGACGAGCGCCCCGAACGCGACCTGTGTGGCGCTGCCGCCGAAGATCACGATCATCACGAGCGCGCCCGCGGTCGCGCCCTGGTTGAGGCCGAGCACGTCGGGGCTGCCGAGCGGGTTGCGTGAGATCGACTGGAAGAGCGCGCCGGACAGGCCGAGCGCGCCGCCGACCAGGAGGCCGACGAGGACCCGCGGCAACCGCAGGTCGTTGATGATGAACTCCTGCCCGGCGTCACCGTGCCCGGCGAGGGTGCGCAGGACGTCGAGGGCTGGGATCGGGAAGTCGCCGGTGCCGATGAGGACGACGCTCGCGGCGAGCGCGGCCACCATGAGCACGGCCACGACGACGGCCGAGCGGACGTCGAGGCGTACGGAGAGCCCGCCCGGCGTGCGTATCGCTTTGGTCGTTTTCACCGTCTTCACAGCTGGGCCAGCCTCCGGCGTCGTACGAGAAGGATGAAGACCGGGGCGCCGATGACCGCGGTGACGATGCCGACCTGGAGCTCGGCGGGGCGGGCGACGATCCGGCCGACGACATCGGCGCCGAGCAGCAGCACGGGGGACAGCACCGCCGCGTACGGCAGAATCCAGCGCATGTCGGGGCCGGTGAAGGAGCGCACGATGTGCGGCACCATCAGGCCGACGAAGACGATCGGCCCGCAGGCGGCGGTCGCGGCGCCGCACAGCAGCGTCGCGGCGGCCATGCTGAGCGCGCGAGTGCGGCCGAGATGGGCACCGAGGGCGCGGGCGGTGTCGTCGCCCATGGCCATCGCGTTGAGCGGCCGGGCGAGAGCGAGCGCGAGCACGGCGCCGACCGCGATGAACGGCAGCACCTGCTCGATGGTGTCCATCTTGGCGCTGGCCAACGAGCCGACCTGCCAGAACCGCATCCGGTTCAGCGCCACGTCGTCGGTGATCATCACGGCGTAGAGGTAGCCGGAGAGCGCGGCGGTGATCGCGGTACCGGCCAGCGCGAGCCGCACGGGCGTCGCACTGCGCGTACCGCCCAGCACATACACGAGCACACCGACGGCGGCCGACCCGAGGAAAGCGAACCACACATAGCCGCTGAACGAGGTCACCCCGAAGAAGCTGATCGCCGTGACGACGGCGGCGGAGGCGCCCATGTTGATGCCGAGGATGCCGGGGTCCGCGAGCGGGTTGCGGGTCAGCGCCTGCAGCACGGCGCCCGCGAGGCCGAGCGCGAGGCCGGCGAGCAGCCCGAGCAGCGTCCGGGACACCCGCTCCCCCACGACGATGTCGGCATAGTTCCCCGAGTCGTGGAACAGCCCGTGCCAGACCTGGTCCAGCGAGAGCGGTTTGGCCCCGACGGCGATGCTCGCGACGAGAACGGCGAGCAACACCACCGCGGCGGCGAGCAGCCCGGCCGTACGTATCGCCGTGCGGCGGCCGGGCGGCGCGGGGGCGGCGTCCGCGCCCGTTTCTGGAGGACTCTCAACCAACACGAGGTTAGGTTAGCCTACCCTCGACCCGCCCACCCTGAGCCGGCCGACCCCGCAGCTCCCCAGAGGGGCGGGGGCCCAGAACCCGGAGACCGGGAACTTGGGCCCAGAACCCGGAGCCCTGCGCCGGAGCCTCCAGAAAGCGGGCCGGGAGCCTGGGGCCGGAGCCCTACAGTCCCAGCCTCCCCCGCGCCTTCTCCGAGTCCAGCTCGCACACCCCGTCCCCCGCAGCCGTCCAGGCCGCCGCGCACAGCGCCCGCAGCCCGTCCATCGCGTCACCGTCACCCTCAAGTTCCAGCCGCTCATCCCCCGCCGAGGCCGTCCACCCACCGCACCGGAACCCGTCCCCCTCGGCCGTCACCTCGGGCTGCCCGGTGAGCACCCCGCGCAGGTCCCTGTCCACATACGTGGGCCGGTGCTGCGGCGGCGCGGCGAGGAGCTGCGCCGCGTCCGTCACCCCGGTGAGCACGAGCAGCGAGTCCACCTCCCCGTTGAACGCCCCCTCGATGTCCGTGTCGAGCCGGTCCCCGACCACGAGCGGCGTCCGCGCCCCCGTACGCAGAATCGTCTCCCGGTGCATCGGCGGCAACGGCTTCCCCGCGACCTGCGGCTCCGCCCCCGTCGCGATCCGGACGACCTCGACCGCCGCCCCGTTCCCCGGCGCGATGCCGCGCGCGCTCGGGATCGTCAGGTCGGTGTTGGACGCGAACCACGGCACACCACGCCCGGCGATGGCGTAGCAGGCCTCGGCGAACCGCCCCCACGCCATGTCGGGGCCGCCGTACCCCTGCACGACCGCGACCGGCTCGTCGTCCGCCGAGTCGACCGGCTCGAGCCCACGCTCCCGCAGTGCGACCCGCAGCCCCTCCCCGCCGACGACGAGCACCCGCGCCCCCTCGGGCAACTGCTCGGCGACGAGCCGCGCGACAGCCTGCGCGGACGTGATGACGTCCTCCGCCTCGGTCGGAATGCCCAGCTCCACCAGGTGCTCGGCGACGGCGTCCGGCGTACGCAGCGCGTTGTTGGTGACGTAAGCGAGTTTCATCCCCGCCTTCCGCGCATCCGCCAGCGACTCCACGGCGTGCGCGATGGCGTGCCCGCCCGCGTACACCACCCCGTCCAGGTCGAGCAGCGCGGTGTCGTACGCCTCGCTCAGCGCCCGCGCGCTGCTCCCCGGCCGCACCCGCGGCTCCACGCCGGCCGCACCGCCCGCACTCTGGCTCATTCCGTTCCGCCCTTCCTCGATCCCACTCCCCCGATCATCCCCCACGCCACTGACACTCGTACGATGCCCGCATGAACACTGCAGGTGACGGCCTGGATCTGCGCCCCTTCCGCGGGGTGCGCTACGACCCCGAGCGCGTCGGCAGCCTCGCGGCCGTCACCTCACCCCCGTACGACGTCGTCGTCCGCCCGGACGGCCTGCTCCACCTGGAGAGCGCGGACCCGTACAACATCGTCCGCCTGATCCTCCCGCAGGCCACGTCCCCGCAGTCGCGCAACGACCAGGCGGCCGCGACCCTGCGCCGCTGGCTCGCCGACGGCATCCTCGCCACCGACACCGAACCGGCCCTCTACGTCTACGAGCAGCGCAACGGCGAACTCCTCCAGCGCGGCCTCATCGGCGCCCTGCGCCTGTCCGAGGCGGCGGAGGGCGTGGTCCTGCCGCACGAGGACGTCATGCCGCACATCGTCGAGGACCGCGCGGCCCTGATGCGCACCACCGAGGCGAATTTCGAGCCACTCCTGCTGACCTACCGAGGCACGGACCCCGCCGACACCGACACCGATGCTGCCACTGACGACGCCACTGACGCCGAAGCCGAGGGGCCCGGCGCCGCGTCGACACTCATCGAGCACACCACCCGCCACACCAGCCCCCTCCTCTCCACGACGACCGAGGACGGCTACCACCACCGCCTCTGGGCGATCACCGACCCCGCGGACATCCGCACGGTCCAGGACGACCTCGCCCGCCACCAGGCCCTGATCGCCGACGGCCACCACCGCTGGGCCACCTACCTGCGCCTGCGCGCCGAACACCCGTCGCCGACCCCCTGGGACCACGGCCTGGTCCTCCTCGTCGACACGGCCCGCTACCCCTTGCGCGTCCGCGCCATCCACCGCCTCCTGAACAACCTCCCGCTGGAGGAGGCCCTGGCAGCGGCGTCCCCCCACTTCCGCATACGGGAAGTCCCGGGTCCGCTCCCCCAAGCCATGGAGTCCCTCGCCGAGGCGGCCCGCCACGGCAACGCGTTCCTCCTCACCGGCACCGCCGACACGTACCACCTGCTCGACCGCCCCGACCCCGCCCTCCTCGACCGGACGATCCCGAAGGACCGCCCCGAGGACTGGCGCACCCTGGACGCGACGGTCCTGCACTCCACCCTCCTCGCCCACCTGTGGGGCATCGCCGAGGACTCCCCCGCCGACGTCACCTACATCCACTCGACGGACGCGACCGTCGAGAAGGCCCGCCGCGACGGCGGAACGGCGGTCCTGATGCACCCGGTCCGCGAGGAGGTCGTCCGCGAACTGGCCCGCCAGGGCGTGACGATGCCCCGCAAGTCGACGTCGTTCGGCCCGAAGCCGGCCACCGGGCTCGTCCTCCGCACACTGACGAACGACTGAACCAATACGACTGAGACGACGGACGGGCGGGCCCCCCGAAGGGAACCCGCCCGTCCGTCGTCTCACACGGGACGCGGCCGCTGCCTACTTGCTCTCACCGGCATCGTCGTCGCGGTGATCGTCACTGTCATCGTCCTCGTCGCCGTCGAAGGCGTCGACGAACTCGACACCGTCCAGCTCGGCCAGGCGGTCCGACGCGTCCGTGGTGCCGTCCTTGTCGGACTCCACGGCCTTGGCGAACCACTCGCGCGCCTCGTCCTCACGCCCGGCGGCCAGCAGCGCGTCGGCGTACGCGTACCGGAGCCGCGCCGTCCACGGCTGCACGGAGTTCGACGCCAGCTCGGGGCTCTGCAACGTCACGATGGCGGCGTCCAACTGCCCCATGTCACGCCGCGCCCCGGCCGCGACGAGCCGCATCTCGACCTGCCCGGCCTTGTCCAGCTTGTGCACCTCGGGCGCCCCGGCCATGTCGAGCGCCTTCTCAGGCCGCCCGAGCCCACGCTCACAGTCGGCCATGACGGGCCACAACTCCACACGCCCGGTCATCCGCCGCGCGGCCCGGAACTCGGCGAGGGCCTCACCGTAGTTCTGCGTCGCGTACGCGGCGAACCCGGCGGCCTCCCGCACGGCGGCCACGCGCGACGCGAGCCGCAGCGCGATCTTCGCGTACGCGTAAGCCGTCTCGGGGTCCTCATCGATCAGCCGGGCGACCATCACCAGGTTCTTGGAGACGTCCTCCGCGAGCCCCTTCGGCAGGGACTGCAACTCCTGCTGCACGTCCTTGTCGAGCTCATAGCCGGAGACGTCCTCCGGGATCGGCAGCCGCTTGATCGGCTCACGGTCCCGCTCCCGCTCGTCCCGGAACCGCCCGCCGCCACGACGGTCGTCCCGCCGGTCGTCGCGCCCACGGTAGCCACCGCCACCGGGCCGACCGCCCCGGTCATCCCGCCCACGGAACCCACCACCGCGCCGGTCGTCACGACGATCGTCGCGCCGGTCATCACGCCGGAAGGGCGGCCGGTCACCATCACGACGGGGCCCACGATCGCGGTCCCGGTCACGGTCGCCGTACGAGGGCCGGTCACGGTCATCACGCCGGTACGAAGGCCGGTCGTCACGCCCACGGAACCCACCACCACGGTTGTCGTCACGCCGGTCATCACGACGATCGTCGCGCCGGTCGTCACGCCGGAAGGCGGGCCGGTCACCATCACGACGGAGCCCACGATCACGATCCCGATCACGGTCACCGTACGAGGGCCGGTCACGGTCATCACGCCGGTACGAAGGCCGGTCATCCCGCCCCCGGAACCCGCCACCACGGTTGTCGTCACGCCGGTCGTCACGGCGGAAGGCGGGCCGGTCACCATCACGACGGGGCCCACGGTCACGATCCCGGTCACGGTCACCGTACGAGGGCCGGTCATCGCGCCCACGGAACCCACCACCGCGATTGTCGTCACGCCGGTCATCACGACGATCGTCACGCCGGTCGTCACGGCGGAAGGCGGGCCGGTCACCATCACGACGGGGCCCACGGTCACGATCCCGGTCACGGTCGCCGTACGACGGCCTGTCGTCACGCCCACGGAACCCGCCACCACGGTTGTCGTCCCGCCGGAACCCACCGCCGCGATTGTCGTCGCGCCGGTCATCACGCCGGTAGGACGGCCGGTCACCGTCACGGCGAGGCCCACGGTCACGATCCCGGTCACGGTCACCCTGGGGACGGTCACCACGCCGGTCACCGCGCGGAGCGCCCCCGCGGTAGCCGCCCCGGTCACCACTGTCCCGGCGGCGCTGGTCGCGCTCCGGTCGCTCGTCGGGAGAGTTGGGGGACATCGGGGACTCCTGTCTTCGGTACCGCTGTCATTCTCGCGCAGCCGGGGTGCCGGCGCGCTCCGAGAAAGTCTCTGGAAATACAAAAAGGACCTTTGGTCCCAGCATGTGTGCCGGGACCAAAGGTCCTCTCAATAATAGTTCGGCGGCGTCCTACTCTCCCACAGGGTCCCCCCTGCAGTACCATCGGCGCTGTGAGGCTTAGCTTCCGGGTTCGGAATGTAACCGGGC
>NZ_JBEYWV010000036.1:0-100085 GCF_040644575.1 Streptomyces sp. NPDC046939
ACAACGTCCACAACTCTTCCGGCGCCATCCGCTCGACAAGCGCAGCAGTCATCACCCCAGACTGCCGCAAGATCCAGCCAACTGAAATGGCGTCTTAGAGGAAGGAAAGTCAGGTTCGTGGACTGGTCAGAGGCTGCTTGCCGTGATGTCGCCCTTGGCGGTGGTCGCCTTGACGGTCAGCTCGGGCGAACCGCCGTCGTTGCGCAGCGAGTTGCTGACCCGGCCGTACGTGGTGCCCGCGTCGAGCGAGGCGGAGACGCCGCGCCCGGCGGTGACGGTGATGTCGCCCTGCTGCGTGCTGAGGGCGAGCGCGCCGCCGGTGGCCTCGGCGACGGTGACGTTGCCCTGCATCGTGCTGATCTCGCCGGGCCCGGTCAGCCGGCCGACGGTGATGTCGGCGTCCAGGCCGCCGAGCCGGACGCTGGTCGCCTCGTCGATCTTGACCGTACGGTGCCCGCCGTCGAAGGCGACGTCCCCGAGCCGGCCCACACCGCGGAACTCGGCGGCCGCGGCCTTCGCCTCGACGCGGGAACCGGTCGGCACCCGCACGGTGACCTCGACGGAGCCCGAACCGCCGAGGAGCCGGTTCTTCGGCGGCGCGGCCGCGATCCGCAGGACCCCGTCCTCGTAGCCGACGGTGACCTGTTCGGCGGCCTTCACGTCGCGGCTCTTGGCGGCGCTCGCCGGCCGGACCTCGACCGTGGCGTCGGCGCGGTCGGCGGCGATGACCTGGATGCGGCCCGCGGGGATGTCGAGGACGGCGGAGACGGGGGTGGTGGTGGCGAACTTCTGCATGGCGTTCTCCTTCATCTGTCCGGCGTTCCGCGGTGTGCGGCGCGCTGTTTCCGATGTGAGAAAGCTACGTTGCGTTCACAGTTTCAGCAACGAAGAAATTGCACTGCGAAGGCTTAACTCCAGGTCAAAGCCGCAAAAGTGTTGCAATGAAGTCGCATGCAATGCAACGCCAAGAGATCCGTGCGTTGCAATGAGGTGCCGGGAAAGCTATGCTGTGGCCATCGAACCCGTCACCCCGAAGGAGAACCCGCGATGCCCGGAGGCAGGCTCACCCAGCAAGAACGTCAGCAGATCGCGCTGGGCCTCGCCGACGGTCTCGCGTACGCGGAGATCGCCCGTCGCCTGGACCGCCCGACCTCGACCGTCACCCGCGAGGTCATGCGCAACGGCGGCCCCACCGGTTACCGCGCCGACCTCGCCCACCGCGCCACCGAGCACCGCGCGCACCGCCGCAAGCGGACCGCCGCTCCCCGGGGCGCGCAAACGGCGCCGCAGCCGTACGGCCGCGACGCCGAAGAAGTGCGGGAGTACGAGGAGGTGCTCACCACCGTCATGATGGCGTCGGGTGCGCCGAAGATGATGTCCCGGATCCTGGCCTGCCTCTACATCACGGACGACGGCAGCCTCACCGCGTCGGAGCTCGCGCAGCGCTTGGAGGTCAGCCCGGCGACGATCTCCAAATCGATCGCGTTCCTGGAGGGTCAGGGGCTGGTGCGCAGGGAGCGGGACGAACGGCGCCGGGAGCGGTACATCGTCGACAATGACGTGATGTACCAGTCGGTGGCGGCGAGTGCCCAGTCCACCGCTCAACTCGCCATCGCCGCGCGGCAGGGCGTCGGCCCGCTCGGCGCCGGCACCCCGGCCGCCGTCCGTCTGGAGAACATGGCGCGCTTCTTGGACTTCGTCTCCGAGAGCATCATGCGCGCCGCCGACCAGGCCCGGGAGGTCCTCCACTCGCAGCCGGCGACGCCCGCCGACGCGACTGCCGGTGACCATGGCTGAATATCGACCACTGTCGACCCTGAGGGGAGCTTGATCCCCCCGGGCCGTCGCTCCCCGACTGCCCGGCCGTGACGACCGCGAGCAGTGCCTCCCCGGGGTGGACCCGGTCCCCGCCCGCGTCGGCGCCTCGCCCCCCGCACCCCCTGTGTCGCCCCGCTCAAGATCACCCGTGACACGCGACACGGCGCCACGCCGAGGAGTCGTACGACTTCTCCGCGTGAGACGGGGAGGTCACCCACGGCGCGTCGCGGAAGCGCGGACGAGGGCTCCGCTTACCGCCGGATCGGAGGCCCGGCGCGGGGTTAGGGTGCTGCCTCCAGCCCGGCTTCAGGCCGGGCTGCCGCCGCCCGCCCGCGACCTCCCGGAGGTGCCCTCCCGGTGCCGGATTCCTTCGTTCACCTGCACAATCACACCGAGTACTCGATGCTCGACGGCGCGCAGAAGCTCAAGCCGATGTTCGCGGAAGTGGCCCGGCAGGACATGCCCGCCGTCGCGATGAGCGATCACGGCAACATGTTCGGGGCGTACGAGTTCCACACGGTGAGCAAGGGGTTCGAGGGCGTCAAGCCGATCATCGGGATCGAGGCGTACGTCGCCCCGTCCTCGCGCCGCAACCGCAAGCAGGAGTTCTGGGGCCCCGGCGGCCAGCGCGCGATGTCGGACGACGGGGAGGGCTCCAAGGACGTATCGGGCGGCGGCCGCTTCACCCACATGACGATGTGGGCGGAGAACGTCCAGGGCCTGAAGAACCTCTTCTACCTCTCCACGGAAGCGAGCTATTCCGGCCAGTTCCCGGCGGGCAAGCCCCGTATGGACATGGAGCTGATCAGCGAGCACGCCGAGGGCGTCATCGCGACGACCGGCTGCCCGTCCGGCGCCGTCCAGACGCGCCTTCGCCTCAACCAGTACGACGAGGCGCGCGAGGTCGCCGCCGCCTACCAGGACATCTTCGGCAAGGAGTCCTACTTCCTGGAGCTGATGGACCACGGCCTGCCCATCGAGCGCGACGTCCGCGAGGGCCTGCTCCGCCTCGCGAAGGACCTCGGCATCCCCCTCCTCGCCACCAATGACGCCCACTACGTCCACCAGGACCAGTCCGACGCGCACGACAACCTGCTCTGCATCGGCGTAGGAAAGAACAAGGCGGACGAAAAACGCTTCCGCTTCAACGGCGACGGCTACTACCTCAAGACGGCAGCCGAGATGCGCGAGTTGTTCGCCGAACTGCCGGAGGCGTGCGACAACACCCTCCTGATCGCCGAGCGCATCCAGTCCTACGACAGCGTCTTCGAGAACGTCGACGAGATGCCGCAGTACCCGGACGTACCGGAGGGGGAGACGCAGGAGTCCTGGCTGCGCAAGGAGTGCCTGGAGGGCCTGGCCATGCGCTACGGCTCGCCGCTCCCCGCCGAGGTCACCGAACGCTTCGAGACCGAGATGACGGTCATCGGCCCGATGGGCTTCTCCTCGTACTTCCTCGTCGTCGCCGACATCTGCCGCCACGCCCGCGACAGCGGCATCCCCGTCGGCCCGGGCCGTGGTTCCGCGACCGGCTCGATCGTTGCGTACGCCACCCGCATCACCGAGCTGTGCCCCCTCGAACACGGCCTGCTCTTCGAGCGGTTCCTCAACCCCGAGCGCATCAACCCGCCCGACGTCGACCTCGACTTCGACGACCGCCAGCGCGACGCCATGGTCCGCTACGTCACCGAGAAGTACGGCGACGAGTACACGGCGATGGTCAACACGTTCGGCAAGATCAAGGCCAAGAACGCGATCAAGGACTCGTCCCGCATCCTCGGCTACCCCTTCCAGCACGGCGAGCGCATCACCAAGGCGCTGCCGCCGGACATCATGGGCAAGTCGATCCCGCTCGACGGCATCTTCGACCCCGCGCACCCGAGGTACGGCGAGGCCGGCGAGATCCGGCAGATGTACGAGAACGAGCCGGACGTCCGCAAGGTCATCGACACCGCGAAGGGCGTGGAGGGCCTGACGCGCGGCACGGGCGTCCACGCCGCGGCCGTGATCCTCTCCAAGACGAAGCTGACGGAGCGCATCCCGCTGCACATGCGCGCCAAGGACGGCGTCAAGATCACCGGCTTCGACTACCCCAGTTGCGAGAACATGGGGCTGGTCAAGATGGACTTCCTGGGCCTGCGCAACCTGGGCGTCATCGACCACGCGCTGAAGAACATCCGCGAGAACAGGGGCGTACGCCTGGCGACGGTCGACCCCGGCAACGGCGACGACAGCGTCACGGTCATCCCCCTCGACGACGCGAAGACCTTCGAACTCCTCGGCCGGGGCGACACGTTCGGCGTCTTCCAACTGGACGGCGGCGGCATGAGGGCGCTTTTGAAACTGATGGAGCCGTCCCGCTTCGAGGACATCGCGGCGGCCCTGGCCCTGTACCGCCCCGGCCCGATGGCGGCGAACGCGCACACGAACTACGCCCTGCGCCAGAACGGAAAGCAGAACCCGGACCCGATCCACCCGGAGCTGAAGGAAGTCCTGGACCCGATCCTCGGCTCGACTCACCACCTGCTGATCTTCCAAGAGCAGATCATGGCCATCGCCCGTACGCTCGCGGGCTACACCCTCGGCGGCGCCGACATGCTGCGCCGGGCGATGGGCAAGAAGAAGCCCGAGGTGCTGGCCGCCGAGTGGGAGAAGTTCCACGACGGCATGGCGGGCAACGGCTACTCGGAAGAGGCCATCAAGGCGATCTGGGATGTCATGCTCCCGTTCTCCGGCTACGCCTTCAACAAGTCCCACACGGCGGGCTACGGCCTGGTCAGCTACTGGACGGCCTACCTCAAGGCCAACTACCCGGCCGAGTACATGGCGGCGCTGCTCACCTCGGTCGGCGACGACAAGGACAAGGCGGGCATCTACCTCGCCGACGCCCGCAAGCTGGGCGTCACGGTCCTGCCCCCCGACGTCAACGAATCCCTCGCCGAGTTCGCGGCCGTCGGCGACGACGTCCGCTTCGGGCTGCTGTCCGTACGCAACGTCGGCGACAACGTCATCGAGTCGATCATCGCGGCGCGCAAATCAGCGGGCAAGTACACGTCCTTCACCGACTTCCTCGACAAGGTCGACCTGCCGGCGCTCAACAAACGGGCGGTCGAGTCCCTGATCAAATCCGGCGCCTTCGACTCCCTGGGCCACACCCGCAAGGGCCTCTCGGCCGCGCACGAGAGCGCGATCGACGCGGTGGTCCCGTTGAAGAAGGCGGCGGCGTACGGCCAGGACGACCTCTTCGCGGGGATGGGCGACGACGGCGACGGCGCCGCCGGAGGCTTCACCCTCGAAGTCCCGATCACCGACGACGAATGGCCCCGCAAACAACTCCTGGCCACGGAACGCGAAATGCTCGGCATGTACGTCTCGGCCCACCCCCTGGACGGCACCGAGCACATCCTCTCCGCCAACCGCGACACCACCATCGTCGACCTGCTCTCCTCGGGCCGCACCGAGGGCGTCGTCCGCCTCTCCGGCCTGATCACCAGCGTGCAACCCAAAATGACCAAGCAGGGCAACGCCTGGGCCATCGTCAACCTCGCCGACCGCGACGGCACCACCGAGGTCCTCTTCTTCCCCGCCACCTACCAACTCGTCGCCGCCGCGCTCGTCGAGGACAGCGTCATCTCCGTCCAGGGCCGCATCAACGACCGCGACGGCGCGATCTCCCTCTTCGGCCAGGAACTCCAGGTCCTCGACGTCACCTCGGCGGAACGCGACGGCGCGGCCCCGGTCCGCCTCCACCTCCCCTACCACCGCATCAACACCCAGTTCATCACCGAACTCCGCCGCATCATGGGCGACCACCCGGGCCAGAACCCGGTCCACGTGGCGGTACGCGGTCCCCGCAAAACGGTGGTCTACGAACTCCCCGCCCTGGTCAACGCGGCGACGATCGCGTCCGACATCAAGGGGTCGTTCGGGGCGGAGGCTTGGGTTGGGGTGGCGTAAGCAGCGGAGGAGGCCTCGACCATCGGTGCCTGGTCGTAGCTCCCGGCCGGGGTCGCGTCAGGCGGTGCAGAGCGGTGACGCGGCGTGTGCCGGCCACCTGACCGCATGAAGGGAGGGACGAGGTCTCCGGTTCTTACGGAGCCTGTCGAGTGCTGGTGAGGATCACGGCCACCGTTGTCACCAGGGAGACGATGACCGCGGCCACGCTCGTCAGCCTGGACGTCATCCGCCGGGGAGCCAGCGGTTTCTTCACCCAGCCTCGCACTGGCAGCGTCACCACCTACTCGAAGAAGATCACCTCCACGGGTGACGCACTACACGCTCGCAGCAGCCTGGCCGCCAAGTCCAGCACCTTTCCCCGGTCGGCCAAGCGCCGAAAGCCGAGGGCACGACACGATGGGTAGATGCCGCAGGTGTGGAGAGCTCGGGTACCAAATTATGGGTCCCGGGGGCCCGGTCAGCGGCTGGCACGCACCATCACGACAAGGACCGGCGAGGCCGGTGACGGTAGGCTCTGTCCGATGTCCTCATAGCCCCAGGACTCGTAGAGCGCGTGGACCTTTCCGTCGCCTGCGGCTGGGTTGACCATGAGCGTGACGTGGGGCTCGTTGCGGGTGGCTAGGAGGGTGTCGTGGATACGGCGGGCTGTGCCGGTCTTTCGCCAGGGCAAGCGGACTCCACCCTCCTTCAAAGCCACGGCCGGACGCTCGGTGTATCTGTTCGGCGGTGTCGGGCTGACGCGTTGCCAGTATCGGTCGCCCTGCTTGATGGTGTTGCCGTAGGCGAAGCCGACCGGATGGTCGTCCGCGTATGCGAGGGTGGCCACGAACCCTTCCTCTGTGCCGTGCCTGTCCAGGCGCTCGCCGAAGGCAGTGACTGCGTAGTTCGGCATGCAAAGGAGCGGGGCGCGCACGTCGGCGTACACGTCGAGGAGGTCGCCTCTGACGACGTCAAGGTCGGTGAAGGTGCGCAATGTGATGAGGCGCGCTGTGTTCATGCGGCTTTCCTCCAGGGGGCGGTGTGCTCGCTCCATGCCCGCGCTGTGGTACTGCCAGGTGCCGTGGCGCGCAAGGCGGCCCCGAATTCCTGCAGCATGCGCGTAACCCGGGCATGCTGGGTTGCGGCGTCGGCGGGGACTTTCATCGCGGTGGCCGCAGCGGCTTCGACTTCGCCCTGTCCGAGCTGTGCGTGTGCGAGCCGGGCGGTGTTGATGGCGCGATCGCGCTGCATCTGAGGGCGGAGCAGGGTCAAGCTCCGGTGGGCGTGTGATTCGGCTTGTTCGAAATTACCGAGGCGAAAATGCGCGGACAGGGCGAGTGTTTCCAACTCCGCACCATCGCGAAGAGCAGCCATCCACACCGGGCGAGTGAGGTCGGGATCAGCGCGTTCGAGTGCGTCCTGAGCACAGCCGAGGGAGTATTGCACTGCTGCGCTGTCACCTGTGAGGCCGAGTGTGGCGGCTTGACGGGCATGCCCCAGGCTCGCGAACAGGGAGTCACGACGCGTGATGTGCAGGTTGCGGGCGACGTCGTTGGCGGCCAGTGCGTCGGCCGGACGGCCCATGTGGCGGTACATGGTTCCCGCGTGGCTCCAGATACGGAACTTGATCGCCTGGTCGCCGGACATCTCGGCGAGGGCCTGGGCCTCGCGCATGTGCGCCTTGGCGACGTCGTAGCGCCGGCCGTCGATGGCGGCCCACATCGCGGAGGAGCGGAAGGCGGCTGCGGAGGCGTAGAGGTTGCTGCGTACCCGCTGGGTGGCGCTGCCCGCGCTCTGGAGGTTCAGTGCCTCGTCGGCGAGGGCGGCGGCGTGTTGTTCGATGCCGGGTTGGCCACCGTGACGATGGTCGCGGGCGATGATCTCGGCGAAGCGCTTGTTCAGCCGGTTGACGTCGCTCATGCCGATACGACGCGGCGACGCGGTGGCGGGCACGGCCGCTGCTGCGGCAAGTGCGGCGATGCCGCCGACGAGGGTGCGGCGCTTCATGTCGGGATCCTCCTGCTGCGATAGGGCCGGGCTGGGCGCGGACCGGCAGCGCGGTACGAACCCCAGGGCGACGGCAGGGAGCCCGGTGACGTCCTCGAGGGCCTTGCGTGTCGCTGATTTCGGCCACGTGACCCGGCCCGCTTTCCACGCCCGGACCGATGAGCCGTCGAGGCCTCCAGGACGCCCAGTCAACCGTTCGATGGCGCTGTTCACGGCCTCGGCGAAACCGTTGGAGCTGTAGCCGTGCTCGGTCATCCACGCCTCAAGAACGGTGTTGCGGGTGGTGTCCATGCGGGCACCGTAGACCGCGCGACCCTCACTCGCCATGTAACGAAGAGGTCAAAACGCCCTAGGCGAATCCGTCGGCCGAGTGGTTGAACGCCCTAACCAGCGTGCTGATAGGGGGAGTTGTCTGGGTACCGGTCGCCCTCCACGCCCTACCGTGCGGGCGGCAGTTGACGGCCCGCTCCGTCCCTCAGCTCCCCGCAGGGGTCGGGCGGGCGCCAAGACGAACACGAAGGCTCACCTGATGACGAGTCTGAGGACACCGGCCGAGGCTCCCTCCGTCGGCCGCGCCACGTACAGCCAAACCTTTCCGTGTGAGCCGTTCGCGGCAGAGCTCGGCCGCGATGTCGTCCGGGATCTTCTCGGCGTGTGGCACCTCGATGGCCTGGTCGACCGTGCTGCGCTGGTGGTGACGGAGCTGATCGCGAACGCCTCCAGGCACACCGCGTGTCCCGAGATCCGCCTCACGATCGGCCGGCCGAGCGCGGGGCGGCTACCTGTCGGGGTCGTGGACCGGGACCCGGGGCGTCTGCCCATACTCGGTCGAGCGACCGACGACGACGAGTCGGGGCGCGGGCTGCTCCTCATCGATGCAGCCGCCGATCGCTGGGGCTACGACCTGCACCGCTCGGACGGACGCACTTGGGGCAAGGAGGTCTGGGCGGAGTTGTGCACCGGGAGCGCCGAGTGAGCACGCCGGTCACGGCGCCCTCGTACCTGCCGGACCTCGCCCGTCTTCGATCGCGTCAGCAGATGGCCATGGACTGCGCGCTCTGCGCCCGGCGGCTGGGTGCGAGGGGCCGACGGTTGGGCGAGGTCCGCCACCGGGGCTTGCCGCTCCAGCTATGGGCTTGCGCCCCCCATTTGCCGGGCCGGGGGACCGCTCCTCCCCATGCGCTCAGAAGGTCGTGTCCTTCCGCCGCCTCAGAAGGACAAAAGTTCCGCTTTGTTGCTCCTGGGGTGGGGGTAGACGGCGTACGCCGATGCCGGGGTTCTCGACCTCGATGTCCAGGCCGACGACGTGATCCGGGGTGTGTGCGGCGACCTGCGGGTCGAGCTGCTGACGGATCCGGGTCGCGGCCAGGCCGTGCATCCTGCGGCCCCGGTGCTCCGGTGCCGCGAGAGGTCCGGGAACGCGCTGACCGCACGCCCGGCAAGGGGCGTGCGGTCAGTGGAGTGTGAGCTGGAGCGCTGTTCAGGCGGCGCTCTCCGTCGCCTCGACATAGGCGCGGGCCGCGACCATGACGTCTCGCGCCCGGTCCTCGGCGATACACATGGCCGGGGCCATGTCCTCCAGTTGCGGGTTCATGCCGATCATCCACGCGCGGGCGGTGTACACGGACTCCGCGGCTTGGATCAGGTGGAAGATCTGGATCGCGTCGATCAGCCGGGCCTCGGCCTCGGGCCGTGGCCTGCTGGTGCCGGCGGCCCAGCGTCCTACCTGCTTGGCGTCGCTGATCCCGGCCATCCGCGCGGTGAGGCGCTGGCCGAGATTGTCCTGGAGGAATCGCGCTATGTCGGCGATCGGGGTGCTCACGGCGGCGCTGTGCGCCTGTAGGGCCGCGGAAGCGCTCCGGGGCGGCTTGGCCTTGGTCGCGGACATAGGGGTCTCCCTCATACGGGGTGTGAAGGGCCGGGTGGGCACGGCGGCCGCCCCCTGTGATCGCGGCAGTGTCCGCCGCACGGCCTGCTTCATGGTGCCCTTGCCCTCCCTCTCGAAAAAGTTAAGGGCTCTCCACTGGAACCCATTTCCAAAAGGGTACCCACGAAGGTAGGTCAACTCCACCTGTCGGCGTCCTCTTTGAGAGGTTGTCATATGCCCCGGCCGGTGGCGGAAGGCGTCGTTCCGGCGGTGCTGAGCTGCGGGTTCTCTGGTGGGTGGACTATTTCCGGCCACTGCCCCCGTGTCATCTTTGGCTGCTTTCCGTCAGGAGGAGGGTCCCTTTGGGGGTGGGGTTCCGGTGTGTTCCAGGTGGGGTTTCGGGGGTGTACGAGGGGGGATCGGGGGCGCGCGAGGGGAGCGGGCGGGGGTCAGAACATCTGTAAGCCGTACTCCCGCGCCACCATCGCCAGCGGCACCGACTCCGGGAACACGTACGTCGACTCCAGGCGCTCGACCGTCGTGTTGTCGAAGATCGCCCAGCACTGGCGCATCCCGAAACGCGACTTGTACGCGATGCCGTGGATGCTCGGTGTGCCCTGCGGGGTGCGCTGGGCGTGGGCCCAGCGGGCGATGGCGCGGGTCAGGCGGCGGTGGAAGCCCTGGGTGTGTTCGCGCGTGAGTTCGGGCTGGTCGACGCCCAGCTCCTTGAGTTCCGGGGCGAGCAGCGTGCTGAGCGCCTTCAGGGTGGTGTCGTCGTCGACGTCGAGGAAGCGGCTCTCCTTGGCGGGTTCCAGACGCAGCAGCGTGTGCTTGGCGCTCCAGTCGCGCACCATCTTCCCCGGGCCGACGAAGTACGGCTCGTGCCAGTCGTGGCCGACGAGTTCGCGCATGTCGGGGTGGACGCGGAACGGGGCGAGGGCCTCGGCGAAGCAGCCGTCCTGCTGGCTGGCGCAGTACAGGGTGCCGTGGGTGCTCGAACTCCAGGGGTTGCCCGCCGTGCTGGTCTCGTCCGCGGGGGTGAGGGTGTCGTAGCTGAGCGGGTCGGGCGTCTTGCCCAGTCGCCATACGCCGTCGGCGGGGGCCGGTATCAGGTGGACGTCGGCTGCGGGACTGGGGGTCATGGTTCTCGGCTCCGGTCGTCGTCCGTCCAGGCCCTCTGAACGGGGCGGCCCGCCGGTACCGGCCGGCGGGCTGGGGTGGTGCGCTGGGCCGCCCGCGCTGACCAGGGACAGGGTGGCGGCCAATTGATCAATTGTGCTGGGCCCGGCGGCCGGGACGCGAGTCACTTGCGAGACATCCCGGGGGCGCATGAAGCATTCCGGGGGGCGCATAGGCCGAAAGCATGTGTCGCAGCGCGTGCCGGGCCGTGGGCCGGACCGGTCACCATGGTCACCCCGCGCGTGTCGGACCGGTCACCACGTCACCGCCCGTGCATGCCGGGACCAGCCACCACGTCGCCGCCCCGCGCATAGCGACCCCCACCCCTCACCGCGCCAACGCCGGATGCGACAGGTCCAGGCTCGTCAGTGCCGACCCCGCCGGGCCCGCCAGGGTCAGGTCTGCCGTGGCCGTGCCCGGGTGGGGGGTCGCGTCCAGCCAGGTCAGGGGGGTGGCCGTGGCCAGGGTCAGCAGGCGGCGGCAGGTCGCCGCGTCCCACAGCAGGACGATGCCGTCGCGGGAGGCGCTGACCACGTACGTACGGTGTTCGGCGGTGAAGGTCGCCACGGCGTGGACCGGCGCGTGATGGCCCGTCAGGCGTGGGCCGAGCGGCTGGGTGGTGGCCAGGTCCCACAGGCGTACGTCGGCCTGGTCGCCGGCGGTGACCAGGAACGGCGGGAGGCCGTCGGCGGGGGCGGTGTTGAGGGCGAGCGCGTGGAGGATGCCCTGGTCGCAGCGGATGAGGTCGGCGCTGTCGTCGGCCAGGGCCGGGTTCCACAGGCGGACGACGCCCTCGGTGCCCGCGCTGGCGAGCCAGGGTTCGCCCTCGTCCGTGCAGGCGGCGGCGAGCGCCTTGACGCTCATCGTGTGGCTGTCCCAGGTGCGCAGGAGGCTCGCGGTGTGCAGGTCCCACAGGCGGATGCGGTAGTCGTCCGAGGCGGTGAGGAGCAGGGCGAGGGCGCCGTCCGGGCCGGCGCAGGCGGCGAGGTGGCGGGTGGGGGCGCCGCCGCAGTCCAGGGGGGTGAGGGGCGGGGTGTCGGGGGCCGCCGGGTCCCAGGCCGTGACCGTGCCGGTGGTGTCGGAGCTGAGGAGGAGGTGCTGTGTGCCGCGGCGGGCCCAGGCCACGCCGAGGACGGGCGCGGGGCCGGTCAGCGCCGTGGTCGTCTCGCCGCTGCGGGTCGCGGTGAGGCGTATCGAGGTGTCGTGGGCCGTGGCGATCAGCGGGCCCGCGTCGCTGTGCCAGAGCGCGGTGCCGCTCGCGCGCCGGGGTGCGGGGGAGTGGCCCTCGGTCAGGGCGCGGTCGATGTCGGCGGCCGTCCACAGTCGCAGGGTGGCGTCGGCGGCGCCCGACAGGAGCGCGCCGGGGCGGTCGGGGTTCTCGGGCAGGGCGGTGAGCGCGGTGACGATGTCGGTGTGGCCGCGCAGTTCGGCGACGGTGTCGGTGGCGGGCTCCCACAGCGTCACTGAGTGGCCCCGGGCGGCGGCGAGGACCACGCATTCGTCGTCGTCCAGGGCCAGCAGGCACAGGTCCTTGACGGGTTCGCCGTGGCCGGGCGCGGTGCCGGGCAGCCGCCCTTCGGTGACGGACCAGGAGGTGATGCTGCCGTCGGCGTGCCCGCAGTGGAACAGGCCCGGCTCGGCGCCCGGCGTGACCGTACGGGCGGGCGAGGGCAGGCAGTGCGTGGCGCGGACGGTGCCGTCGAGGCGGTGCACGGTCAGCTCGTGGGCGGCGTGGACGAGGACGCGCTCGCCGTCGGTGTCCAGGAGGGTGGTCAGCGCGCCGCGCAGCACCGGGGGAGCGGTGGCGACCGTGCGGGAGGGGCCGGGCGGCGCCCAACTGGCCAGCTCGCTGCGCCCGTTGACCGTCCATACGACGTGCTCGCCCCGGTCGTCAAAGCAGGACACGGCGTCGTCGAACCAGGTGGAGTCGGTGTGGTGGCCGAGCGCCGCGTGCCGGTGCGCGTCCCACAGCCGTACGGTGCCGTCGGTGCTGGCGCTCACCAGGTACGGGCGCCCGTCCGGTCCCGGGGCGCTGATGTGCAGGGCGCGGATCTCGCCGGTGTGCGCGGCGAGCGGGGCGCCGGCGGGGTGCGCGGTCGCGGCGTCGAGGAACTCCAGGGTGCCGGTCGCGGTGGCGACGGCGACCTGGAGGCCCCGGCGCGGATGGACCAGCGTGAGCAGCCGGGTCGGGGTCGCCGGGAGCGTGGCCCAGATGTTCGCGGACAGCCGCCAGTTGGCGAAGTGCGCGGTGAGCGGGGAGTCGGCGGGCGGCGCGGCCTCCGGCGGCATCCGGGTGCGCGGCGTGTCGGGGAACGTGAGCGCGGTGTGGGCGAGGTGCAGGCTCGCCATCCGGGACGGCAGCGGTTCCTCGCGCAGATAGGGCTCTATCGCCGACCAGGCCGTCAGCCAGTGCCGGGGCCCGCACGCCGGGGTGTGGTGCAGCAGCGCGCGGATCCCGCCGCCGGTGTCCCAGGCGAGCGCCTGCGGCGGCACCCGCGCGTCGTCGAGGACGCGGCCGAGCGCGGCGTGCCGGGCGAGGTGACGTCGTACGTACGGGGGTGGGGGCTGCCCGGCGTCCCCGCCGAGGGCGGCCAGCCGGGCGGCGATCCGGGCGTGCACGGCGGCTTCGCCGTCACCGGCGTCACCGGGCTGGTGGGTCACAAGGAGCCTCTCGGGTGTCGGGTGGCGTGTCCGGCCAGCGGCGCAGGATCTGTGCCAGTTGTTCGTGGGCGGGGCGGTAGACCACGCGGTCGTCCTCGTGGTCGGTGGTGAGATACCCGGCGAGGCGGCTCTTCAGCAGGTGGCGGATCTTCACATCGGGGTCTTCGAGGGGCGCTTGAAGCACGGCGGCGGTCAGCGCGGGCCACACGTCCCCCCATGCGACCCCGCGCCCCAGTGCGAACGCGCTCGCACGCAGCAGGCCGACGGCCTCCTCGGTGGTGAGGCCGCTGCCCGCGGCGACCGCCAGTTCGATGTCCGTGCGCAGGAGCCCGGTGATGCCCTCGCCGACCCGGTTCAGCCAGTCCCGGTCGGCGAGGAGCGCGGGGCCCGCGGCCCGTAGCTGCTCCACGGCGAGACGGGCGTGGAGGAAGGAGCCGGCGGCGCGGGCGCCGACGACGCGGGCGGCCCGGCGCACGGCCGCCGCGTCCCACTGCTCCTGGTCGCGCAGGAGCACCCGTACGTAGGCGTCGATGTCCTCGTCCGGGTCGGTGTCGCAGCGCACGGTGCGGGCGTGCGGGAAGCGGTCGGCGAGTTCGCGCAGGAGGTCGTCGGCGGGCGGCGGCGGGGGCGCGCCGTCGTCCGCCGCCGTGGGGCGGGCGCTGCGCACGCCGAGCAGCAGCCGCACCTTGCGGCGGCGCGCGGCGGGGCCCCGGCCCGCGGGCGCGGGCACGCCCGGCCCGCGCCGGGCGGGCCGGGTCGCGGTGACGAACGGGGCCAGCGCCGTGGTGATGAAGTGCGTCGGGTCGTACGCCTCGTCGAGGCTGTCCACGACGACCGTGACGGGGTCGCCGGGGCGGGCCAGGAACTCCTCCAGCGCGCCCTGCCAGTCGCCGAGCTCCACGCTCCCTTCGGGCGGCGCGCAGCCCAGCGCCTCCCCGAGCCGGCGCAGGGCGGACAGCGCGGTGTGGTTGCGGGCGGAGATCGCCGCGCTGACCGCGCCGGGCGGCGGGATCGTCTCGGGCGGTCCGTCGAGCGCGGTCTTGTACCGCTCCTCGCTGCGGAACACCGGGTCGCTGAGCGTCACCATGCGGCCGAGCAGCGCCGACTTCCCGGTGCCCGCGCCCCCGGTGACGATCATCGTGCCGCGCGGGCTCTGCACGAAGTCGGCCAGGAGCCGGTTGAGGGAGGTGCGCCCGGAGAAGTACCAGCCGCCGTCGGCCTTGTCGAGCCGCCCGCTCGCCTTCTCCAGCCAGTGCTCCAGCTCGTCGAAGGTCGCCGCGACATCGCTGACCGCGTCCTCGGCGACCCGCGGCGAGGGTTCGTAGCCGGGGTTGGGCAGCGCCCGCGAGCGCTCGTGCTGCCACTGGGTGAGCAGCGGCTGGGGGATGTTGACGCGGGCGTGGGCGCGCCGCGCGGTGCGCCGCCGGGGCCGCTCCTCCTCCAGGAGCTTCGCCGCCCGGTTGAGGAGCTGCGTGAACTCGCTCATCGTCAGGTGCGGGTGCGCGATCTGCTCGCTGGTGGTGGCCAGGTGGTGGGCGCGGGAGAGGACCCGGGCCAGTTCGAGGCCGAGCACGGTGCGGCCGCGTTCGGTGGTGGCGAGGACGTTGAGCCGGGCCTCCTCCTTGCGGGCGGGCGCCAAGTCGTCCTGCAACGCGACGAGTTCGCCCTGCACGGCCGCCGACTCGCACATGTTGAGGATGACCAGGACGTCACGGGCGCGCGAGTCGAGGGCCGCGTAGGCGAGCGCGGACGTGGGCACGGCGGTGGCGAGGAGGCGTTCGTCGGAGGTGTCGGGCAGCCGCAGGTAGTGGCGGCTGGACTTGGCGGACAGGCCGTGCGCGCTGACGAAAAGCACCAGCGGCGTCTCCGCGTCGGTGTCGCGCAGGCCGCTCGCGCTCAGATACGCCTCGACCTCGTGCCGCGTCGACAGCGGCATACCCTCCGGGGTCTTCGACAGCCGCCAGTCGAACGCCTCCCCGTCGCGCGGCCACCACAGCTCCAGGGCGGCCAACTGCTCCTCCACCGCCTCGTCGAAGGAGGGGTCGCCGTCCGGGACGACCAGGCCGACGAGCAGCCCGCGCGGCCCCGACTCCAGCGGCCCGCGCGGCCACTGCGGTGCTTCCGGCTCGGCGGCAACAGCCACGACCGGCCCCCGTCGCTCGCTCATCTTGCCTATTGTTCCCGTCCATGAGCTTTCAGTTCCAGCGACAGGTCGGCGAGGCCCGACCCGCCCCGGCACAGGCAGAGTTACCTCATCATGTGACGCAGGACGCGGTCGTCATCGTTCCCGGCATCATGGGCAGCGAGCTGCGCTCCGCCGAGACCGGCGAAGTCCTGTGGGGCCTGTCGGGGGCGCGCTGGCTCCTGCGGGCGTGGACCCGGCGCGAGGGCCTCGCCGCCCTCCACCTCACCGAGGACGAACTCACCGGCAAGACGGGCCGCGTGGTGGCGACCCAGCTCCTGCGCCACGGCACCTGGACCCCGTACCTGCGCGGTCAGGAGCCCTACACCGACCTGGTCGACACGGTCCGCGACTACGTGGCCGACCCCGCCGCGATCATGACGTTCCCGTACGACTGGCGGCTGCCCGTCGCCGTCAACGGCAAGCTGCTCGCCGCCCGCGCCCGCGAACACCTCACCGCCTGGCGCGCCCACCCCGCGCACCTGGCGGCCCTGCGCCACCGCGCCGACGGACGCCCCGCCCGCCTCGTCTTCCTCGCGCACTCCATGGGCGGCCTGGTCACGCGCAGCGCCCTGGACGGCAGCCACTTCGACGACCTGGCCGCGGACACCCGCACGGTCGTCACCCTGGGCACACCCTTCTACGGTTCCGTGAAGGCGACCGTCATCCTGAACAGCGGACGCGGCGCCCCGGTCCCCCTCCCGCACGCCAAGCTCCGCGACCTGTGCGCCACCATGCCGGGCCTGCACGACCTGCTGCCGCTCTACCGCTGCCTGCGCACGGCCGACGACGTACGCCGCCTCGACACCTCCGACATCATCGCGCTCGGCGGCCACCCCGACCTCGCCCGCGACGCGCTGGCCTTCCACGCCGGCCAGCAGTCCGTATCCCTGCCGGACCACCGCGCGGTCGTCGGCACCCGCCAGCCCACATGGCAGAGCCTGGCGCTCGATTCCGGCCATGTCACGGCGTACGAGTCGGGCGCCCGCCAGCACAGCGACGGCACGCTCATCCGCGACGCGGCCGGACGCGTCCTGCACTTCTCGGCGCACGGCGACGGCACGGTCTACCGCGAGGCCGCGTCCCTGACCCGGAACGTCTCCCTGCTCCCCGTCCAGCACGGCGACCTCGCCCGCGCCGACAGCGTCCTCGACACGGTCGCCGACATCCTCCTGGAGGACGCCCCGGCAGGACCCCCGCTGCCCGGCGACAGCGGACCGGGCGGCTGCGGCCTCTCCGTCCCCGACCTCGCCGAGGCGGGCGCCCCCTGGGAGGCGACCGCCCCGGACGTAGACACCATGCAGGGCCTGACCTTCACCCTGACCAACACGGAAACCGGCACGGAGCGCCCCGTCCCGGCCCAGATGCGCGACGGCACCCCGACGGCGACGATCACGGTCGAGGCGCCTGGGTTGTACCGGGTGGCGCTGCATACGTATGACCGGTATGTCATCAGTCAGTTGGTGCTGGTGGGGGAGGCGGGAATGGGCATGGTGGACCAGGTGCGCTGAGCTGAGAGGTCAGGCCGACGGCAGCCGCCACTGCGGGCCTCCTGATCCTCCGTAGGTGATCACTTGCTCCTCGGGGGTGGCAGTGAGGCCGAAGTCCTCCCGTGCCCACTGCTGCGGTAGAGCGGCGGCCACCTGTTCCACGGTGTCCCACACACACCGCGCCCCTTGCTGCCGCACCTCACCCGACGCGTGGACGAGCACGGCCGATCCGTCCGGCGTCCAGATCCCCACGGCTTCGATCCGCTCCCCGTTCCCCCGCCAGGTGCAGGTGGTGTGTCCGGGCAGGGCGAGGGAGAGCGCGAACTGAAGGCGACCGAGCACCTCTTCGGGGGCCACCCCGGTCCTGGAGGGCCGCGCCCGGCCGACTGCCTCGAAGTCCGGCGGCGACGACGGTCCGCGCACGGGCATGAACCGCGCGGGCAGGGACAGGAAGCGGCCCTCGGCGCAACCGCCGCCGGTCAGCGTGAGACGGACGATGCCGTGGCCGAGCGGCGCGATGATGACCGTGCCGCTCATGCCTTGCGCCAGGAGAGCGTGCGGGATGTGGGACAGGCCCACGGTCGCGATGATGCGGTCGTACGGGGCCCCGGGGGGATGGCCGAGCGTGCCGTCCCCGGTGATCACCGCGGGCCGGTACCCGGCCTGCTCCAGATGCTGGACGGCGGCCTGGACGATCGCCCTGTCCGGCTCGATGCTCACCAGGTTCTCGTCGCCGAGCCGGTCGGCGAGCAGCGCGAGGTTGTAGCCGGTGCCTGTGCCCAGTTCCAGCACGCGCTGTCCGGGCAGGGCGCCGAGGGCGTCGAGCATGCTCAGCATCAGCGAGGGCCGGCTGGAGGAACTGGTGGGGATGGATCGGCCGTCGAGCTGAGTGGTGAGCGCGGTGTCCGCGTACACGGACTCCAGGTAGCCGTCGTCCCCCCGCTCGACCGGCTGCCACGACAGGTCAGAAAGCTGCCGGTAGAAGCGGGGCACGCACACATGCCGGGGCACTCGTGCGAACGCCGTGCGCCAGGGTGACGGGGAGCCGGGCGCCAGACCGGCGGCGAACTTCTCGCGCAGGGCGACGGCGGCTTCGGTGTCGGGCGGGTCGGGCCGGTTCACGGGGCGGCTCCAAGGAGATGGTCGGCGTGCGCGGCGGCGATCGGAAGGCCGGTGCGATTCTCGACCCACCCCCAGGTCCCGGCCGGGTTGTTCTCGAAGAACACCCACATGTCGTCCGGGGTGACGGCGAAGTCGAAACTGCCGAACGCGATGCCGTACGCGGCAAGGAAGCGGCGCACCCCTTGGGCGATGTCCTCGGGGACGGTGACCGTGCCGTATGGGACCTGGTGTGCAGCGTCCCGCCGAACAGGCGGTCGCCGACGGCGACCAGGCGCACCTCGTACGCCTTGGGTACACGCTCTTGCAGGTAGTGCGCCGTGGTGGCGAGCGCGCGGTCGCCTCCGGCGTGCAGGCCATCGTGGACGAGTACGAGAACGGTGACAGCCTCGACGTCCTCGTCGCTCATGATGCGGACAGGCTGGAGTGCGCGATCCAGGGCATCGTCATCCAGCGCCCAGCAGCTGGCGGAAGCCGCCCTCACCATGCCGATTGCGGAGTGGCAGCGCACCTACCTGCGCTGATCGCCTCTAGAGGGCCGCGAACTCGACGAACGCGGACCACGCCGTGGGTTCTACGGTTACCGCGGCACGGGTTGTGTCCTTCGAGTCCCGGACGTGAACCCGGCCGGTCCCAGCGGCGACCTCGACGCATTCGCCGCCGTCACCGGCGCTGTAACTGCTTTTGCGCCAGGCGAGTCTGTCCGGGCTGAGCCCAGGCGTTTCCCCGCTCATCTCTCTCCCAACAGCGTCTCGATCAACTGACGTGATTCTGCCGGAGTGTGGGCTTGGGCGCGCAGAGAACCGTACGTTCGTTCAAGCTCCCGGACCCTCTGGCGCCCCGTGTGGACGCGGCTGTCACCCTGCACCTCCGCATAGGCGATCCTGCGCCCATCCTTCATCTCCATCAAGGTGAACGGGCCGGCCAATCCCGCATGCTCCTGACGAGAGAGCGGCATCACCTGAATCTCCACATTCCGCTTCTCCTCAATGAGCAGGAGTTGCTGCAACTGCCCGCGCCGGACAGCCTCACCACCAAGCGGACGCAGAAGTACGGCTTCCTCGATCACGAAGCTCAAGTGCGGAGGGGGGCGTCGGTCGAAGATCCCCTGTCGGGCCAGCCGGGCAGCCAACCGCTGCTCGATGACTGCTTCGTCCAGTTGCGGACGCCATATGGCGAACACGGTCCGCGCGTACGGCTCGGCCTGCAGGAGCCCCGGCACAGCCTGAGTGGCATACACGTGGAGCTCAACCGCCTCGGCCTCCAACTTGGCCGCATCCCTGAAGAACGCCGGATACTGAGCCCGGGCCACCTCCTCCTTGCTCGCGATCAGCACTCCACCCGCGCCCAGCACGTCATCGGCCTGGTCGATGAACTTCGGTGGCGGAATACGTCTGGCCTGCTCGAACGACGCAATCGTCGAGGCCGAGTAGCCGGTCAGCGCCCCAAGCCTCGCGCGGTCCATTCCTGCCCGCTCCCGGAACAACTTCAATTGCCGCCCGAACACGTACAGGACGCCCGTCGCATGCTCGTTCTCCGGCTGCTGAACCTCGTCGTCCACGCCGCAGCTCCTCCCGTACGACCATTGAAGTCACGGACTCCGCCCGCCCAACGCGCGCCCCAGGAACCCGACACGGCCGACGCCACGTACAAACGCACAGCCTGCGCGTACAGCCCGTACTCGTCAGCGCATCGCCTCTGTTCAACGCTACGCAGAGCCCGCGACTGTCGACCTCATGAAGTCAGCAACTCCCTTGAACAGGCATATGCCGCAACAACCGCAGCCCGAACGCGAGTTCGCGATGCGCTTTACGTCGACGCCGCGCGGCGCCCGTCTCGCCCGCCGTCTCGTCGCGCACCGCCTCGACGAGTGGGGCCACCCTTACACGGCCCCGTCCAACGAGGCTCTCGCCCTCATCACCGCTGAACTGACCGCGAACGCAGTCCTCCATGGCCATATCCCCGGCCGCGACTTCCACCTACGACTGACCCTCGCCGAGGATGCCCTGCGTATCGAGGTGACCGACACCTGCGCGGAGAAGCACCTCCCGGCCACTTTCTCGGCCCCCGACTCCATGTCCGAGTCGGGGCGCGGCCTGCTCCTCGTTGCCGCGCTCGCGGATGACTGGGGCGTCACGCCCCGCCGGGCCGCACCCGGCAAGACGGTCTGGGCAGAGCTGCGAGTATGGGCCGAAGGCCGTCCGCAGACCCACCTGACGGGCCTGGACTGATCGTCGCCGGAGGCGGGCGTGCGCATGGAGCCGGCAGGCCAGGGCATGACGTCGGAGATCCACTTGGTGGCCGAACACCATACGTAACTCCCCGTTCAACCCCTGGTGATGGGGTGCTTGACCTCGGGTGGGTGGCGTACTGTCACCCGCCAACTGCAAGGAGAGACCAGAGATGATCGAGGGGCGGGACGTGACTGACAGCCTGGACACCTGGTGGGAACGAGCGGCGTGCCGTACGGCGGACCCCGAGGAGCTGTTCGTCGAGGGCGCCGCGCAGACCGGCGCCAAGCGGATCTGCGGCGCCTGCGAGGTCCGTACGGAGTGCCTGTCGCACGCGCTCGACCAGCGCATCGAGCACGGCGTGTGGGGCGGCATGACCGAGCGGGAGCGCCGCGCCCTGCTCCGGCGGCGCCCGACCGTCACCTCCTGGCGCCGCCTCCTGGAGACGGCACGCGCCGAGCACGACCGGCGCCCCGGCGACGGGGAGCAGGAGGCGGCGGCCTCCTGACGGGTCGCCCCTGTTGGTGGTGTGCTGTGATCGTTCTTCGTACGAGCCTGGCACCCGCACGCCCGCACTCGCGACGCAAGGGGAGACCCCTGATGGACTGGCGCGACTTCGCTGTACGCGGCCGGTGTCCTGGTGCTGCGCAAGGGCCGGGCGGAGACGGACGCCTTCGACGTGCTGTGCCGCCCTTCGCAGGAGCACAACGTCAAGCCGCGCGAGGCGGCGCGGCAGGTGTGCGAGCGCGGCTCGCTCAAGGACGATCCGTAAGTCACGCCCGGAGGAACGCGAGAACCGCCAGCACCCTGCGGTGGCCCTCCGTGTCGACCGGCAGGTCCAGCTTGGCGAAGATGTTGCCGATGTGTTTGTTCACGGCGGCCTCGCTGAGGAACAGGTGCGCGGCGATGTTGCCGTTGGAACGGCCCTCCGCGAGCAGCCCGAGCACCTCGCGCTCGCGCGGGCTGAGCCGTTCGAGCGGGTCCCGCTGCAACCGTACGAGCTGCGTGATCACCTCGGGGTCGACGACGGTGCCGCCCGCCGCGACCCGCTCGATCGCGGAGGTGAAGTCGGCGACCTTGCCGACCCGCTCCTTCAGCAGGTAGCCCACGCCCGCGCCGCCGCCCGAGTCAAGGAGCCGCAGCGCGTAGGAGCGTTCCACGTACTGGCTGAGGACCAGGACCGGCAGACCGGGGAACTCCTCGCGCAGGAGGACGGCCGCGCGCAGCCCGTCGTCGCCGTGCGAGGGCGGCATCCGTACGTCGGTGACGACGAGGTCGGGGCGCTCGGCGCGGACCGCCGCCACGAGCGCGTCGGCGTCGCCGACGGCGGCCACCACCTCGTGGCCGAACCGCCGCAACAGGCCTACGAGGCCCTCGCGCAGCAGCACGGCGTCCTCGGCCACGGTCAGGCGAAGCGACACGGCACCTCCACGTGCAACAGGGTGGGGCCCCCGACCGGGCTGGAGACGCGCATCCGCCCGTCGAGCGCCGTGACGCGGTCAGCGAGCCCCGTCATGCCGCTGCCCGCCGGATCGACGCCGCCGCGACCGTCGTCCGTGATGTCGAGGAACAACAGGTCGGCATGGTAACGCCCGCGCACGGCGGCGCTGGTGGCGCCGCTGTGCTTGGCGATGTTCGTCATGGCCTCGTTGATGAGGTAGTACATCGTCGTCTCGAGTTGCCTGGGCAGCCGCTCGGGCAGCCGCAGGTCGACCGTGACGGGGATCGGGAAGCGCCCGGCGTAGTCCTCGATCGCGGCGACGAGGCCGTGGTCGGCGAGGACGGGAGGGTTGAGGCCACGGACGAGCGACCGCAACTCCTGGTGCGCGGCGGAGAGTTGCTCCTCGGCCTGGGCCAGCAGACCGGACTGCGGCGAGCCCTCGGGGAGGTCGAGCCGCAGCATCGCCAGGGTCATGCCGAGCGAGACGAGGCGCTGCTGGGCCCCGTCGTGCAGGTCGCGTTCGATGCGTACGCGCTCCGCGTCGAAGGAGTCCAGGAGCCGTGACTGCGAGGCCCGCACCTCGCGCAGCTCCTCGCCCAGCTCCTTGTCGCGCGGCGCGAGGAACGTACGGGCCATGGCGGCTCGGGCACCCGCCCACGAGGTCACCGTGTACGGCGACGCGAGCAGCACGATCGCCCCGAACACCGTCCACGGCCAGGTGTCCCCGGCGGTGGCGGCGAAGAGCGCGGCCGGGAGGCCGAAGGAGAAGGCGAGGACCAGCAGGTCCAGCCACCACAGCGCGGCGGCCGACAGCAGCGTGAACATCAGCTCCCGCCAGGTCACCTGCTCCTTCAGCCGGGTCGCCGCCCAGCCGCGCAGGCCCGGACCGTCCGGTGTCCGGTGCGGGTCGGGCAGCGGGTCCTCGTCCACGAGACGCAGGCGGCGCCGTTCGACGCGTGCCACGAGGGTGGCCGCGAACACCGTGCCGACCAGCGGCGCGACCCCGATCAGTACGACGAGCAGCGCGATCCCCGCCGCCAGACCCAGCGCGAGGACGAGGACGGCGGCGGCGCCGACCACGACGCCGCCGCTCAGATAGGCGAGGGAGCGCCAGGGCCAACTGGAGGTCAGGAAGCTCACCGGGCGCCGGGCCATGGCCTGCCAGGCCGTCGTGGGTCGCATGCGGTCAAACGTAGCCGGGTGAGGCGGGCGGGGAAGTAGAGCTGGCTCTACCTCGGAAGTAGAGCGCGGATCAGTGCCCCGGCCACCCCCGATCACGTGGAATCGGAGGCATGACAACCAAGACTCCGGTACGGGACGCGGTCGAGCTCCACGGCGTGCGCAAGGTCCACGGCAGCGGCGGGCGGCGGGTGACCGCCCTGGACGGCGTCTCGCTCACCTTCCCGCGCGCCACCTTCACCGCGATCATGGGCCCGTCCGGCTCGGGCAAGTCGACGCTGCTCCAGTGCGCGGCGGGCCTGGAGGAGCCGAGCGAGGGCCGGATCGTCCTCGCGGGCGTGGACATCGGTGCACAGGACGAGAAGGAGCGCACCAAGCTCCGCAGGGACCGCGTCGGCTTCGTCTTCCAGGCGTTCAACCTGGTCGAGTCGTTGACGGCCGCGCAGAACGTGGAGCTGCCCTCCCGGTTCGCCGGCCGCAAGGTCAGCCGCGAGCAGGTCGACAACGCGCTCGGCGCCGTCGGCCTCGCCGACCGCGCCGGCCACCGCCCCAGCGAGCTGTCCGGCGGCCAGCAGCAGCGCGTCGCGCTCGCCCGCGCCCTGGTCACCCACCCCGACGTCCTCTTCGCCGACGAGCCGACCGGCGCCCTGGACACCGTCACCTCCCGAGAGGTGCTGAAGATGATGCGGATGCTGGTCGACCGGGAGGGCCAGACCACGCTGATGGTGACGCACGACCCGGTCGCCGCCGCCCACGCCGACGTCGTCGTCTTCCTCAAGGACGGCCGGATCGCGGACCGTGTCCCCCTCGACCGCGCGTCAGGCGCCGACCACGCCGCCGCGATCGCCACCCACATGGCCCGGCTGGAGGCGTGATGCTGATCCTCGCGAACGTACGGGAGCGCTGGTCGTCCTTCCTCGGCGCCTTCGTCGCCGTCCTGGTCGGCGTCGCCCTGATCACGACCACCCTCGTCCTCTACGACTCCGCCCGCCCGCGGACCCAGCCCCGTTACGCGGGCACCGCCGCCCTCGCCCTGCCCCAGCAGGCCCACGACGTCGACGGCAGCCCCGAGGACCGGATCCCGTGGAGCAAGGCCGAGGCCGCGCCGCTGGCCGCCGGGCTCGGCCGGGTTCCCGGCGTCGGCCACGTCGTCACGGACCGCTCCTTCTACGCCCAGGCCGTCGTGGGCGGCGAACCCGTCACCGACGAGGGCGCCCTGGAGTCCGGCCACGGCTACGACAGCACCCTCATGGGCCCGTACGGGCTGGTCGCCGGGCGTGCCCCGCGCACGGACGGGGAAGTCGTCGTGGGCCGCGACCTCCGTGTCGTGGTCGGTAGCGAGCTGACCGTCAACCTCACGCAGGGACGCAGGGAGTTCGCCGTCGTCGGCCTCGTCGACGGGCCCGGCTACTACTTCACCGAGGCGCTCGCCGCGCGACAGCAGCCCGGGGTCCGCGCTATCGGCCTGGTCGCCGCGCAGGGGGCGGACACGGGGGCACTGGTGAGCGCCGCCGAGAAGGTCCTCGGCGACCGGGGCGACGTGGTCTCCGGTGACGGCCGTGCCGAGCTCCAGCCCCAGTACATCGCCCACAAACGGTTCCTGGGCGTCCAGTTGATCAGCGCCATGGCCCTGCTCTCCCTGTTCACCACCGTCTTCGTCGTCGCCTCCATGCTGGTTCTCGCGACGGGAATGCGCCGCCGTGAGATCGGCCTTCTGCGCACCATCGGCGCGGCACCGCAGCAGGTCCGGCGCATGATCCTCGGTGAGGCCGCCGTTGTCGGACTGCTTGGTTCGCTCGCGGGCTGCGTCGTCGGCGTCGCCGCCGCCCCGGTGCTGCGGAACATCCTCGACGGCCTGGACGTGACACCGCCGGACCTGCGGGTCACCGTCGCCGCGTGGCCGCTGCTCACCGGCTGCGCCGTCGGTGTCGGCGTCAGCGTCATCGGAGCCTGGACCGCCGGGCGCAAAGCCGCCCGGGTGGCCCCCGTCGAGGCGCTCCTCGACAGCCGCGCCGCCAACCAGGGCATGGGGCGCGGCCGGTGGACGGCCGGCCTCGTCGTCCTCGGCGCCGGAGCGCTCCTCGCCGTCGGCACCGCGACCACCAGCGCCGACGACCGGGTCAACATGGCGATCCTCGCCACGATGACGCTGATCGTCGCCGCCGCGCTGCTGACCCCCGCGTTCATCGGCCCCGTCGGCCGGTTCCTCACCGCGCCTTTCCAGCGCGGCGGCTCGGCGGCGCCGGTCCTGATCCGCGCCGAACTCGTCGCCAACCCGCGCCGCGCCGCCTCTCTTGCCGCGCCCGTCATCGCCGCCGTCGGCTTCGCCGTCCTGCTCAGCGGCATGGTGGAGACGATGCGGGTCGCCTATCCGGCGGGGGAGGCGCTGAAGGTCGCGGGCCAGACGATCGTCACCCCCGACGGCACCCCCGGCAACACCGACGAGGTCGTCGCCGCCAACCCGGTCGGCAAGGCCGCCCTGCCCACCCGCGCCTTCGTCACCGAGGACCGGACGGTCCTCGACGTCCTCGGCAGCCGCGACCAGCGCTGGAACAAGCCCGGCGAGGCCGTCCTCGGCAAGCACACCGCGAGCGACCTCGGCGTGAAGCAGGGCGAGCGCGTCCCCGTCCGGTTCGCCGACGGCGCCACCGTCACCCTGCGCGTCACCCGGGTGCTGCCCGACGACCCCGCCCGCGGCGACTTCGTCGTGGCCCGCGACCTGGTCCGAGCCCACGACCCCGCCGCCCTCACCGACGACATCTTCGTCCCCGGCGACGCGAAGGCCTCCGGCGCGATCCCCGGTACCGCCCTGCACGACGCCGCCGAGTACGCCCTCGCCGACTACGAGACCGACGCCAGGCTCACCGACAGCCTCGCCATGATGCTGATCGTGATCGCGGTGGGCTACAGCGTCATCGCCGTCGCCAACTCCATGGCGACGGCCGCGCATGCCCGGCGCCGGGACCGCGAGGTCATGCGGTCGGCGGGCGGCACCGACCGCCAGCTCCTCCTCACCGCGATCGGCGAGACGGTCCTGATCGTCCTCATCGGCGCCGCACTGGGCATCCTGGTGACCCTGCCCCCACTGGCGGGCATGGCCTCCGGTCTTGCCCAGGCCAACTCCGCGACCGTCGGGCTGCAGCTGGACACCGGCACCCTGGCCACCGCCGTCCTCGGCACCCTCGTGGCCGCCGTCCTCGCGGGGGCCGCGGTCACCGCGAGGACATTGCGCCCATCGCGGCGCGCCGCACCGTAGCGCCGACGAGACGGCCGTACGGGGTCTTGGAGGAGCGCCGGCCCGGCGCGACGGCGGCCAGGAACCGGGACGTGACCCCGAGCAGCCCGCCGAAGACGATCAGCAGGAGCAGGGCCACCCACATCTGCCGGCTGCCCGGATGCGTCCACGCGGTCCACGCCGCGGACGCCGCCCACAGGGCGGTGCCCGTCGCGTAGAAGACGCGCATCCGGCGCAGACCGTGCTCCGCGCGCTCCGCCGAGGGACGGCCGGGGGTATCGGTGTCGACTGTCATGCGCGCCCGTGTACCCAAGATCCGGTCGCTCAGTGATGCGGGGGACGGATCAATTCCCGCGGCGGTGCCCCGCACCGCTACAGCAGGTGTGCGCGGCCGAACATGGTCGCCGCCTCCCGGGCGGTCGGGGTGCCCTTGTCCAGGTCCGCACCGGCCTCGACCAGGACGGCGACCACGTCGTCCGCGCCCTTGAACAGGGCTCCGGCCAGCGCGACTTGACCGCGGTCGTTGGGCAGGTCCGGGTCGGCGCCGAGCGCGAGCAGGGCCCGTACGGTGTCGGCGTGGCCGTGGTAGGCGGCGAGCATCAGGAGCGTGTTGGCCTGCGCGTCGGTGGCGTCGACCGGCAGGCCGTGCCGTACGAACTCCGTCAGCTCGGCGGTGTTCCCCTCGCGCGCCAGGTCCAGGGCGAGGGCGACGACGCGCTCGGTCTGCTCGGGGGTCAGCGTATGCATGAGGTGTCTCCTCGGCATGGACGACGCCCCGCACACGTGTGAAAGGTGTGCGGGGCGTCGCGAACCATGTGTGTGTCTCGTACGGGTCAGAGGGTGCCGGCGGTCAGCGCCTCGATCGCCTTGCGGACGCCCTCGCCGTAGGCCGGGTCGGCCTGCGTGCAGTTGTGGATGTGCCGCTCGATCGTCTGCTCGGACGCGCCATTGATCGCGCGGGCGGTGTTCTCGAAGAGCACCTGCTGCTGCTCGGGGCTCATCAGCCGGAACAGGTTGCCGGGCTGCTCGAAGTAGTTGTCGTCGTCCTCGCGGAAGTTGAAGCGGTCCGCGACGGAGCCGACGGCCTGGCTCGGCTCGCGGTAGGCGGGCTGCTCCTGCCAGCGGCCGTAGGAGTTCGGCTCGATTCCGGGGGTGGCGCCCTGGTTGCCGTCGACGCGCATGGCGCCGTCGCGGTGGTAGGAGTTCACCGGGGACTTCGGGGCGTTGACCGGAATCTGGTGGTGGTTGACGCCGAGCCGGTAGCGCTGCGCGTCACCGTAGGAGAAGAGGCGGCCCTGGAGCATCTTGTCGGGCGAGAAGCCGATGCCCGGCACCACGTTGGCCGGGGTGAACGCGGCCTGCTCCACGTCGGCGAAGTAGTTGTCGGGGTTGCGGTTCAGCTCCCACTCGCCGACCTCGATCAGCGGGTAGTCCTTCTTCGACCACACCTTGGTGAGGTCGAAGGGGTGGAAGCGGTAGTTGTCCGCCTCCGCCTCCGGCATGACCTGGATGAACAGCTTCCACTTCGGGAAGTCGCCGCGCTCGATCGCCTCGAAGAGGTCGCGCTGGTGCGACTCGCGGTCCTTGCCGACCAGGGCCTCGGCCTCGGCGTCGGTCAGGTTCTTGATGCCCTGCTGGGTGCGGTGGTGGAACTTCACCCAGAAGCGCTCACCCTCGGCATTGACCAGGCTGTAGGTGTGCGAGCCGAAGCCGTGCATGTGCCGGTACGAGGCCGGGATGCCGCGCTCCGACATGACGATGGTCACCTGGTGCAGGGCCTCGGGCAGGTTGGTCCAGAAGTCCCAGTTGTTCTCCGGGCTGCGCATGTTGGTGCGCGGGTCGCGCTTGACCGCGTGGTTCAGGTCGGGGAACTTCAGCGGGTCACGGAAGAAGAAGACCGGGGTGTTGTTGCCGACGAGGTCCCAGTTGCCCTCCTCGGTGTAGAACTTCAGGGCGAAGCCGCGGATGTCGCGCTCGGCGTCGGCCGCACCGCGCTCACCGGCGACCGTGGAGAACCGGGCGAACATGTCGGTCTTCTTGCCGACCTCGGAGAAGATCTTCGCGCTGGTGTAGCGGGTGATGTCGTGCGTCACCGTGAACGTGCCGAACGCGCCCGAACCCTTGGCGTGCATCCGGCGCTCGGGGATCACCTCACGGTCGAAGTGGGCGAGCTTCTCCAGAAACCACACGTCCTGCAGGAGCATCGGCCCCCGCGCACCGGCGGTCAGCGAGTTCTGGTTGTCGGCGACCGGGGCGCCGGCCGCGGAGGTCAAAGGCTTCTGGTTGTTCTCGGGCAGCAAGGGTCGCTCCTCGTTCGGCACAGTGCATGTCTCGTATGGAAGCCATCCTATGTTGGACTCGTTCTAAGTCAAGGTAGACCTTGCTTTCCGGCCACTCACCGCTCAGGATGGTTACGTGAACCACGCCTTTCCCTGCGGGACGCTCCCCCTGGACTTCGTCGGCACCCTGCGCGCGCGGCGCAACGAGCTGCCGACCGAGAAGCTCGCCACACCCGCGCTGCTCGACGCCTGGTTCGTGGAGTCCGGGATGCTCGACCTGGCGCCGGGCGCGACCGAGGTCGACCTCGCCCTCGCCGTGGAGCTGCGCGAGTCGATCTACGCGCTCGTCACGGCGCGGATGGACGGCCGGGAGCTGCCCGCCAACGCGGTCGCCGAGGTGAACCTGCAGGCTGCCGGGGTGCCGGTGACGCTGCGGCTCGGCCCCGGGGGCGCGACCCGTACGGGTTCGGTCGCCCAGGGGCTCGCCGCGCTCGCCCGGGAGACCGTGGAGATCATCGGCGGCGCGGACGGCGACCTGCTGCGCGAGTGCGCCCGCCCGGAGTGCACCCAGACCTACCTCGACCGCTCACGCGGCCACCGGCGCGAATGGTGCGCCATGCGCACGTGCGGCAACCGGGTCAAGGCCGCCAGCTACCGGGCGCGCAGGCACAGCGCACAGGGCTGAGCGCGAGGACTGGGTGCCGGTGCGTGTGTACCGGCGCAGGTACCGGTGTGTGTGCGGGTGCGTGTGGGATGCATGTGGAATGCATGTGTCGGCGTACGTGGTGATGTGTGTGGTGACGCCATGGGGATGTGCATGTTGACGTGAGCGCTGACGCACATGCATGTGTACGTGTATGTGTGCGAGCGGGGTCGGACGCCCGTCAGTCCTTCTCGTCCGCCCGGTCCGGCCTCTCCGTGAGGGTGTACATCACCGACCGCTGCTGCTTGTGGCGCCGGATCCTCCCCTTGGCGACCAGCGACTCCAAGGTGTTCCGCACCACCTGCGGCGTGGGCGTGCGCTCCGGGTGCGCGCGCATCAGCTCGTCCCTCAACTCCTTGGCCAGGCGCGGCTCGTCGTGCGCCGCGAGCAGGTCCATCAGCAACGTGCCGAGCAGGGGCCGGCGCGCCTCACCGCGCGCGTCGGACGGCCCGGCGGGGGCGGCGTCCTGCGCGCTCTGCGCCTGGCCGGGCAGCGGGGAGCGCTCGGCGAGGCCGATGATGTCGACGAGGAGCGCCTCCTCCTGCTTCAACATCCGCAGTTTCTCGGTGAGTTCCCGCTGCCGGCGACGGTTCTCTTCCAGATCCGACGCGGCTTGCGCTACATACCGCGACCGGAGCGTGTCGGCTGAAGGGCTGGTCACAACCGGTCACTCCCTCGTAATGGTGGATGCAGGGCATCGTACTCACGCGAGGGCACGGCCGGAGGGCGTATGTCTCACACACAGTCGTACATGTGTTCATACATACGGTGTCAGAAATGGTCCACGTCGACGACCGCCCGGGCGAACTCCTCCGGCGCTTCCTGCGGCACGTTGTGCCCGACGGCGAACGTGCGGTGCTCGTACGGTCCGGTGAACTTCGACCGGTACCCCGCCCCGTCGCCGGGCGCCGTGAACGGGTCGTACCGCGCGTCGACGGTCAGGCTCGGCACCGCGATCGGGGGAGCGGCCGCCAGCCTGGACTCGTAGCGGTCGTAGCGGTGTTCGCCCTCGGCCAGGCCGAGGCGCCAGCGGTAGTTGTGGATGACGATCGCGGCGTAGTCCGGGTTCTCGAAGGCGGCGGCGGTGCGCTCGAACGTGGCGTCGTCGAAGTCCCAGGTGGGTGACACGGTCCGCCACACGAGGCGGGTCAGGTCGCGGCGCAGGTCCGCGCGCTCCATCGCCTTCCTCCCGCGCTCCGTGGCGAAGTAGTACTGGTACCACCAGGTGTGCTCGGCGGCGGGGGAGATCGGTTCGGCCTGCGCCGCGCGGTCGGTGATGAGGTAACCGCTCACCGAGACAAGCGCCTTGACGCGCTCCGGCCACAGGGCGGCGAGGATGTCACCGGTCCGCGAACCCCAGTCGAACCCGGCGACGACCGCCTTGTGGATCTTGAGCGCGTCCATCAGCGCGATGATGTCCAGGGCAACGGCCGACTGCTGGGCGTTGCGGAACGTCCGCGCGGACAGGAACCGGGTCGTGCCGTGCCCGCGCAGATAGGGGACGATCACGCGATAGCCGTGACCGGCGAGGATCGGGGCGACGTCGACGTAGCTGTGGATGTCGTAGGGCCAGCCGTGCAACAGGATCACGGCGGGGCCGCGCCTCGGCCCCAGTTCGGCGTAACCGACGTTCAGCAGACCGGCCTTGACCTGTTTCAGGGCGGGGAACGACGTGTGCGCGCCCGCAGGTGCGGGGGTCGCGGCGGCGACACGTTGCGGACCGGTCAGTGAGACGGCGGCAGCGCCCGTGACCAGACCCATCGCCTTGGTGAAACCACGCCTGTCGATCATGAGAGACCTTCCGTCCGTAGGTCGGGGCGGGGGAGCGGGGTGCGGGCCGACTCTGGCACGGTGTTACGTAACCGGTCAAGACGGTGACGGGGCGATGTCGGAAATGCGTAACCGCATTGGCTGGTGACAAACTCTGAGGCGGGTTGGCCGAGCCTCGCCGCACCGCATTCGGCGGTAAAAATCATTGATGGTCTGTTATGTCGCGTTGGACATGTGAACGAACTGTGGATTTGAATGGGCCGACACATGTGTATGGCATGTAGAGCGGCCGACGCGCAGAGGGAAAACAGAAGTGAAGATCGCGTTTCTCATCAACAACGCGTACGGCATCGGCGGCACCATCCGTGCCGTCGCGAACCTCTCCCGCGCCCTGGTCGCCCGTCACGAGGTCGACGTCGTGAGCGTGCACCGCGTGGCCGACGAGCCCGCGATCCCGCTGGACGAGCGGGTCGCCCTGTCGTCGCTGATCGACATGCGCGAGGACGCCCCCACGTACGAGGGCGACCACCCCCTGCGGCAGCAGCCCTGCACGATGTTCCCCGACACCGGCGCCGCCCTGAACTCCGCCCGCCTGCCCTACTCCGCGCTCCAGGACGAGCGGATCGGGGCGTGGCTGCGCGACACCGACGCCGATGTCGTCATCGCCACCCGGCCCGACCTCAACGGGTACCTCGCCCGCGACGGTCAGCCCCGCTACCTGCGCGTCGGCCAGGAGCACCTGAGCCTCGCCACCCACAACCCCACGCTGCGCGGCCACCAGAACCGGGCCATCGCCGGCCTGGACGCCTGGGTGACCGTCTCCGAGGCGGACGCGGCGGAGTACCGCGCCGCGCTCCCTGACGTCGGCGCCCGCATCCTGTGCATCCCCAACAGCGTGCCGGTGCCCGTGGTCGAGCAGTCCGACCGTGGTTCGAACGTCATCGTGGCCGCCGGGCGCCTCATCAAGATCAAGCGCTACGACCGGCTCATCGACGCCTTCGCCAAGGTCGCGGACGCCCACCCCGAGTGGACCCTGCGCATCTACGGCCGCGGCCCCGAGAAGCCCGCCCTGCGCGCCCGCATCGACGAACTCGGCCTCTACCAGCGCATCCTGCTCATGGGCCCGGTCTCGCCGATCGAGACCGAGTGGGCCAAGGGCGCCATCGCCGCCGTCTCCTCCGACATGGAGTCGTTCGGCATGACCATCGTCGAGGCCATGCACTGCGGCGTCCCGGTCATCGCCACCGACTGCCCGCACGGCCCTGCCGAGATCATCGACCACGACGTCAACGGCCTGCTCGTCCCGCTGGAGTCCGGCCCCGACGGGTACGCCGCCGCCCTCGACCGCCTGATGGGCGACGCCGCCCTGCGCTCCACGATGGGCGTGGCGGCCCGCGAACGCGCCGCCACCTTCGCCCCCGCCGAGGCCGCCCGCCGCTACGAAACCCTCTTCGAGGAGCTCTCCGCCGCCCGCCGCCCCGCCAAGGGCTCCCTCTGGAAGCGCCTGCGCAACGCGCTGCCCACTCCCTCGGCCGCGCCGCGCACGGCCGTCCCCGCCGAGCCGGCCGAGCCCGAGCCGCCGCGGCCCACCGCGCACGCCCGCGCCACCGCCGACGGCGCCGTGACCGTCGTCCTCGACGCGGCGACCCTGCCCCCGGGCGAGGGAAAGCTCGACTTCCTCGCGCGCCTGCGCCGCGACAGCAAGGGCCGTGAACTGCGCGTCCCCGTCGAGGAGATCACCTCCGCGACCGGCGGCCGTACGATGCGGGCGACTCTCGACCCGGCGGCCGGCCATGAGCTGGCCGAGGGCCGCTGGGACTGCTACATCGTGCGGAGCGGCACGAAGGACAAGCGCACACGGCTCGCCGTCACCCTCGCCGAGCAGGCCCGCCGCGTCGGCCGCCCGCCGCTGACCGCGCACGGCCACGTCGTCTCCTGGCTCCCGTACGCCACCACCGACGGCTTCCTCGCCCTGCGCACCTGGCAGCGCCCCGCGCACGCCGAGATCACCGAACTCGTCCAGGACGAGGACGCGGCCACCGTCACCGCCCGCCTGTTCACCGGGGACGCGGCGGTCGCCCTGACCGACGCGGCCCGCGTCGTCGCCGTCTCCCGCCACGACACGTCCCACGACTTCACCGTCCCCGTCACCCGGCGGACCGGTGAAACGGCCGGGGACGGCACGTGCTTCACCTTCTCCGTCCCGTACGCGCAGGCCCTCGCCCTGCGCGTGGACGAGCACGACCTGTGGGACCTGCGCCTGCACCCGGGCGGCGCCACCGACGGGCCCGTGCCCATCGGCCGGATCGGCGGCGACCTCGTCGACCGCAAGAAGGCCGACACGGTGCCCGCCGTCCACCTCACGCACCCCGAGCGGGGCCGCACCCGTACGAAGCCGTTCTTCACGGTCAACAACGACCTGGCGCTCAGCCTGCGCGACGCCGCCCAGGACGCCGAGGACGCCAAGGACTAGGACACGGTCAGCGGGCGGCGCCGAGCGGCTGCGGCTCCGCCTCGGGTTCCTCCCGAATCTCGGGCTGCCCGAACCCCTCGCGGCGCACCCGCTCGGCCCCCCAGGCGCCGAGCGGGCCGAGCGCCTGGTTGAGGGTGTGCCCGTGCTCGGTCAGGGAGTACTCCACGCGCGGGGGCACCTCGGCGTACACCTCCCGGTGCACGAGACCGTCCTCCTCCATCTCGCGCAGATGCTGCGTCAGCATCTTCTCGCTGACCCCTGGCAGCCCGCGCCGCAACTCCGCGAAGCGGCGTACGCCGTGGGCGTGGAGCTCCCACAGGATCAGCCCCTTCCACTTGCCGCTGACCACGTCGAGCGCGGCGTCGATGCCGCAGATGTAGGGCCCGCGCCTGGGTGCTTTCGCCATGATTCCTCCCCCTCTGTTCGCCGATCGGAGACTTACGAAAAGGTAAGTACCGCAGGAAATAGTAGGTACTTCCCAGGCGTGGTGCCCGTCCTCAGCATGGACACGTGAACAAGATCGAGCACGCGCAGCACCTCAGCCCCGTCACCGTCATCGGCCTCGGCCCCATGGGCCGGGCCATGGTCCGCACCCTCCTCGCCGCCGGTCACCCCGTCACCGTCTGGAACCGCACCGCGAGCCGCGCCGACGACCTGGTCGCCGAGGGGGCGACGCGCGCGGCGACGCCCGCCGAGGCGGTCGGGGCGAGCGGCCTCGTCGTCCTCAGCCTCACCGACTACCGGGCGATGTACGACATCCTCGGCGCCGCCACCGCGTCCCTCGCCGGCCGCACCCTGGTCAACCTCAGCTCCGACACCCCCGACCGCTCGCGCGAGGCGGCGCGCTGGGCGGCGGACCACGGCGCGGCCTTCCTCACGGGCGGCGTCATGGTCCCGGCGCCGATGGTCGGGACGGAGGCGGCGCACATCTACTACAGCGGCCCTTCCCAGGACCTGGAGGCCCACAAGGCGGCGCTGGCGCTGCTCGGCGCGCCGAGGTACCTGGGTGAGGACCCGGGCCTCGCCCAGATGATGTACCAGGCCCAACTCACGGTGTTCCTCACCTCGTTGTCCGCCCTGATGCACGCCACCGCGATGCTCGGCACGGCGGGGATGAAGGCGAAGGAGGCGCTGCCCGAACTGCTCACCTTCACCGACTCGATCGGCGCCATCCTGCGGGCCGGTGAGGAGCAGCCCGGCGCGGCGCTCGACGCGGGCGAACACCCCGGCGACCTCAGCACGGTCACCATGATGGGCGCGACCGCCGACCACATCGTCGAGACCAGCACCACCCTCGGCCTCGACCTCGCGCTCCCCCTGGCCGTCCGGTCCCACTACCGGCGCGCCCTCGCGGACGGCCACGGTGGCGACAACTGGACCCGGATCATCGACAGCATCCGGACCCCCGCGCGATGACCCGCATCTGAGCCTGTGTCCGGCGGGCGGCCGCCGGACACGGGGGGCGGCCTTGGCACGGCACTTCTGACGCGGGCCCCGTTTGACCCACGCGCATCAGGAGATCACTGCCTTTGCCACAATCCAAGGCACGCCCGGTCTCCGCCGACGGGCGATGCACGAGCCGCCGCCCGGAAGGTACTGCCCTGATGAGCACAGCCGCCACGTCCACCCAGGACCCGCGAGGCACCCAGCAGACGCGGGACGCACTCGCCTCCCTCCACGACGAACTCGTCCGACGCAACCCCGCCCAGCCCGAGTTCCACCAGGCGGCGCACGAGGTGCTCGAATCGCTCGCGCCGGTGCTCGCGGCCCGGCCCGAGCTGGCGGAGGCGGCGCTCGTCGAGCGGCTGTGCGAGCCGGAGCGGCAGATCGTGTTCCGGGTGCCGTGGCAGGACGACAAGGGCCGCACGCACGTCAACCGCGGCTACCGGGTGGAGTTCAACAGCGCGCTCGGCCCGTACAAGGGCGGCCTGCGCTTCCACCCGTCGGTCAACCTGAGCGTCGTGAAGTTCCTCGGCTTCGAGCAGATATTCAAGAACGCGCTGACCGGCCTCGGCATCGGCGGCGGCAAGGGCGGCAGCGACTTCGACCCGCACGGCAAGTCGGACGCCGAGGTGATGCGGTTCTGCCAGGCGTTCATGACCGAGCTGCACCGGCACATCGGCGACCACACCGACGTGCCCGCCGGTGACATCGGTGTCGGCGGCCGCGAGATCGGCTACCTGTTCGGCCAGTACCGCCGGATCACCAACCGCTGGGAGACCGGCGTGCTGACCGGCAAGGGCACCGGCTGGGGCGGCTCCGCCATCCGCACCGAGGCCACCGGCTACGGCAACGTCCTCTTCCTCGCCGAGATGCTCCGCAAGCGCGGCGAGGACCTGGCCGGGCGCCAGGCGCTGGTCTCCGGCTCGGGCAACGTCGCCATCTACACCGTCGAGAAGCTGCACCAGCTCGGCGCCGTCGCCCTCACCGTCTCCGACTCGCGCGGCTACGTCGTCGACGAGAAGGGCATCGACCTCGACCTGCTCAAGCAGATCAAGGAGGTCGAGCGGGGCCGCGTCAGCGACTACGCGGAGCGCCGCGGCGCCTCGGCGACCTACGTGCCCGGCGGCTCCGTGTGGGAGGTCCCGGCCGACGTCGCCCTGCCGTCCGCGACCCAGAACGAACTCAACGCCGCCGACGCCGAGACCCTCGTACGGGGCGGGGTGCGGGCCGTGTCGGAGGGCGCCAACATGCCCGTCACCCCCGAGGCGGTCCGCGTCCTCAAGGAGGCCGGGGTCGCCTACGGACCCGGCAAGGCGGCCAACGCGGGCGGCGTCGCCGTCAGCGCCCTGGAGATGCGGCAGAACAGCGGGCGTGACACCTGGTCCCGCGAGCGCGTCGAGAACGAACTCGCCACCGTCATGCGCGACATCCACGACGTGTGCTGGGAGACCGCCGAACGCTACGGCACCCCGGGCGACTACGTCAGCGGCGCCAACATCGCCGGGTTCGAGCGGGTCGCGGAGGCGATGCGGGCGCAGGGACTGATCTGAACCCGGCCCGAGCCGCTGCCACGCGCAGCCGCCCCGTGGCGGGCGGACCGGCTACCGGTCTTCACGCCTCGGGGCGGGCTCGCGGGTGTTCGCTCGTCAGTAGCTCCGCAGCAGATCCGCGGCCACCTCGGCCGGGGACGGCATGGCGGCGATCTCACGCCCCACCGCCTGCGCCGCGGTGCGGTACTCGGGCTTGTCGAGCAGCAGCTCCACGGAGTCGCGGATCAGCTCGGCGTCGTCCTGCCGGGCCACGTCGTCGAGCGTGATGCCCGCACCGACCGCCTCGAGCCGCTCGCCCAGCGCGAACTGGTCCGACCACTGCGGCAACGCCAGCTGCGGCAGACCGACCGTGGCCGCCGTGAGCATCGTGCTCGAACCGCTGTGGTGCACCATCGCGTCACAGGTGTCGATGAACAGGTGCAGGGGAGTGGGCGGTACGAGCCGGACCTCGGCGGGCAGCGGGCCCAGCGCGTCCCAGTACTCGGGGCTGACCGTGGCGATGATCTCGACGTCCGGCACCTTCGCGGCTGCCGTGAGCACCCGACGTACATGCGGTACCCCGTTGAGCTGCAAGGTGCGCGTCCCCAGCGTCACGACGACCCGGCGCTTGCCCTGCGGGCGGGCGCGCCATGCCGGCGGTTCGCCGAATCCGTTGAAGGGCACGTGACGGATGAGCTTCCCCTTGCTCGCCGCGGGCAGCTGGAGCGTCGGGGGGCAGGGGTCGAGCGTCTGCGCCGGTGTCGGGAGCCCCTCGAGACCCAGCTCGTCCGCCACATCGGCCAGCTCGACGCGTGCGTCGCGCAGGGCCAGGTCGGAGATCGGGTCGACGCCCCAGCGGTGGTGCACCACGGGAACACCCAGCACGCCGCCGATGAGCAGCGAGGCGTACTCCACCTGGTCCGCGACGATCAGCTGCGGCCGCCACTCACGGGCCAGCTCCAGATATGCGTGAATGTTGTTCCTCGCCTGGTCCATCCACACGCGCCCGTAGAAGCCCATCTCCTCCGGGGCGAACCGGGTGAAGCACTCCAGCGGGCGGCGCCCCTCGGTCAGGAAGCCGCTGAGGTGCTTGTCACCGTCCAACATCTCGCCGATTGGGGCGCCGACCAGCCCCGCCGTGCGGACCATGGGCATCACGTCGGGTTGCGCGGTGACCAGCACCTCGGCCCCCGCCGCGCGCAGGCCCCAGGCCAGCGGCACGAGCGGTGCGAAGTGCGTGGGTACCGGGGTACTCATCATCAGGACGCGCATCGGTGTTCCTCCGGACTCTTTCGACTAGGAGACGAACGTCGTCTTTGCTTGCCGCTCGACCTGGCCGACCAGCCTGGCCAGATGGACGGTCTCGGTGTGGCCATGGCTGACCGCTCTGCCGGCGACGGCGTCGGCGAACCAGCGGACCGTGTTCGCGGCCTGGTCGTCCTCAGCCAAGATGACCTCTTCCTGACGGCCCTCCCTGGTGACGAGGACGACCGGCCGGTAGGTGGCTGGCGGGGTGAACACGCGCTCCACCGCCAGCGTTCCGTCGGTGCCCACGAACTCGTAGTCCGCTCGGTAGGCGTGTTCCATGCCGAAGTCGATGTGGGCGGGCACCCCGTCCGCGGTGTGCAGCAGCACGCTGCCGCTCAGGACGGCTCCGCGCGTCCGGTCCACGCGCAGCACCGCACCGGCGACATCGAGGTCGGGCCCGAGGAGATGCAGGGCGGCCCGCAGGGGGTACACCCCGACATCCAGGAGGGCTCCTCCGCCGACAGCTGGGAGGTAGCGGATGTCGTCCGCGGGTTTGGGCGGGATGGTGAACGCGCTGGAGAAGGAGCGCAGGGTGCCCACCGACCGGCGCAGTTCCGCGATCCTCCCCAGCTGGCTGTGGTGCGGGAACATGAAGTTCTCCACCAGCACCCGGTCCGCTGACCGCGCCAGGCCGAGCAGCCGGACGGTCGTGGCGTGATCAGCGCTCAACGGCTTCTCCGCGAGCACATGCTTGCCCGCCCGCAGAGCGCGTTCGATCCAGTCCGCGTGCAGCATCGCCGGCAGCGGTATGTACACGGCGTCGATGTCGTCCCTGGCCAGCAGCGCCTCGTAACCGGTCACCGCGGAGCAGCCGAAACGGGTGGCGAACCTCCGCGCCTTCTCCGGGTCCCTGCTCGCCACCGCGGCGACTTCGATGCCGTCCACCGCCAGGACGGCCGGCAGGGTGCGCCGCCACGCGATGTCCGCGCAGCCCAGGACCCCGAGGCTGACCGGTGTACTCATGCGGCCGCCTCTCCCGCCCGGGACCGCCGTTCGGCGGCGAGGAGGTCGGTCAATGACTCGTGCAGATGTCTGACCGGTCGCCAGCCGAGCAGGTCGCGGGCGCGGGAGATATCCAGTTGCTGCCAGGGCATCGGTTCCAGAACCGGCCGGTCGGCGAGTTCGACGATGCGCGCGGGCACCCCGGACAGCTGTATCAGCCGGTCCACGAGGTCACGGACCGCGACAGCGGCGCCGCCACCGATGTTGATTACCTGGCCGCTGACGTCCGCGGTGGGGTCGGCCGCCGCCAGGACGGCGTCGACCACATCCCGCACGTCGACGTAGTCCCGCCAGCAGGTCAGCGGGGACAGCCGCAGTTGCGTCGCGCCGGCCGTGAGCTGCCGGGCCACCATGCCGGGCAGGCTGTTGCCGCCGGCACCGGGCCCGGCCACGTTCGCCACCCGCAGGACCACACCGTTCAGCCGGTACTCCTGTGCGGCGCTCCGGACCGCCTCCGTGCTGTACCGCTTCGTCATGCCGTAGAAGGAGGCGGGCGCGGCCAGATCGTCCTCCGTGGTGGGCGCCCCGAACTCAGCCGGTCCGTACTCGTAACTGCTGCCCAGCTGGACCAGCCGCGGCCCCGACTCCGCCAGCACGTCGATCAGCCGGTCGACGAACTCCATGTGCAGAGCCCGCATGGCCGCCTCCGTGGTCCGCCACACGACGGCGGCCGCGTTGACGACGACGTCCGCGCCCGACAGGGTCCGGCGCAGCCCTTCGGTGTCACCGGCCGACAGGTCGAGGGCCGTCGACCGCACGGCGTCCGGCCACCACGGCGCGCGTGCGCCGGACCGGGACACACTGAGCACGCTGCAGCCCGCCGCGGCGAACTGCGCGCACACCCGGCTGCCGAGGACGCCGTTGCCGCCTAGCACTACCACGCGCCTGCTCACCGTTGCACACCCGATTTCTTCGGTTTCCACCAGTCCGGGTTGTCCCGGTACCAGGCGCAGGTCTCGGCGAGACCCTCGTGGAACGGGACGGCAGGTTCGTAACCGAGCTGTTCCCGGATCTTCGTCTCGTCGATGGCGTAGCGCAGGTCATGACCCGGCCGGTCCGCGACGCGCCGCACCATCGACTTGTCCGCACCGGTCAGCTCCAGGAGCATGCGGGTGATTTCGTTGTTGGTGTATGCGTTGCCGCCGCCGACGTTGTAGATCTCACCGGCCGCGCCCTTGGCCAGCACCAACTGGATGGCTCGGCAGTGGTCGTCGACGTGCAGCCACTCACGCACGTTGCGTCCGTCGCCGTACAACGGCACCGGCACACCTTCCATCAGGTTGGTGATGAACAGCGGGATCAATTTCTCGATGTCCTGGTGGGGCCCGTAGTTGTTGGAGCAACGCGTGATCGACACATCGAACCCGTGTGTGCGTACGAAGGACCGGACGATCAGGTCGGAGGCCGCCTTGGAGGCGGCATACGGGGAATTCGGCAGCAGCGGCGCGGTCTCCGGACTCGTGCCGTGCTCGACGGAGCCGTACACCTCGTCGGTCGACACATGCACCATCCGCTCCACACCTGCTCTGTGGCACGCGGCGAGCACGGTGTGTGTGCCGTCGACATTGGTGCGGACGAAGTCGCTCGCGTCGTCGATGGAGCGGTCCACATGAGACTCGGCGGCGAAGTGCACCACTGCGTCATGGCCGGGCAGGAGGTCGAGCAGCAGTGGCAGATCGCAGATGTCCCCGCGCACAAAGGTGAGCCGGGGGTGGGCAGCGGGCAGGTTCGCCACATTGCTGCCGTGGCCGAGCTTGTCGAGGACGGTGACGCGGCAGTCCTCCCAACCGGGATATCCACCGGCAAGCATGGTGCGCACGTAATGGGAGCCGATGAATCCGGCGGCTCCGGTGACGAGTAGCTTCACTTGAGGCGCCTCCCAGCGGTCGCCGATGGCGCGATGTCGAATATGAGTCTCATGGGAACCGCAGTCGGTCCTCTCGCTGTTCCTGGCGTTTTACGGAAACGACGTCAAGGGGCGTGGCGAACGCGGAATTGCGGTGCACCGGCGCCGGGTGGGGGTGCCCGGCGCCGGTGGTCTCAGATAAGCGTGAGCGGTGCGGGCAGAGGGAAAGCGAGCTTTCCGCCGGCAGCGAGGAAGTCCTTCTCACGTTCGATGTAACCGTCCCGGTAGACCCAGGGCAGAACGAGGAGTTGATCGGGCTTCTGGGCCAGAGCGTCCTCTTCGGAGACGATGGGAACGTACGTACCGGGTGTGAACCGGCCGGCCTTCTCCGGGCTGACCTCACCGATGCACGGGAGGTCGCTCTCGTCGATGCCGCAGTACTGCAGGATCACGTTGCCCTTGGTGGACGCGCCGTACCCCAGGGTCAGCTTGCCCGCTGCCCGGGAATCGGACAGGAAGCCACGGAGCTCCGCACGGTGCTCGCGTACCCGGGCGGCGAAGGCCTCGAAGGGGGCCGCGGTGTCCAGTCCCAGCGCCTCCTCCTGCTCGCGCAGCCGCTCGATCGCCGCTTCGTCGATCTTGTGGCGGGTGGGCGTCTTGGCCAGGGTCAGACACAGGCTGCCGCCGTAGACGTCCGTGACGTCGGCGCGGATGACGGTCAGACCCGCGCGCTCGGCCATCCACTCGATGGGACGCAGCGCATAGTACTCAAGGTGCTCGTGACAGGCGACGTCATAGGCCGTGGCGGCCAGCATGGACGGCAGGTAGCTCATCTCGAGCATCCACACGCCGTCGTCGTCCAGGACGTCGTGCACGTCCCTCATGAACGCCAGCGGGTCGGGGAGGTCGTAGAACATCGCGATGGAGGTGATGATCTTCGCCTTGCGGTCGCCGTAGCGGGCGCCGAACGCCTCCTTCGAGAAGAAGTCGGCGATCAGATCGATGTGCTTCGGGTAGCGCGGACGCCACTTCTCCCCCGTGGGGTCGATGCCCACCAGGGCGGGCCCGTCGGCCGGGTAATGGCGCAGGAGTGTCGAATCGTTGCTCCCAATGTCCAGAACGAGGTCGGTCGGCTCCAGATCGACGAGCCCCGTCACCGCCTCCACCTTGCTCCTGAGGTGGTTCACCATGAACGGCCGGATACCGGACCGGTAACCGTAGCTGTCGCCGTACATCAGGGACGGGTCGACCGTGTGCCGCAACTGGACCAGGCCGCAGCCCTCGGGCGAGCAGCGGACGAGTTCCAAGGGCTCCACCGGAACTTTCTCCTCGCGAGAGCGGGGGAAAATGCCGGTCAAAGCCTGCGAACCGAGGTCGAGCACGGGAAGCAGAGAACGGTTACCGCACGCGCGGCACTCAGCGATCGCCATTCGGATCTCCAACCGAGGAAGAAACTTCGTTGGTGTGCATGAAGTCGCCTGCATCGTCGACGAACGAGCCGCACGTGATTGACGGCCAATGGACGCATACATAGCGCGAGCAGAAAGAACCCGGCAACAGCGAGAATCGATGCACCGGCTTCCGGAACACCGAAAAAGCATGTCAGAGAAGTGCCGGGCGGCCCAAGTGTTCAACCGCGGAAACGCCGTCGTTGAGCACCCCGGCAACGACAGATGGGCCCGTCAGGAGATCGATGATCTCGAGACGAGCCCATTCACCACCGGGTGGTCGGCTGATGAGTGCCGGGGTGGAGTCAGCCCCAGGTCTGGCCGGCCGGCTCCTTGATGGTGCGGTTGATGCGGTTGAAGAAGTTGGTCATGGCGATCTCCAGGTTGATCGCGCCGATCTGCTCCTCCGTGAAGTGGGCGTTGACCTCGTCCCAGATCTCGTCGGTCACACCCTCGGCGCCGTCCTGGAGCCGGGTGGCACCTTCGGCCAGGGCCAGCGCGGCACGCTCGGCGTCAGTGTAGAAAGGCGCCTCACGCCACGCCGACACGTTGTGCAGGCGCTCGTCGGTGTCACCTGCCTTCTTGCCACCGGCGACGCTGGCGTAGATGCACGCCGAGCAGCTGTTGATCTGGCTGACCCGCAGGTGGACGAGCGAGAGCAGCTTCGGGTCGACACCGCCGGCGGCGATCGCCTTCTGCAGGTGCTGGATCGCGGTCCACACGTCGGCGTTGTTGGCGCTCTTGTTCTTGAGTCGGTTCTCCATGACGGTGCTCTCCTTCATCATCGGATCAAGTGGCGGGGTCCGTTGCCCGTCACCCCTATGACGGAGCAGCTGCCGGGAAGGTAACAACCTCTGTGGCGCCCGTCTCCGGACCCGGTCGGCGATGCCCTTCCCCGCTGCGCCGGACGGATTCGAGCAGATCGCGCAGTGACGCGTCGAGTGTGCGCGATGGACACCACGCGAGCAGCCGCCTGGCCGTGGTGATGTCCGTCCGCTGCCATTCGGCGCCCACACGGGCGCCGTCCGGCCGCTGGTCCTCCACCAGCCGTACGGCCACCCCACTGAGGTCGACCAGTCTCCGGACGAGCAGTCTGACCGAAACGGCCTGCCCCCGGCCGACCTCGATGATCCGGCCCCGCACCGCGTCCCGTGGCGCGACCGCCGCGGCCAGGGCCGCATCGGCCACGTCACGCACATCGACGAAGTCGCGGTGCGCCGTCAAGGGGGCCAGTCTCAACTCCCGTGAACCTGGCCCGGGTTCGTCTTGACGGGCCAGTTCGCCGGCCACTTTGCCCAGCAGGCTGCGCGACGGGGCCCCTGGGCCGCAGGCGTTGGCCAGCCGTAGAGTCACGGCGTCCAGGCCGTCGCGGGAGGCGGCGAGCACCCGTTTGGTGCCCCGCAGTTTGGTCCGTCCGTAGATGCCGGCTGACGCAGGACCGTACTCGTGCACCGTGCCGAGGTGGACGAGCCGCACCGGCGTCGCGTGCTCTGCCAGTGCGGTGACGAGCCGGTGCACGAAGGTGTCGTTCAGCTCGCGCATACGTTGCTCGTCCGCCTGCCACACGGTGCCCGCGGCGTTGACCAGGATGTCGGGCCGGTGCGCCGCCAGGAAGTCGGTCAGATCACCCACCGTGGCGGCGGCCAGGTCGACGTGGGCCGTGGCTCCCCGGACGGTCCGCGACGCGGACCGCGAAACGCCCAGCACGTCATGGCCCGCGGCCGTGCACGCGTCGACGACATGCCGCCCCACGAAGCCCGTGGCGCCGAGCACGACGACACGACGGCCGCTCACTGCCGTGCCGTCGTGCCACTGAGGCCGGTGATCGTGCCGCTCATGCGGCGACCTCGATCCTGGTGTGGTCCCCGACGACCAGCCGGTGGTGCGACGAGGGCGCGGCCGCCGGACCGACACAAGAGTTCCGGCCGATGAGAGAACCGTGCAGGCCCCGTACGTCTGTGACTTGCGCGCCCTCGAGTGCTATGGAGGAGTCCATGTAGGTCCGCCGCAGGACGCAGTTGTCGCCGATGGAGGTATTCGGGCCTACGTGGCTGTGCTCGACCGTGGTGCCGGCGCCCACGATGACAGGTCCGACGATGCGAGACGCCACGACGCGAGCGCCCTTCTCGACGACGACCGGACCGACCAGTTCGCTGGCGGCGTCCACCTCGCCCTCGACGGAGGAAACCAGCCCTTCCAACAGTTTGTTGTTGCACTCCAGGACATCGTCGACCTTGCCGGTGTCCTTCCAGTAGCCGCCGTATACGCTGGCGGACACCTGCACGCCCTCGGTCACCAGCCATTGGATGGCGTCGGTGATCTCCAGCTCGCCGCGGGCGCTCGGGCTGATCGCGGCGACCGCCTCGTGGATCGCCGGAGTGAAGAAGTAGACGCCGATGAGGGCCAGATCGCTCCGCGGCTCCCTGGGCTTCTCGACCAGTCGCTCGATGCGGCCCTCGGGGTCGAGCTCGGCCACGCCGAAGGACCGGGGATCGGCGACCTTGTGCACGACGACCTGGGCCGCGGGGCGGTGATCGAGGAAGTCCTGCGCGATGTCCGTGACCCCGTCCGGCAGCATGTTGTCGCCCAGGTACATGACGAAGTCGTCGTCGCCCAGGAACTCCCGCGCCAGCACCACACAGTGCGCCAGACCGCGGGGTTCTTCCTGGTGTATGTAGGTGACGTCGAGCCCCAGCCGGGAGCCGTCACCGATCGCAGCGACAATCTGCGCGGAACGGTCGCCGACGATGACGCCGACCTCGGTTATCCCGAGGTCACGCACGCCGTTGAGGACGTGCTCGAGCACCGGCCGGTTGGCTATCGGAATCAGTTGCTTGGGCATGGAATGACTGAAGGGACGCAGCCGTGTGCCTGCTCCGCCCGACAACACCAGTGCCTTCATGACACGTTCCCCTTTCGCGTGGATGCTTCAGGACCCTTGCTGACGATCAAATGACGACGAGCGGAGACGGCGGGCGCCGCGTCACGGGCGAGCAGGCACTCCTCGAGGAAGGCCAGGACCCGCAGGTGATAAGTGCGTGCCGCCCAGCCGAGGCTGATGTTGTGCCCGGCGTCTGCGAGCCGGTCGACACTGGCCTTCGCGGCCTTCAACGGGCGGAGCAGTTCGGCGACGGCCGCGTCGTCGTGCAGCCACCACCGCTCCTGCTCGGCGAAGGTGAACCTGACCGGAACCTCGATGCGGGCGGCCAGCCGCGGATAGGCCCGGGGCCAGTCCACCGCCTCCTCGGCCTCCGCCGCGGGAACCGGCGCGATCAGTTCGCGGCCGAAGCGGAAGGCGTCCGGCGGGTACAGCCGCAGCGCGCCCCAGTGCCGCCGCCAGTCGCCGTGCCCGGCCGGGCCGGGCAGTTCGTCGGCGGTCACCGCCGGCCGGGTACCGAGCCCGGAGACGTCCGCACCGATGATCCGTGAGGCGGGAGCGTCTGCGGCAAGCGTCAGGGCCAGCTTCGCGCCGTTCGAGTGGCCGACGACGAAGAACCCGGCACCGGTCTCCTGCGAGCTGGCGAAGAAGGCCAGCGCGGAACGCAGGAGCCGGGCCTGTCCGGCCAGCGTCACCCCGCGCGGGAAGCGGTCGGCCGATGCTCCGTAACCGGGCCGGTCGACGGCAAGGACGGTGTAACCGAGCTGCGCCCCGAGCGTCAGCAGGGACAGGCCCGCGCGTGCCCGGCTGTCGAAGTAACCGGCCCGCATCCCGCCGCCGTGGACGGCGACGACCACGGCGTGGGGAGCGGCGTGCGGCGGTTGGGCGAGCAGGCCGGACAGGCGCGCGTCACCCGCGTCGAGGACGACGGGTGTGGCCCGGACGGTGCCGGGGGCGGCGGAGGCCACGGGCGGGTGACTCATGGCCGTCACTGCGGCGCGTTCCCGTGCTTGCGGGAGGGCAGCTCGGCGTGTTTCGTGCGGAGCATGGCCAGCGACCGGATCAGCACCGCGCGTGTCTCACGCGGGTCGATGACGTCGTCCAGGAGGCCGCGCTCGGCCGCGTAGTACGGATGCATCAACTCTTCCCGGTACTCCTTGATGCGCTTCGCGCGGACCTCCTCGGGGTCGTCGGCCGCATTGATCTCACGCCGGAACACCACGTTGGCCGCGCCCTCGGCGCCCATCACCGCGATCTCGTTGATCGGCCAGGCGAGGGCCAGGTCGGCTCCGATGGAGCGGGAGTCCATGACGATGTAGGCCCCGCCGTACGCCTTGCGCAGCACCAGTGAGATCCGGGGCACGGTCGCGTTGCAGTAGGCGAAGAGCAGCTTCGCCCCCCGGCGGATGATGCCGTTGTGCTCCTGGTCCACCCCCGGCAGAAAACCGGGGACATCGACCAGGGTGACCAGGGGGATGTTGAAGGCGTCACAGAACTGCACGAACCTGGCGCCCTTCTCGGACGCCTCTATGTCGAGGACGCCCGCGAGACTGGCCGGCTGATTGGCCACGACACCCACCACTTGGCCGTCGAGCCGGGTCAGCGCGCAGACGATGTTCGTCGCCCACGCCGGGTGGATCTCGAAGTACTCACCGTCGTCGACGATCTCCTGGATCACCTTGCGGACGTCGTACGCCTGACCCTGCTCGACCGGGATCAGGTCGAGCAGACGGTCGTTGGGCCGGTCCACGGGGTCATCGGTCGGTACGACGGGGGCCTGCTCCCGATTGTTCGCGGGCAACAGCGACAAGAGGTAGCGCACCTCCTCCAGGCAGTGCTCCTCGTCGTCGTAGGCGAAGTGGGCCACGCCCGAGCTGCCCGCGTGCACATCCGCCCCGCCCAGCGCGTTGTGGGTGATCTCCTCACCGGTCACGGCTCTGACGACGTCCGGCCCGGTGATGAACATCTGCGCGGTGTCGCGCACCATGAAGACGAAGTCGGTGAGGGCGGGCGAGTAGGCGGCGCCACCCGCGCAGGGACCCAGCATGACCGAGATCTGCGGGATGACCCCGGACACACGTGTGTTGCGCCGGAAGATGCCGCCGTAGCCGGCCAGTGCGGAGACACCTTCCTGGATGCGGGCCCCCGCGCCGTCGTTCAGCGACACCAGCGGCGCCCCGGCCGCCTCGGCGAGATCCATGATCTTGTGGATCTTCTCGGCATGAGCCTCGCCGAGCGCACCGCCGAAGACCCGGAAGTCATGGGCGTAGACGAAGACGGTCCGGCCGTCCACTGTCCCCCAGCCGGTGACGACGCCGTCCCCGTCGGGCCGCCTGGCCTCGAGTCCGAAGCCCGTCGCCCGGTGTTTGCGCAGCGGTTCCACCTCGTTGAAGGAGCCCTTGTCGAAGAGCAGCTCTATCCGCTCGTGCGCGGTGAGCTTGCCCTTGCCGTGCTGGCGCTCGGTCGCCGCGGTGTCAGGGCCCTCCGCAGCGTTTCGTCTGCGGGTTCTCAACTCGTCGATGCGGTGGTGCAGAGTGCCGGTGGTGTGGGGCATGCGGTCCTCCTCGGGCGGGCGGGCGAACGGCGAGCGTGCTGGTGTGACGACCGGTTACCGGGCCACATGCGTGCTGGAGAGCATCGGGAGGGACCACAGAGCCAGCGGAGTGGTGGTGCGGCTCGCCACCGCGAGGGGGAGCCGGACGCCTGCGGGCGCAGTCTCCGTGCGCCATGCGTCGGAGGCGTCGAGCCAGTTCGCCGGTATGCAGCGCACCCCCGCCTCGGTGGGGCCGGAGCGCGGAACCACCACAGCGGCGACGTAGTCGGTGAAGCAGGGGATGCTGTGCACCGCCCAGTCCGAGGGCTGCTCGGCTCCGCAGACCCCCAGGTAGTCTCGGGCTGTCCCGCGGCTGAGGCCCACGCCGAGCGCCTTCAGATGTGCTTCCTTGCGCGTCCACAACCAGCCGAAGACGGCACGTCGGTCCGCCGTCGGCACCGCGGCCAGCTCCGCGCGTTCGCTCGGGTGCAGGGCGGTTTCGCAGGTGTCGACGGTGTCCTCGCGCGGCAGCCGCTCCACGTCCACACCGACCGGCACGGAGGCGAAACCCAGCAGGGCCACGCCGGAACTGTGCGAGAGCGAGAAGTGCAGCGGCACCGGTGAACCGGCCAGGGCGGGGCGGCCGTGCGATGCGCCGCAGCCGGGGCACGGCTCGCGCGTGAACCGCACCTTCCCGGGCGCCTGACCGGTGTAGCGGCTGAGCAGGCGGCGCAGCCCCACGTGCGCGGTGGCGTAGAGCAAACCGTCCGAACGCCTGCGGAAACCGTCGGTCCGGGCTCGTTCCGCCTCATCGAGATCGGACAGGTCCAGATCCAGATCCGCCTGTGCGCTGTCCTCGGGGCTGCGGATGAGCCACAGGTCGAGCTGGCCCGGTGTCATCGCCGACCCCGGCAGCGCCAACGGCCTTGTCGGCGTCGTCGGCCTCGTTGCCATGGTGGTCTCCAAGTTTCTCAGGGAGTGGGAAGAGGACGGCGGCGGTGCGCACCGCTTGCAGGTCCCGCGACGGGCCGTGGCGCGACCATGGTGCGACGGCTCACGGCTGCAGCCTGCTCGTCCGCCAGCCGCCGACGGTGCGCTCGTAGCGCAGGCGCTCGTGCAGCCGGTCGGTGCCGTTCGACCAGAACTCGACCGAGGCGGGGACGAGCCGGTAGGCCGCGAACCGCTCGGGACGGGGCAGAGCCCTCGGCGGGGATCCCAACGCCCGCGCCCGATCCCGCAGTTCGGCAACGGCGGCCGGATCGCCGAGCGGTCCGCTCTGGTGGGAGGCGGTGCTCATGGCGTGGGTGAACACCGGCCGTTCGTGCCACCGGGCCTCCGCCTGGTCGTCCGGCAACCGGTGCACCGGACCGGCCACGGTGATCTGCTGGCTCGTCTCCCTCCAGTACAGGACGCCCGAGGCCCAGGGGTTCCCGGCCAGCTCGCGCCCCTTCCTGCTGGAGGCGTGGGTGACGAAGTCGAGGCCGTCCGGCGTCGCCGGGCCGAGCACCACGATGCGTGACGAGGTGCGGCCCCGCGCATCGGCGGTTGCGAGAGCCAGCGCACGCGGTTCACGGACGCCGAGGGCCGCTGCGCGCTCGAGCCACGTCGCGAGCAGCGCCATCGGCTGGGCGGGCGGATCGGCGTACTCGGGGAAGGGCACGGTCCTGGTACCGGTGAGCGATTCCGAGGCCCGGGAAGCGCGCGGCGTGAGCGGATCAGACATGCAGCACCCCCTCGGCGGCCACGACGCCGTGGCCCGCGACCTCGACGGAGTCGACCCGGTCGCCCTGTCCGTGGACGAGGGCCTCCATGAGAGAGGGGCGGCCGATCTCCGTGCCCTGGACGATGCTGACGGGGCGGCCGTACGGGCTCAGGCCGTGCCGCGCCAGGTGGATGGCGACAGGGCCGGCGGCGGATCCGGTCGCCGCGTCCTCCACCACGCCGTACGCGGGTGAGAACATGCGGTTGTGCCAGGTGCTGCCCTGCCCGGCGATGCAATTGACGGCGAGGTCGAGGAAGCGGGACAGCGCCCGATGGTCCGGATCCAGCTTCGAGAGAGCCGCCACGCTGTCGAGACCCACCAGCACGTGCCGCGGGCCGTTCACATAGATCTCGACGGGCAGTGACGCCGCGGCGACACCCAGCGCCCGGAGCAGTTCGGCGGTGCGGTCGAACGGGCTCCACGTGGGCACCGGCTGGCGCATCCGGATCCGCAGGTCGCCCTGTTCGGCTTCTTCGAAGGTGAAGGGAATGACTCCCTTGGCGGTCTCGAGCCGTAGGCGGTCCGCGCCGGTGCGGGTACCCAGGGCCACCGCGGTGCCAAGCAACGGGTGCCCGGCGAAGGGGAGTTCATTGACAGGGGTGAAGATCCGCACACGAGCGTCACCACCCTCGCGGGGGCGCAGCACGAACGTGGTCTCCGACAGGTTCATCTCCCGTGCGATGCGCTGCATCTGAGGACCGCTCAGGTCGTCGCCGTGGAGGAACACGGCGACCGGGTTGCCGTTCAGGGGGTGTCTGGAGAACGCGTCGACGACAACATAGGTGTGCATACGCTCCCTCACTGTTCACAGCTCGCGGGCCAGCCGCTGCTCCGTCTCGGACAGGGGTAGGTCCGCGCGTACGCGCTCGGGGTGACCGGGCGGCAGACTGCACGGGGCTCCTGCCACCAGCTGCAGCCCGCCCGGTGCGTACCGGGCGAACGGGTCATGTGTGCCGGTCGCCGCCGCAAACTGAGAGACCGCGTAGTAGTACACGACCGGGCCCGTGTAGACGGCGCCCATACACACCAGGGACCGCCATACCGAGCGCAGGCCCCGCAGCAGCCACGGCCGCACGCGTCCCTCGGATCGAATCATGCTCGCCTCTTTCGCCGTACCGGACAACGGTGCGGTGCACAGGCTGCCAAGGTCTGCTTGTGTTCCGGTCGAGAGCGCTGCTCGCCCATTGACGCCCCGCACTTCTTCCTGACACACGTGTGCCGGCCCACGCCCGCATTGCTGCGGTTGTGGACCGGCACAGGTGTCATGTCGCGGGCGTGTCGTGCGGGCCCGCCCGGCGGGTCAGAGAGCGCGGAACTTCAGCAGTTCGCCCTCGCTCGACAGGGAGTTGTTGGTGATGTAGATGTCACCGCGACGGGTGACGTCCAGGCCCGTGGGCATGGTCAGCGGAGTGTCGCTCTTGATCGGGGTGAGGGCTCCGGTACGTCTGTCGATCCGGTTCAGGGCACCGGTCGGAGTACCCGGCGCGTTGCCCGTGGAGTACGACAGGGCGATCAGGTCGCCGTTCGGGGCCACGGCGAGGTCGATGACGGAGGACAGACCGTCGGCGAAGACGGTCGGCTCGCTGCCCGCCACGTAGCGCCAGAGCCGGCCGAGACCGTTGTGGGCCCCGCTCAGGTCGGAGATGTAGAAGGCTCCGTCGCGGCCGCGCACGATGCCGGTCGGCACCGCCTCGGCCTTGCTTCCCTCGGCGGTCGTCCCGGCCGCGGCACCCGCGGAGGTCGCAGGCAGCACGTTGTTCGGGAGGACCACCTCGGTCTCCGTCGTGCCGTCGGGGTGGACACGGATCACATCGTTGGCAGCGGCATCGGTGACCAGGAAGTCCTTGCCGTCCCTGACGAACCGTTGCGGGTTGGACGCCGGCAGGGTGTTGCCGAGGACCGCGTCAGGGTCGTGCTCCGCCTCGTGCGCGGCCAGGTCACCGAGCACCTTGCCATTGACGATGCTGAGGGTGGCGAGCGGTCCGCTGCCCGCGCCGAGGTCCGTGCGGGTGCTCGGCAGGCCGATGAGACCGTAGACCCCCCGGTAGGAACCGTTGCCCGCGGCCTCGACCTGGTTCAGCCCGTAGACGCTGCTCGGGCCGCCGTACGGGGCGAGTTCCTGGGAGGGCAGACCGGTGACGACGCGGCCCTTCTTGCGGCCTGCCACCTTGTAGATGGACCCGGTCAGACCGAAGCAGCGTACCGGCGGGCCGGGCCGGGTCTGGCACGCCGTTCCCGAGCCGCTGCCCGACTCCGCGACCAGGACCGAACCGTCGCGCTGCACCGTCAGGTCCCTGGGGTTGTGCAGCCCCGTCGCCACGACGACGGGGGTGGACGCGACCCCGGCGCGGTGCCGGTGCGAGGCGGCGGAGTCCGCGGCCGAGCTCGGTATCGAGGACGCTGAGAGTCCGACCGTGATCGCTGTCGTCAGGAAGGCACCGGCCCAGGGCTTGATTGTTCTTGACATGCTTCTCCTCGAATTGACATGCCCTCATGCCCGAGGGCGCTTTAGACCGGCGTCACCATAGACGCCGAAAGACGGGTCCGTCCTCCCCTCGGATTCACCTGTACGGGGGCCGCGTCGAGGAAAGCGCGGTGCCGGGAAACCAGGACCCGCCAGCGCCGTCAGGTGATAGTGGGTGATGCCACGGAGAATCGGCGCGGTCGTCGGCGCCCTGGTCTCCAGTGCATATGCAGCGACTCTTTAGTGGTTTTCCAGTGCCAGGCCGGAAAACATTCGGGCATGCAAGGAAACACGGGCACACAGCCGTTGCTGTCCTTACACGTTTCACTCCTGGCGGGACCACACAGTGAACCCGCGGTTCGCCGGCCCGATTGCGCGCGAGAGGCACCGGAAAATGCCTGTCGCTCCGAAGGCGCGGGGCTCGGGCGGACCTCACGCACGGCGTGAGCGGACGCGCCCGGTGCGCGAACGCGGAAGGAGGCGATCGTGCACCGGGCGCGGCATTAGGGGACGGTCAACCGACGGCCACCGGGGCGACGTGCGGGGTCGGCGGCCGCAGCAGCACGTCTTTCAGGTCCTCCGCGCGCAGCCGCGCACTGCGTACCCGAGGTCCGGAGAGCTGGGTGCGGAACACCTGCTCACCGAATTGGCGGCCGATGACCTGGACGGTCGCCATGCCGGGATGCCGGGCGGGCAGTTGCTCGGCCTCGATCAGGCACTCCTCGCTGAACTCGGCGTACCGCTGGAAGGTGTTGACCGTCGACATGGGAAGCACGGAGGATCCCGGGCCGAGCAGAGCACAGGCGGCTTGACGTGAGGCCTCGAGCAGAACCATCCCGGGCATGTGATCACCCGCGTGGTCGAACATGACGGGGTGCTCGGGATCCGGGTTGAGCCGCCAGACGCCGGGACGGTCCGTCGCGGCCAGCACCAGATCCATGGGCAGAGTACGGCCGTAGTCCTCGGGGTTCTCACTGGTGGGGCGGTAGTCGATCGAGTTGCTGAGGGCGGTGCCGCGCAGCCTGCGGTAGGCGGCGGGGGAGACGCATGTGAAGTGTCCGCCGCCCGTGGCCACGACGTGGCCGTCGCGGCGGATGGTGATGTCGACGCCGAGGACGGTGTCGCGCCGCTCCCTGGTGAAGGTCGTCTCGATCTTCAGATCGCTGGGTGCCTGTCTTATCCCAAGGTGTTCGGGGTGGGTGGTGGCGGAGATGTCCCGCATCACGAATTGATGGCCCAGCGGGATTCCGAACTCGGAGTGAGCGAGAAATATTCCGATTTGCCGAACCGTCTCGACAGCCTGCAAGTGATCATGACTTCGGCCGTCCATGCTGGTGAAGAACGTATGGGCCCGTGGCCACTGGCCGGTGAGCATGAACGTACTTTCGTCGACCTTCTCGCAGCTGGTGAGGAACACCTCCGCGAGCGATGCACGGTGCACGTATTCCTTGGGCACGGTAGTCGTGAGTCTGGGAAGTTCGATGGGCTCAGGGGGCGCGTCGATGCCCCGAACTTCTTTTGTCAGAGACGCTGCCGCACTGCTCATGACCGTTCCCCCCGGGAAGTGTTTGGAAGCGTGCGCCGTAAGATACAGACTCACCGGTTTCATTTTCAAGGTGATCGGTCGGTTCCGTTTAGGGAAAGGCGAGGGCGTGACGCACTGTAGCCGCAATGCGAGGTGCCCCCTTGCTCGCGAGGCGCAGAATCCAATTGCTGTCAAGGGGCAGTAGCCGCAGATAGGAACCGCTTCGGGAAGATCCAATGGTGCCCGTCCGGTACAGGTCGTCCGGCCGGTCGATTTTCTCGCATCCGGCGACCACCTGTGACGACCCTCTCTTCGCCGGGCCGCACGGATGCGGGGCTCGGGACCCTCGAGAAGCCGCCCCTGCGGGCGCGCTCGTTCCAAACCGCCCGCGCTGTTCTCGGGCGCCCCCCCTGACCTCCGTTTGCCGCACATGCAGCTGGCGGTCCGATGCGTTTGGGTCAACCGCGGAGCCCCGACGTCGCGCCTGGCATGAGGGCCAGGGGGTGCGGCCCGGCTTCCGGGCGTCGTTGAGCCGCGGTCGAGCACCCACGCGGACGATTGTCGGGTCGGACGGAGAGGAGCGCCATGGAAGACACCGGACGCAAGGGCACGTGGTTGAGGATCGAGCGCGGGCACGCGACGGAAGAGGAGTTGGCCGCCGTCACCGTCACACTCCTCTCCCTGGCCGCCGGGCGGGGCGAATCGCATGCGGAAGGCGTTGCCGGCCGGTCCACGGCCTCCTGGGGCCGCCGTGAGTGGGTACCCCCGTATCGATCGCCATCCAGCTGGCGATGACGCTGTGCGGTGCGTGGACTTGACCTGCGGACGGTAGAAGGAAACGGTCTGTGCTCCTTGTTTTCGTTCCGGAGAGGATGTTGCGCCGCTAGGAACGACTGTGGGTCTCTTCATGGTTAGTGCGATATATAACTTTTTGTCCTTGCGCAAGGCAGGCGCATGGGCCGGGCCTGAGCGTGCTTGGAGGTGAGTGGTGCAGCAGTAGAAACCAGCTGTCCGGTTTGGTATTGACAGGTGGTCCTGGATCCCATTGAATCTGTTGGCGGTAGAGGTCGCCCCGCGAGCGGCACCGTCCAGGTTCAGGGGAGAAGCTGTGGACATCGAAGTGCTCGGCGCGTTGTCGGTACGGGAGAACGGGGCCCAGATCACGCCGACGGCCCCCAAGCCCCGGCAGGTGCTGGCTCTGCTGGCGTTGCACGCCGACCAAGTGGTGCCTGTCTCCGCCTTGATGGAGGAGCTCTGGGGCGCCAACCCACCCCGCACCGCGCGCACCACGCTGCAGACGTACATCCTTCAGTTGCGCGAACTGATCACCGCGGCTCGTGAGAGAAGCGGGGTACAAGGGCTGGGGGGAGGGAAGTGGCGTGCCGCGAAGGACGTGCTGATGACGATGCCCGGCGGGTACCTGCTGTCGAGCGGCGACGGACGCAGCGACGTGCGGATGTTCGACCATCTGGCAGGGCTCGGCTACCGGGCCATGGACGCGGGTGACTTCGCCGGAGCGGCGCGGCAGTTGCGCGAGGCCCTCACCCTGTGGTCGGGAGCCGCCTTCGCCGACGTCCAGGCGGGGGCCCAGCTCGAGATGGAGATCAAGCGTCTGCACGAGAGCCGGCTGTGCGCCTTGGAACGGCGCATCGAGGCCGAACTCCACCTTGGCAGACACCGAGAGGCGCTGGCCGAGCTGACCGTTCTGGTGAACCGGTACCGCACGCACGAGAGCCTGCACGCTCAGTTCATGCTCGCGCTGTACCGCTCGGGACGGCGCAGCGAAGCCCTGGACGTCTACCGACGGCTGCGCGCCACCCTCGTGCGGGACCTCGGCCTGGAGCCGACCGCTGGGCTGCGTCGACTGCAGCAGTACATCCTCGCGGCCGATGACGATCCCGCGGGCGAGTCGCCGTTCGCCGCACTGTCCGTCCACGCGGCCAAGGAGCGACTCGCACCCACGGGCTGACCGGCGTCCGTCGGCCCGGACCGCACGTGTGGGCGGGAAGGACGACCGTCGCCGGGCGGGGCTTCCAGCCGCGCTCGAGGCGGGCCAGGGCGGCGAACGCTTTGCTGGAGCGGACCGCGTGCCCACCCACCACCGTGCTGGAGTGCCATGCCCCGCTCACTGTTCACCTCGGAGTCCGTGACAGAAGGCCACCCCGACAAGATCGCCGACCAGATCAGCGACACGATCCTGGACGCCCTGCTGAGCCAGGACCGTACCGCCCGAGTCGCGGTGGAGACCCTGATCACCACCGGTCAGGTGCATGTGGCCGGTGAGGTGACGACCACGGCGTACGCACCGATCGCGCAGCTCGTGCGCGACAAGATCATCGAGATCGGCTACGACTCGTCGGCGAAGGGTTTCGACGGAGCCTCTTGCGGTGTGTCGATATCGATCGGCGCACAGTCCCCCGACATCGCGCAAGGCGTCGACGTGGCGTACGAGAGGCGGACGGACAGCCCGGCACCCGACGGCCTCGACCAGCAGGGCGCCGGCGACCAGGGCCTGATGTTCGGCTATGCGAGCGATGAGACACCGGAACTGATGCCGCTGCCGATCACGCTCGCACACCGCTTGTCGCGTCGGCTGGCGGACGTCCGCAAGGACGGCACCGTCCCCTACCTGCGCCCCGACGGCAAGACGCAGGTCACCGTCGAGTACGACGGTGACAGAGCGGTCCGCCTCGACACCGTGGTGGTGTCGTCCCAGCACGCCGGCGACATCGACCTCGAGACACAGCTGACGCCCGACATCCGCAGGCATGTCGTCGAACACGTACTGCGGCAACTGGCCGACGACGGTATCAAGCTGGACACGGCGGACCACCGCTTGCTGGTGAACCCGACGGGCCGGTTCGAGATCGGCGGTCCGATGGGCGACGCGGGCCTCACCGGCCGCAAGATCATCATCGACACGTACGGGGGCTACGCCCGCCACGGCGGCGGCGCCTTCTCCGGCAAGGACCCGTCCAAGGTGGACCGCTCGGCCGCGTACGCGATGCGCTGGGTCGCCAAGAACGTCGTCGCCGCCGGCCTGGCGGCGCGCTGCGAGGTCCAGGTCGCCTACGCCATAGGCAAGGCCGAACCGGTCGGCCTGTTCGTGGAGACTTTCGGGACGCACACCGTCGACGAGGACGCGATCTCACGCGCCGTCACCGAGGTCTTCGACCTCCGCCCGGCAGCCATCATCCGCGATCTCGACCTGCTCCGCCCGATCTACGCCCGGACCGCCTCCTACGGCCACTTCGGCCGTGAACTGGCGGACTTCACCTGGGAGCGCACGGACCGCGCCGATGCCCTGCGCAAGGCGGCGAAGGCGGACTGATGGCTCCCGTGACGTTCTCCTTCGAGTTTTTCCCGCCGAAGACGGCCGCGGGCGAACGCGTCCTGTGGCAGGCCATCAGGCGCGTCGAACCGTTCGCCCCGGACTTCGTGTCCGTCACCTATGGCGCGGGTGGGTCCTCGCGCGAACGCACCGTCGACGTGACCCGCCGGATCGCCGCCGAGACGACCCTGCGCCCGGTCGCCCATCTCACCGCGGTCGGTCACAGCGTGGCGGAACTGCGGCGTGTCATCGGCCAGTATGCCGACGCGGGGATCAGGGACGTCCTGGTGCTGCGGGGCGATCCGCCCGGTGACCCCAGCGCACCCTGGGTCCCGCATCCGGAGGGCCTCTCCCACGCACACGAACTGGTGTCACTGGTACGGACGCTGGGTGACTTCCGGATCGGGGTCGCGGCGTTCCCCGAACGGCACCCGCGCTCAACGGACTGGGACAGCGACATCCGGCACTTCGTCGCCAAGTGCCGGGCGGGCGCCGACTACGCGATCACCCAGATGTTCTTCGACGTGTCGGACTACGTGCGGCTGCGCGACCGGGTGGTGGCCGCCGGCTGCGACATCCCGATCATTCCGGAGATCATGCCGGCCACCGACGTCCGGCAGCTCACGCGGTTCGCCGAGCTCTCCGGTGCGGCTTTTCCCGACGAACTGGCCCGCCGTCTGGACGCGGCCCGTGACGACCCGGCCGAGGGCCACCGGATCGGGGTGCAGCACGCCACCGCCATGGCCGAACGGCTGCTGGCCGAGGGGGCTCCCGGCCTGCACTACATCACCCTCAACAAGTCCACAGCCGCCTTGGACATCCACCGCAACGTACTGGGCACGAGGCGCGCCCCGCGCGCCCTCACGAACCGCTGTCCGCAGGTCGTCGGCTGAACCCGGGACGACGCACCGGGCCGCCGGCCGCCGGGGATCCGCCCGACGGCCGGCGGCCCGGATGCGTCGTGGTCAGCGCCGGCTCTCGGCGTACGCCTTCGCGAGGCGCAGCGTCGCCGTGCTGTTCGTGCTCAACGCCGTCCGGACGTAGTCACGGGCCCGTGCCACATCGGCGTCCGGCCCGAGAACCCCGGCGATGTTGTCCGTGTTGAGCACCACGGTGTGCTGCGAGGACGCGGCCGTTCCGCCGTCGTCGTCCCTGAACGTCCAGACGCCCGTGTGCAGAGTCATCAGGGCGGGCAGGGTGAACTGCCGGTAGGCGATCCTGTGGTGCGGGAACGTCACCCGGTGCGAGACGGTCGTGTGCGTCGAGCCGTCCGCGGACCTCGTGTCCATCTCCAGCGTCTGCAGTCCCGAAGGGTCCTCGGCCAGGCGCACTCGTGCCACGTGAGGCAGCCGCTCCTGCCACCGGTCCGCGTCGTGGATGAAGTCGTAGACGTCCTCGGCCGCCCCGTCGATGTGCACGGTGTCGGTGAAGGAGAAGGTGAGTGTCGTCGCGGCGTGGGCGGACTCCAGCCGGGGCCCGAGCGAGGCGAGTTCCGTGCGCGACCGCTCATGCGCCCGGGCGAGGGCGCCCGCCCTCTCCGCCGGACCGGCGGTGGGGCAGGTACGCAGCACACGCACCGTGGACTCGGTCGCGGACCTCGGCTCGATGCTCCAGGCACCCTGTACCGTCCCCGGCAGGCCGGGCTCCTCCTCCTGGAACTCGATGCGCAGTCCGTACGGGTCGAACACCCGGGTCGTCGTCCAGGTCTTCACCTTGCCGTCCATGGTCTCCCAGACACGGATGCGTTCCCCGCGGCTCAGCGGTTCGACCTGGTCGACGTGGACGACCGAGGGGAAGATCCTCGGCCAGTTCGCCACCTTGGCGAGCAGCCGGTAGACGGCGGTGGCCGGGGCCGAGACCACGATCTCGTGCTCGACCGCTGTGCTGGTGGAAGTGGCGGGAGAGGCAGGCATGGTCGTTGCTCCTGACATCGGGTCCGGTGGTGACGGCGGTTCAGACGTTGCGGGCCATGACGACGTCGACCGCGATCTCGATGACCGCAGCGCCAGGCGGGTTCAGCCACTCCTTCTTGTAGCGCTCGGCATAGCGGCGTGCTCCGTCCGCCAGCCGGTCGGGGTCGTCATGGACAGTGCCGGTGCCCTCGAGGGTGACCCACGAGGAGATGTTGTCGCGCTGGCACAGGGCGACCCGGCTGCCGGGCGCCGCGAGCAGGTTTCTGGCCTTCTTCGACCGACCGCCCGTCATGACTCGAGCGAGGCGCGCTTCGCTGTCCCAGGTGAAGCTCACCGGCACCGCGTGGGGGGTGCCGTTGGGGCGCAAGGTGACGAGAACGGCCTGGCCGGGTTCGGTGAGGAAGTCCTCGATTTCGGCCGAGAGGGGCCAGGACTGCGTGTCCCTATGACCCTCCGGCATTTGGCCGACTATGGGTTTGCTTCGATTGCTGACTGCCACTGGGGAATTTCTCCTTCGCGATATCGGACCCGGCGGCAGCGCCGCCGATAAACGCGGGACCGCAAACTGCCGGCTGTCGATGGAGCGAGCCAACGCTACAACAGCACGACGGGTGTTCAACTGCGCACAAGAAATGTTCAACCGGGATCAGTACCCGGTTGAACACGCGGATGTTCGGTTATCGTTCCTGCCAAACACAGCCCCATCGCCCCGCATCAGGTTTTCCGTACGAGGAGTTGGAAAGTGACCAAGGACGCGATTGTCGTCGGCGCCGGGCCGGTCGGGCTGATGCTCGCAGGTGAACTACGGCTCGGTGGCGCAGACGTGGCCGTGTACGAGAAGCTGCCGGCGCCCAGCGGCGAGTCTCGGGGCGTGGGGTTCACCCGCCGGGCGGCCGAGGTGTTCGATCAGCGGCGACTGCTCGACCGATTCGGCGACGTCGAGTGGGCCCAAGGCCATTTCGGCGGGGTCCGTATCGATTTCGGGAAACTCGAGGACAATCACTTCAGCGTCCGGGGAATTCCGCAGTTCCAGACCGAGGAGATTCTGGAGTCCTGGTTGCGGGAACTGGGCGTCACTGTGCACCGGAACCACGAGATCACCGGATTCCGTCAGGACGCGGACGACGTCACCGTGCGGTTCGCCGGCCCCGACGGCACCGGCGAGGAGACCGCGCGCTACCTGGTGGGTTGCGACGGTGCCCGCAGCATGGTCCGGAACCTGGCCGGGATCGACTTCCCCGGATGGGGTGCCACTCGCGGGATGTACATGGCCGACCTGGTGGGCAGCGGGGTGCGGCCGAGGCCCATCGGCGAACGCGTCGAGGGCGGCATGGTGATGGCCTTCGATCTGCAGAACGGTGTGGACCGGATCGTCATCCACGACGAAAACCTGCGCCCCCACGAGGACCGCAGCACGCTGCGCTTCACCGACATCGCGGATGCCTGGCAGCGTATGACCGGCGAATCCATCCACCGGGCCGAGGTCCGCTGGATCAGCTCGTTCACCGACACCACCCGGCAGGCTTCCGCGTACCGCGCCGGTCGCGTGTTCCTGGCCGGGGATGCCGCACACATCCACATGCCGGCCGGGGCCCAGGGCATGAGCGTCGGAGTGCAGGATGCGGTGAACCTCGGCTGGAAGCTCGCCGCCGACATCGCGGGCTGGGCCCCTGAGGGGCTGCTGGACACGTACCACAGCGAGCGGCACCCGGTGGGCCGCATGCTGATGCGCAACACCCGCGCCCAGACGCGGTTGTACCTCAGCGGCGAGGAGATGGAGCCGCTGCGTGCGGTGATGGGCGAACTGGTACGCATCCCGGAGGTGGCGCGCCACCTGGCCGGCATCGTCAGCGGCCTCGACGTCCGCTACGACATGGGCGCCGCGACCCACCCGATGGCCGGGCTGCGGCTCTCGCCCGACCTGGTGCTGCGACGCGCCGGGGGCGGCCGGGTGCGCGTCGCCGAACTCCTGCACGAGGGCAGGCCCGTGCTGGTCGTCGGTGGGGCCGGCGCCGCACGTGAGGAGATGCTGCGCTCCGCGGACGGCTGGAAGGACCGTGTGGACCCGGTCGTCGGGACCTGGGAGGACGAGGTCGGCGGCATGACGCCCCCGCCGGCGGTCCTGCTGCGGCCGGACGGCTACATCGCCTGGGCCGCGCCGGGTGACGACAGCCTGACCGAGTCGCTCGAGCGCTGGTTCGGCCGGCCTAGTGCGGCCGTCCGGGCCGCCTGACCCCGCCCATCGCGGTCCCGGTCCGGCGAGGCCCGGCCGCGGCAAGTGCCCCCAGATATCTGACAGGAGCGTGTGTATGTCCCAGGGTGTGATCATTGTCGGCGCCGGGCCGGTCGGACTGATGCTCGCCGGTGAACTGCGGCTGGCGGGCGTGGATGTCGTCGTCTACGACAGGCTGCCCGCCCCCACCGGTGAGTCCCGAGGGCTGGGCTTCACCGGACGGACCGCCGAGATACTCGACCAGCGTGGCCTGCTCGCCCGGCTCGGCGAGTTCACATGGGGCAGGCAGGGTCACTTCGGCGGAGTACGGATCGATTTCGGCAAGCTGGCCGAGAACCACTTCGGCGTCATGGGGCTGCCCCAATCACGTACCGAGGAGCTGCTGAGGACGTGGTGCACCGGGCTCGGCGCCACCGTCCGCCACGGCTTCGAGGTGACCGGCTTCACCGAGACCGACGACCGGGTCGTGATCGACTACGAGGGACCCGACGGCCGGGGCCAGGACTCGGCGGCATACCTCGTGGGTTGTGACGGCTCCCGCTCCACCGTGCGCGCCCTCGCCGGCATCGGCTTCCCCGGGCTCGCCGCCACCCGCGGCATGTACCTCGCCGATGTCGTCGGGGCCGGTCTTCGGATGCGACCCATCGGCGAACGGGTCCCCGGCGGCGGCATGGTGCTGTCCGTCACTCTGGAGCCGGGCGTCGACCGGATCGTCATCCATGAGCCGGGCATTCGCCCCGGTCACGGTGTCGGTGACCTCACGTTCACCGAGGTCGCCGATGCCTGGCAACGCATGACGGGCGAGTCCATCCACCACGCTTCCGCCCGCTGGATGACTGCCCTCACCAACGCCACGGGCCAGGCCGCCCAGTACCGGCGTGGACGTGTCCTGGTCGTCGGGGACGCGGCCCACGACCACGCCCCGCTCGGAGCCCAGGGACTGAGCGTCGGGCTGCAGGACGCCGTGAACCTCGGCTGGAAGCTCGCCGCCACCGTGCATGGCTGGGCCCCCGACGGTCTGCTGGACAGCTACCACGACGAACGGCACCCCGTCGGCGAGGAGCTGATCCGCAACACCCTCGCCCAGTCGCTGCTCTACCTCAGCGGCGAGGAGATGGAGCCGCTGCGCGAGGTGTTGCGCGAGCTCGTCGAGATCCCTGAAGCAGCGCGCCACCTCGCCGGCCAGGTCAGCGGCCTAGACGTCCGCTATGACGTGGAGGGCGGCGATCACCCGCTGGCGGGGCGGCGCCTCGACCCGGCGCTGGAGCTGACGGGAGCGGACGGCAGCCGCACCCGGGTGGCCGAGCTGCTGCATCCCGCGCGCGGTGTCCTCATCGCCACCGGGGCGGGGGAGACCGGAGCGGAGGCTGTTGAGCTGGTCCGTGGCTGGGCCGACCGGGTCGATCTGTTCACCGGCTCCTGGGGTCAGGCCGAGGCGGGCGGGGCACCGGAGGCGGTGCTGTTGCGCCCGGACGGTCATGTGGCCTGGGTCGGTCCGGGGGAGGGCAAACTCCGCACCGCCCTGGAACGGTGGTTCGGTACCCCGGCGTGAACCGGGCGAACGGGCCGGGGCCGCAACGACCAACGCCGTTGCGGCCCCGGCCCGTTCCCTCATCCGAGGAGCGAGCCACCGGTGGCGTCGATGACGCTGCCCGTGATCCACCGGGCATCGTCGGAGGCGATGAACGCCACGACGTCGGCGATGTCCTCGACCTGCCCGACCCGGTTGAACGCCGAGAGGCCGGCCATACGCTCCACGACGGCCGGCTGGGAGAAGACCGGGCTCCCGTTGTCGGTACGGCCCGGAGCGACGCTGTTCACCGTGATGCCGCGGCCGGCGACGTGGCGGGCCAGATGCAGGGTCAACTGGTCGACGGCGCTCTTGGACAGCGCATAGGCGATCATGTCCGGTTGCGCACTACGGGTGATCCCGGAGGAGATGTTCACGATCCGGCCACCGGACGGCATGAGTTCCAGCGCGCGTTGGGCGATGAGGAAGGGAGCCCGCGCGTTCACCGTGAGGTACCGGTCGAGCAGCTCGGGGGTGACATCCTCCGGCAGCGTGGGACGCCCGCCGTACGCCGCATTGTTGACGAGGATGTGCAAGGTGGCCGAGCCGGTGTGCTGCCGGAGCTCCTCCTCCAGCGCCGTGAAGAGCTCCGCTATCCGCCCGGCCTCCGAGACATCACCCCCCACCGTGAACGCCTGCCCGCCCTCCTCGTTGATCTGCGCGACCGTCTCCTTGGCCCCCGCCTCACCGGACGCGTAATGCACGGCCACGAGCGCGCCGTCCCGCGCGAGCCGGCGTGCGATGCCGCGTCCGATGCCCCGGCTTGCTCCGGTGACCAGTGCTGTTCTGCCTGCGAGTCTTTGCATGGAAATTCCCTTCGAAAGTGATGGAAAGGCAATTCGCGGCACTTACCGGCGCCTCAGCATGACAATGACCGGTGAACGCGTCGAGTGTGTACGGGTGTTCAAGTGCGCCCGCGTTAGCGGTCGAGCGGTGCCACCATGAGACCCGTTCGAAAGAATGCGACACAAAGTGGGTGGTGAATATGTCGGTACAATCCTCGCGGCCCGTCGACGTGCCTGACGACGCGGAACTGGCCTCGTCCTTGGGCGGTGATTTCCGCAGTGAGCACGCCGAGGTGAACGGCGTGCGGTTGCACTATGTGGTGGGCGGCAGCGGAGATCCCGTGGTTCTGCTGCACGGCTGGCCGGAGACGTGGTGGGCCTACCGGAAGATCATGCCGCAGCTCGCCGAGCACTACCGGGTCATCGCCGTGGACCACCGGGGCATAGGAATTCCCGACGAGCTGAAACCCTCCGACGGGTTCTCCAAGAAGAACATGGCGCGCGACGTGCATGAACTCATCCGTGCGCTGGGGTATGGCAGCGCGCACATCGTGGGACACGACATGGGGGCGATGGTCGGCTTCAGCTTCGCCGCGAACCACCCCGAGGCGACCCGGAGTCTGGTGCTGCTCGACGTGGTCCACCCCGACGAGACGTACTACAGCAGGCCGATGCTGCGCCGTCCGAACACCGGTTTCAACATGTGGTGGATGGCTTTCAACCAGGTGCGCGACCTGCCGGAGCAGCTTCTCGCCGGCCGAGGCTGGTACCTGATCGACTGGCTGTACAGCAACTCTCTCAGGGACCAGGGGGCGGTCACGCCCTTCGACCGCGCCGTGTACGCGCGAGCCTATGACACGCCGGAGGGCATCCGAGCGACCAACGGCTACTACCAGGCGTACCACCAGGACATCGAGGACCTGAAGGGGTACGGCAAGGTGACGACGCCCGTACTGGCCCTCGCGGCGCCCACGCAGTTCGACCAGGTCAAGGAGCAGCTGTCGGGCATCGCGACGGATGTGCGCATGGTGCGCGTCGACAACTCCCTGCACTGGCTCGCCGAGGACGACCCGGATCTGGTCGGCCGCGAGCTGCTCGCCTTCCTGGCCCGGTGAACGACGGGGGGAGCGCCCGGACGTCCGGGCGCTCCCCCCGTCGTTCAGGCGGTAGCGAGCTTCTCCACGGTGTGTGCCACCTCTGCGGGGGTGGGGAGCGCGGCCATCTCCTCGGACAGGATGCGCGCCCGGCGCGCGTACCGGTTGTCGGAGAGGATCTCCTGGCACCCGGAGATGATCGCCTCGGTCTGGTCCTGGTCCGCCGCCTGCGTCGGTAGGGCGATCCCGGAACCGAAGTCGGACAGGGCTCGCGCGACGATCTCCATGTAGGAGGCCTCCGGTGCGATCAGCTGCGGCACTCCCGCGTTCATGGCGGTCATGGCGGTGACGCCGCCCCCGTGATGGACCAGCAGATCGCAGGTCGGGACGACCACGTCGAGGGGGAGCCACCCGATGTGGACGTCCTCGAGCTCATCACCGAACTTCTCGCTGACCTGTTCGGGCGCGGCGATGAGGACCTCCGCACCGGTGCGGGCCAGCTGGTCCACGAGACTGCGCAGGGCGTTCGCCGACTGGAAGGCGAGCGCCCGGGTGCCCGTAGTGATCACCACGCGGCGGCGGCCGGCGGGACGGGTGAACATCCACCGCTCGACGCGGCGCTGGCCGTTCCCCGGGACCCAGCGCATGAGCTGTTCCCCCGCTGTCGCCGACGCGGGCAGACAAGGACGCAGCGACGGCGGGCAGACGTCGATGGCCAGTGCCGGGACGGGCAGGCCCGTCAGTCCCAGCTCGGCCAGCTCGGGCCTGAGTTCCTCCTCGGCCCCCGGGTCGGCGCCGTCGGTGGGCACCACGTCCCAGGCTTGGCGCACGTAGGGCACTCCGAGGTGGGCGGCGAGAAGCCCCGCGGCGTAGGTCATCGAGCCGCCGACGACCACGTCGGGACGCCAGTCCCGTGCGATGTCCCGCAAGGCGTCGAGGCCGGCGGCGGCCATCCTGCCGAAGGCCCGGCCGGTGTGCAGCATGTTCTCGCGCGCGTCCCTGGGCGGCTCCGTCGGCCGGCCCGAGCGGTCGAACCGCATGAAATGGAATACCGGCTGAGGGACGATGGACACTGAAGGGAGCCCAATTCCGGCAGCAACGTCCGGAAGAGGTTCGTTGGCGGCCACCAGTACCTCATGACCGGAATTCCGGAGCGCTGTGACCAGAGGCGATATGGTGAATACGGTTGCCGAGCTGCCACCGGCAATGAAGAGAAACTTCATGGAATGTCGTGGTCTTCCCGTGAGGTGATGAATCGGTCACGTACCGGATCGTTCGCCAGGGAGCGCAATACTCCTGCGCCCGGACGGAATCAGTCAACGGCGTACAGGTGCGCCGGTGTTCAACTGCGGAAAGCCAAGCTTGAACACCTCCGGCCCTCTCGGGATAGTCACGGTGCACACGGAGCATCGGATGGAGGGGGCCTGTCAGTGAAGAGGCCAGTTGTTGCGGTCACAGCCGACGCGGCCACCGCGAACTGGGGTGTCTGGGGTGCCGTCCCGGCCGCGGTGCAGCCCTGGGCGTATCTCAGCAAGGTCAAGGAGGCCGGCGGTGCACCGCTGCTGCTGCCGCCGATCCCCGAGGCCGTCGAGGAAGTGATGGCACTGGCCGACGCATTGCTGATCACCGGCGGCGCCGACATCGACCCCGCGCGCTACGGGGCCGCGCGGGACCCGCACACCTTTCCGCCCGACCCGTTGCGGGACACCTCGGACTTCGCCGCTCTCACGCTCGCGGAACGGCGCGGCATCCCCGTCCTCGGCATCTGCCGCGGGCTGCAAGTGATCACGGTCTCCAGGGGCGGGACGCTGCATCAGCACCTGCCGGCGCACGGTCCGGCCGTGCCGGGACGCCACACGCTGCGCGACATCACCGTCGCACCGGACTCCGTCCTCGGGGCCGCTCTGGGGGAGTCGACCACCGGCCAGTGCCACCACCACCAGGGCGTCGCCGAACTGGGCACGGGGCTCCGCGCCACCGGGTGGGCGCGGGAAGACGGTGTCATCGAGGCGGTGGAGGATCCCGGAGCGCGCTTCCTGGTCGGTTTCCAGCCGCACGCCGAGGAGGGCGGCACCGAGATCGAGGCGTTGTTCAAGGCGTTCGTCCACGCGGCCTGCTGAACGCACGCGCCCGCCGGGAGACGCCCTGCCGGGCGTGCTCCCGGCGCGCGGTCACACCGGGTCCGGCAGATCCACGAGCGCGAGCTTGGCCGGGTCGACCACGGCCGAGATACGGGTGATCCGGCCATCGGAGACGGTGAAGGCGAGCACCGAGAGCGGCTGCCCCTCCTCGTTCCACGAGACGACCCCGGGCAACCCGTTGACCAGCACCGGACGCCCGCGCGTAGCGGCGCTCGAGGCCAGCCGGGCACCGGCGGCGACCTCGGCGGCGCCGATGGTGACGACGACGCCGACCGGGGTGTCGACGACCAGTTTCACCTCGGGGTCGAGCACCCGCAGGAGCCCTTCGAAGTCACCGTGCCGACTCGCCGCCAAGAACGCCTCGACGACTTGCCGCTGCTCCCGCTCGTCACCTCCTGTACTACGCGTCGCCTGCACCTTCTTGCGCGCCCGGCTGGCGAGCATCTTGGAGGCCGCGGTGGACTTGCCAAGGATCGTGCCGATCTCCTCGAACGGCACGGCGAAGAGGTCGTGCAGCACGAACGCCAGCCGCTCACTGGGGCCGAGCGACTCCAGCACGACAAGGAGCGCGAGGCCGACGGAGTCGGCGAGCACGGCATCGTCCTCCGGCGCAGGCCCGTCGTCGAGCGCCATCACCAGTTCGGGCAGGCGGTCGTCGTACGAGGCCTCCCTGCGTGACTGGCGCGAGCGCAGGATGTCGAGGCTGATTCGTCCCACAACCGTGGTCAGCCAGCCGGCCAGGTTGTCGATGGTCTCGCTGTCCTGTCGGGACAGCCGCAGCCACGCCTCCTGGACCACGTCCTCGGCGTCCGCGTGCGAGCCGAGGATGCGGTAGGCGACCGCACGCATCCGGTCGCGCTGGGATTCGAACGCCTCGGCCACGGGGTCGGTCGGGCTGGTCTCAGGCATGTTGTTACCTTCCTCGGCTCTGCTCCGTCATGGTGATGACGGGCAGGAGCCCGCTCACGTAACCGACTGCGGAAACAGCACATAGGCAAACGCGTGTGCACGGCAAGCGCCACGACGTGCACACCGCGCTCCTGCACCCCGCACGGGTAGGCACTCGCTGCTGGGCCTGCCCCATAGCCGTGGGACGAGCGGGCACATCCCCCGACTCGCCCGTCCCGCACGGCCGGGGCCTTTCGACCCATGGGCCGAAAGGCCCCGGCGCCCCGTTCGAACGCTGGTGGAGCCCCGCTGGACGGCCATTTCGCGTGGTCGTCCACGGCTGTACGGTCACACACAGCCGTGTGGCCGGCCGGTGACCTCCAGCCCGGTGCCGGCAGTCCGGTCGGCCGTGACAAGTGCGGCGCGTCAGCAGTCGGACACCACCGAGAGTTAGGACGCTCAGGAGATGACGCTCCCTCTGCCGCACTCTGCTCCCGTGACGGTGTCCGAGTCGGTCGAAGCGTTTCTGAACGACGCACGGTTCGTGGCGGCGTTCACCACGATGCGGCCCACCGGCTCACCCCACGTTGCACCGGTGCGCTTCACCTGGGACGCCCGGTCGGGTCTGGCCCGGGTGCTGACGGTGGACACCTCGCGCAAGGCACGCAACGTGCTCGCCGCACCGGGCGGCCGCGTGGCCCTGTGCCAGGTGGACAACTTCTCGTGGGTCACGCTGGAAGGCACCGCACACGTGACGCGGGATGCCGGGCGGATGGCCGAAGGGGTGAGCAGGTATGCGCGTCGGTATTGGTCGGCGCCGCCCGACCGGCCCGGCCGGGTCGTCATCGAGATCACCGTGGACCGGGTGCTGAGCCTCAACGTCTGACGCGGCACCGCGCGCTAGGCCCTGCCCGGCGGGATGCCCTGGGACCATACGAGCCGGAAGTCCAGCTCCGACAGTCGCCATCCCAGCGGCGTGTGCCGGGCCCGGCCGTGGACCGACGTCCCCGTGACGAAGAGCTGACAGGCGTCTTCCTGTGCGCCGTGCGGAACATGAGTGGACATCAGGTTGGCGAGCAGCGTCGCCGTGTCGTCGTGGACCTCGACAACGGCGGGCGAGCCGAGATGCATGGTGGCGGCGAACGCCGACAGAGCCGTCGCGTGGTACTCGGCCATCCCGGCGAGGCCCTCGTGCCGGCTGATCGGAAAGGCAACGACCGCATCCGGTGTGAACAAGGCGGCGGCCCAGTCGGCGTCCAGGACCTGCTGGTCGAGCGAGACCAAATAGCGGTCCAAAAGCTCCGCCACACGGATCCGGGACTCGATATCCGAGCCTCCGATATAGGCGGGAGAGTCATCGCTTGCGCGGGTGAAGGTCATAACGGAAATCATGCCACCGGCCGCCCCGATCGGTCTTCGCCGTAACTGAAGCAGCTCTGCTGAACACTGTTTACGCTGCGCGTTTCTCGTCGTAATACTTGTCGGACTCAAGCGAGGAGAGGGCAGATGAACTCCTTTGACACAGACGTCTTGATTGTGGGGGCGGGCCCCACTGGACTCATGCTCGCAGGGGAATTGAGGCTCGGTGGAGTTTCGGTAACGGTCCTGGAAAAACTTGCCGAGCCGATGCAGTTCTCGCGCGCCCTGGGGTTCTCCGCGCGAACTATAGAAGAATTCTCCCAGCGTGCTCTGACGAAGCGTTTCGGAGATGTTCAGGTGATTCCGGCAGGTCACTTCGGCGGGGTTCCGCTGGATTACCAGGTGATCGAGGGCGGCTCCTACGGTGCGCGGGGCATACCGCAGTCGCGCACGGAGGCGGTGCTGGCCGGCTGGGCGGCTGAACTGGGCGCCCGGGTGCAGCGCGGTGCCGAGGTGACGGGGCTCGAGGCCGATGCCGACGGGGTACGGGTGCGGGCCGTGGACGCCCAGGGCGAACGGGAGATCGCGGCGCGCTACGTGGTGGGCTGCGACGGAGCCCGCAGCAGTGTCCGCCGCCTCGCGGGGATCGACTACCCAGGCACCGAACCCGCCATCGAGCTGCGCTTCGCCGACGTCGAAGGGGTACGGCTGCGACCGCGCTTCAGCGGCGAGCGGGTACCGGGCGGCATGGTGATGGTCATTCCGATCGGTCCCGAGCGCAGCCGCATCATCTACTTCGACGCGGCCGCGCCACTGCGCCCGGCCGGACAGGCGATCACCTTCGAGGAGGTCCGGGAGGCGTTCGAGCGGCTGTCGGGCGACGACCTGACAGGGGCGCGTCCGCTGTGGGTCAGTTCGACCACCGACGTCAGCCGGCTCGCCGCCACGTACCGCAAGGGCCGGGTGCTGGTCGCGGGCGACGCCGCCCACACCCACCTGCCCATCGGCGCGCAGGGGATGAGTGCGGGCATCCAGGACGCCGTCAACCTCGGCTGGAAGCTGGCCCTGCAGGTGAAGGGCCTGGCGCCCGAGGGACTGCTCGACACATACGACAGCGAGCGGCGCCCCGTCGCCGCGCGCATACTGACCAACACCCTCGCACAGCGGCTGCTGTACCTGGGCGGCGACGAGATGACCCCTCTGCGTGAGGTCTTCGCCGAGCTGGTCGGTGCCCACGAGTCCGTGCAGCGCCATCTCGCGGGCATGGTCACCGGCCTGGACATACGCCATGACGTCGGGGAGGGCGACCATCCGCTGCTCGGCCGGCGTCTGCCCGACCGGGAGATCGTGGTCGACGGCGTGGAGACCACGGTCTTCACGCTCCTGCACGCCGGCCGCGGGGTTCTGCTCGACCTCACGGGGGAGCTGGCCAAAGCCGCCTCCGCCTGGGAGGACCGGGTCGACACGGTCACCGTGGAGCGCTTCGACCACAGCGCACCGGCCGCCGGACTGCTGGTGCGCCCCGACGGCTACGTCGCCTGGGCAGGGAGCCCCGACGAGGGCACCGACACGCTGACCGACGCCCTCGCCCGCTGGTTCGGACCGGCCGCGGCCTGAGCGGCCGGCTCTGCTCCGCCCCATTCCGTCTCACACAGAAAGTGACTGCATCGATGCCTGCCATCACCACCCAGGACAAGCACCTGACGGTTCTCAACCTCTTCACGACCGACGCACCCGAGAAGCAGGACACCCTCATCCAGGAAATGACCAAGATCGTTCAGGCCGCGGCGTACGAGGGCTGGATGTCGAGCACGGTGCACTCCGGCGTGGACAGCCCCGGAACGGCCAACCTCATTCAGTGGCGCAGCAGCGTGGACCTGGAGAACCGGTACGCCGGCGAGGAGTTCAAGCACCGTACGCTGCCGGTCTTCGGTGAGATCACGACGTCGATCCGGCTGCTGCAGAACGAGATCGTCCACACGGTGACCCATCCGTCGCTGGGCGGCGTCGTGGACGTCGATCCGCAGCGCGACGACTACACCGCCATCACCGTCTTCGGAGTGGCACAGGAGGACCAGGACGAGCTCATCGAGGTCCTCAGCGTGAAGCAGGAGGACATCGCCTCCGTTCCCGGGTTCCGTTCGCTGTCGGTCTTCAAGGGGCTGCGGGCCCGCGGTGTGGAAGGGGCGTTCGTGGTGCTCTACTCGCAGTGGGAGAGCAAGGAGGCGTACGACGCCTACCGCGGCTTGCCCGAGTCCGAGCAGTCGCCCGACCGGCAGAAGGCCGAGGCCCGCGTGAGGGACCTCGTCACGTCGGTCGACTCCAACACCTACCGCGTGGTGCTCACCCGCTCCGCCGACGCCTAGGAAGGCTCCGCACGGCTCGCACCGCCCGCAGCACGGCCTTCGGGCGGTGTGAGCCGTACACGGCCGGTATCTCCCCAGCGCGACTCAGGCCGTACTCCGGCAGCCCCCGTGCCTGGCGCTACCGCCAGGCCGCACGGTCGAGGCTGCGGTTCGTCACCGGCCACCGCACGCGGGCCCGCCGCCCCGCGCCACTCCATGCTGCCGTTTCGAGGAGGCAACCCCAATGCACAGCACGCTGATCGTCGCCCGGATGACACCGGCCGCCGGCAAGGAAGTGGCAGATCTGTTCTCCGCTTTCGACGCCACGGACATGCCTGAACGCATGGGGACGCGCCGCCGCCAGCTGTTCTCCTACCGGGGCCTCTACTTCCACCTGCAGGACTTCGACGAAACCGATGGCGCGGAGCGGATCGAGCAGGCGAAGACGGACCCCCGGTTCGTCGGGATCAGCGACGACCTCAAGCCGTTCATCGAGGCGTACGACCCCACGACCTGGCGGTCACCGGCCGACGCACTCGCGACGCGCTTCTACCACTGGGAGGCCTCCCGTTGACAGGGCGACGCGTTGTTCTCACCGGCATCGAGGTGATCGCGCCCGGTGGGGTCGGCAGGAAGGACTTTTGGTCCCTGCTGAGCAGCGGCCGCACCGCCACCCGCGGCATCACCTTCTTCGACCCGTCGCCGTTCCGGTCGCGCGTCGCGGCCGAGGCGGACTTCGACCCGTACGACCACGGCCTGACCCCGCACGAGATCCGGCGGATGGACCGTGCGGCGCAGTTCGCCGTGGTCGCGGCCCGCAACGCGGTCGAGGACAGCGGCCTCGCGGTCGCCGGACTCGATCCGCACCGCATCGCGGTGACCGTCGGCAGCGCGGTCGGCGCCACGATGGGCCTCGACCAGGAGTACCGGGTGGTCAGCGACGGCGGCCGGCTGGACATGGTCGATCACACCTACGCCGTTCCGCACCTGTACAACCACATGGTGCCGAGCTCCTTCGCCACGGAGGTGGCGTGGGCCGTGGGTGCGGAGGGGCCGAGCACCGTGGTCTCCACCGGCTGCACCTCCGGCATCGATTCGGTCGGTTACGCCGTCGAGCTGATCCGTGAGGGGTCCGCGGACGTGGCAGTGGCCGGCTCCTCCGATGCCCCGATCTCCCCGATCACGATGGCGTGCTTCGACGCCATCAAGGCCACCACGCCGCGACACGACGACCCGGAAGCCGCCTCGCGGCCCTTCGACGCGACACGGAACGGCTTCGTGCTCGGCGAGGGGGCAGCCTTCTTCGTACTGGAGGAGCTGGCGGCGGCCCGCACCAGGGGTGCGCACATCTACGCGGAGATCGCCGGTTACGCGACCCGCTCCAACGCCTACCACATGACCGGTCTGCGCCCCGACGGTCTGGAGATGGCCGAGGCGATAGAGGTGGCCCTGGACGAGGCACGGCTCAACCCCGACGAGATCGACTACGTCAACGCGCACGGCTCGGGCACCAAGCAGAACGACCGCCACGAGACCGCCGCGGTCAAGAGGAGTCTGGGCGATCACGCCTACCGGACCCCCATGAGCTCCATCAAATCCATGGTGGGGCACTCGCTGGGGGCCATCGGCTCGATCGAGATCGCCGCATCCGCGCTGGCCATGGAGAACGACGTAGTGCCGCCGACGGCCAACCTGCACCACCGGGACCCCGAGTGCGACCTGGACTACGTGCCGCTGACCGCGCGTGCGCAGCGTACCGACGCGGTACTGACGGTCGGCAGCGGCTTCGGAGGCTTCCAGAGCGCGATGGTGTTGGCTTCCCCGGAGAGGAGTGAGCGGTGACCGGACAGGTGGTGGTCACCGGTATCAGCGTGGCCGCGGCGAACGGTCTTGGCCTGCCCGACTGGTGGTCGGCGACGTGCGGCGGAAAAACCGGCATCGCGCGCATCACCCGCTTCGACCCCTCGGCCTATCCGGCGCAACTGGCCGGGGAGGTGCCTGGATTCCACGCCGAGCAACATCTGTCCAGCAGGCTGCTGCCGCAGACGGACCGGGTGACGAGGCTGTCGCTGGTGGCAGCGGACCGGGCGCTGGCCGACGCGGGCGTCACTCCGCAGGACGTACCGGACTTCGACATGGGAGTCATCACCGCCTCGTCCGCGGGCGGCTTCGAGTTCGGCCAGGGCGAGCTGCGCAAGCTGTGGAGCCAGGGCAGCCAGTACGTCTCGGCCTACCAGTCTTTCGCCTGGTTCTACGCGGTCAACAGCGGACAGATCTCCATCCGCAACGGCATGAAGGGCCCCTCCGGAGTGGTGGTCAGTGAGGGTGCGGGCGGCCTGGACGCGGTGGCGCAGGCGCGCCGTCAGATCCGCAAGGGCACCCCTCTCGTCGTCACGGGGGCCATGGACGCCTCGATCTGTCCTTGGGGATGGGTGGCACAGGTCTCCACCGGAAAGCTCTCGACCAGCGCCGAACCGACGCGTGCCTACCTGCCCTTCGACCGTGACGCACGCGGCTACGTGCCGGGCGAGGGCGGTGCGATCCTCATCGCCGAGGACGCCGACGCCGCACGTGCGCGCGGGGCAAGGGTGTACGGCGCGATCGCGGGGTACGGCGCCACGATGGACCCGCGCCCGGGCAGCGGCCGGCCGCCGGCACTGCGGAAGGCGATCGACCTGGCCCTGGCCGACGCGGGCATGGAGCCCGCCGAGGTCGACGTGGTCTTCGCCGACGGCGCCGCCGATCACGTCGCCGACCGTGTCGAGGCGGAGGCGGTCAACGCGGTGTTCGGTGATCGTCGCGTACCCGTGACGGTGCCGAAGACGATGACCGGACGGCTGTACTCCGGTGCGGCCCCCCTGGACCTCGCGGCCGCGTTCCTCGCCATCCGCGACAGCGTCGTCCCGCCGACGATGAACATCGACCCCTGCCGTGACTACGCCCTGGACCTGGTCATCGGACAGCCCCGGCGCATGCCCGTACGCGCAGCCCTGATCCTGGCCCGCGGGCGAGGCGGCTTCAACTCAGCAATGATCGTGCGCTCCGCCGACTGAGGTGCCGCGCATTTCGACGACGAAAGAAAGGGCCGATCCCATGGCCGGCAACCTGTTCTCCCTGGACGACCTCAAGACCATCCTGCGGCAGGCCGCGGGCGAAGCCGAGGACGTCGACCTGGACGGCGACATCCTCGACACGGAGTTCGAGGCGCTGGGCTACGAGTCCCTCGCGCTGTTGGAGGCCGGCGGCCTTGTCGAGCGCCGCTACGGCATCGCCCTGGACGAGGCGGCCCTCGGTGACGCCCACACCCCCAGGACCTTCATCGAGGTCGTCAACGAGCAACTCGCTCTCAGCAACGCGGCCTGAAAGGACCTGACATGACGCAGACCCCTGCGACCAAGGTGGCCATCGTGACCGGTGCCACCTCCGGCATCGGGCTGGCCGCGGCCCGCCTGCTCGCCACCGACCACCGTGTCTACATTGGCGCACGCACCGCCGAGAATGTGCAATTGACGATCAAGACCCTCACCGACGCGGGACTCGAGGTGGACGGTTCAGCCGTCGACGTGCGGGACACCGCCTCGGTGGAAGCGTTCGTCGCTGCCGCGGTGCAGCGCTTCGGCACCATCGACGTACTGGTCAACAACGCCGGACGGTCCGGTGGCGGAGTCACCGCCGACCTGGACGACGAGCTGTGGCAGGACGTGATCGAGACCAACCTGAACAGCGTCTTCCGGGTCACGCGTGCCGTGCTCACCACCGGCGGCATGCGGACCAAGGACCGCGGCCGCATCATCAACATCGCCTCCACCGCCGGCAAGCAGGGCGTGGTGCTGGGCGCCCCGTACTCCGCGTCGAAGCACGGCGTGGTCGGCTTCACCAAGGCCCTGGGCAACGAGCTGGCCCCGACCGGCATCACGGTGAACGCCGTGTGCCCGGGATACGTCGAGACGCCGATGGCGCAGCGGGTGCGGCAGGGGTACGCCGCGGCCTGGCAGGCCTCCGAGGACGAGATCCTGCAGAAGTTCCAGGCGAAGATCCCGCTGGGCCGGTACTCGAGCCCCGAGGAAGTCGCCGGTCTCGTCGGCTACCTGGCCTCCGACACCGCCGCCTCGATCACCTCCCAGGCCCTGAACGTCTGCGGTGGCCTGGGCAACTTCTGACGCGCCGACCGCCGCCCCACCACAGCGGCCGGTGGGCGCGGCGGCCGGACGCCCCATTTCCTGGACGACAGCACAGCAAAGGAGGCACAGGTCATGACGGAGCGTGCAGTGGAGCACGAGATCACCATCGACGCACCGGCCACCGCGATCTACCGGATGCTCGCGGACGTGGTCCACTGGCCGCGCGTCTTCCCCCCGACCATCCACGTCGACCGTGAGGCGACCGGCGCCGGGCAGGAGCGCATCCGCATCTGGGCCACCGCGAACGGCGCGGCCAAGACCTGGACCTCACGCCGCACCCTGGACCCGCAGGACCTGCGGATCACCTTCCGGCAGGAGGTGTCCGCGCCGCCGGTGGCGACCATGGGAGGCGCCTGGCTCATCGAGCCGCTCACCGCGGACAGGGCCAGGGTGCGACTGCTGCACGACTACTCCGCGATCGACGACGACCCGCACGATCTCCTGTGGATCGAGCGGGCCGTCGACAAGAACAGCACCGCGGAACTGGCCGCGCTCAAGGCCAACATCGAAGCGGCGCGCGCGGCCGACACCGACGATCTGACGTTCTCCTTCACCGATACCGTGCAAATCGACGGGCGGGCCAAGGACGCCTTCGACTTCGTCAACGAGGCCCAGTTCTGGTCCGAGCGGCTCCCGCACGTGGCCGTGGCCCGGCTGACCGAGGACACTCCAGGCCTGCAGCATCTGGAGATGGACACCCGTGCCAAGGACGGCTCCGTCCATACCACCGCCTCCTACCGGGTCGTCCTGCCCGACCACACGATCGTCTACAAGCAGGTCACACTCCCGGCGCTGCTGACACTGCACACCGGACGGTGGACCTTCGAGGAGAACGCGCAAGGCACCACGGCGTCCTCACAGCACACGGTGACCCTGAACACCGAGAACATCGCCCGTGTCCTGGGCCCGGAGGCGACTGTCGCCGACGCCCGTGCCTATGTGCGCGAGGCACTGTCCACCAACAGCAGGGCGACGCTCGGGCACGCCAAGTCCTTCGCAGAGCAGAAGGCCTGACTGTGGCCACGACCCCCCCGCCCACCGATGTCGTGGTCGTCGGGGCCGGACCCGTCGGGCTGATGCTCGCGGGGGAGTTGGCCCGCGCGGGCGTCGAGGTGGTGGTCCTGGAGCGGCGTGAGGCCGCGACCACGGCCTCGCGTGCGTCGACCCTGCACGCGCGCACCATGGAGATCCTCGACAGCCGTGGTCTGCTGCCACGGTTCGGCTCACCGCCGGTCGAGCCGCGCGGCCACTTCGGCGGCATACCGATGGACCTGACGCTGCCGGGCTCCCATCCGGGGCAGTGGAAGGTGCCGCAGACGACCACCGAGTCCGTGCTGCAGCGGTGGGCGCTCGACGCCGGCGCCCGCATCCGCCGCGGTGTGGAGGTCGTCGGCCTGGGCGAGGACACCGCGCGGGTCCATGTCCAAGCGGTAGGCCCGGCCGGCGAGAGTGTGATCCCCGCGTCCTACGTGGTGGCCTGCGACGGTGAGGACAGTACGGTTCGTCGCCTGGTGGGCGCCGGTTTTCCCGGTCAGGACGCCGTTCGTGAACTCCTGCGGGCCGATGTGGTCGGCATAGACGTACGCAACCGGCGTTTCGAGCGACTGGACGCCGGCCTCGCCATCGCGGCACGCCGCGCGGACGGTGTGACGCGCGTGATGGTCCACGCCTTCGGCACCCGCGTCCGGGACGGTGAGAGCGATCCCTCGTTCGAAGAGGTCTCCTCGGCCTGGAAGCAGGTCACCGGTGAGGACATCTCGACCGGTACGCCGCTGTGGCTGAACAGATTCGGTGACGCCGCCCGGCAACTCACCCGCTACCGGCACGGCCGGGTCCTGTTCGCCGGAGACGCCGCGCACCGCCAGATGCCGATCGGCGGCCAGGCACTGAACCTCGGTCTGCAGGACGCCTTCAACCTCGGCTGGAAGCTCGCCGCGGTGGTGCGTGGCGCGAACGGTCAGGCACTGCTGGACACCTACCACGACGAGCGGCACGCGGTGGGCGCCAGGGTGCTGTCCAACATCCGGGCCCAGGCGCTCATGCTGCTCGGCGGCCCCGAAATCGAGCCGCTGCGGTCGGTACTGGCCGAACTGATCGGCCACGACGAGGTGCGGGCCCGCCTGGCAGGCATGATCAGCGGACTGGACATCCGCTACCCCGTCGGCGGCGACGACCCTCTGCTCGGCGCCCGCCTGCCCCCCTCGGCGCTGCGGGTCGGCGGGGACCGCGTCACCACGGCCGCCCTGCTGCGACAGGGCGGCGGGCTGCTGCTCCGGCTCGCCGACGGGCGCGGGCGTGCTCCCCGGCTCACCGGCTGGCGGGGCCGCGTCACCGCGGTGAGCGGCCGAGGCGAACCCGGCAGCGCCCTGCAGGCGCTGCCCGACGCAGTCCTGGTCCGTCCTGACGGTCACGTGGCCTGGACGAGCGCGGGAGAGTTCGGTCTTACCGCGGCCCTGACCCGCTGGTTCGGGCCGCCCGTCGATACGGCCACGCGCTGACTCGGGACCGGGCAGCGCCTTCGCCACGTTCGTCCCTCACCAGGCTCGTCCATCACCAGAAGGGAACTCTCATGGCAGCGACAGCGGTCGACGCCGACGTCATCGTCATCGGTGCAGGGCCGACCGGGCTGATGCTCGCCGGCGAACTGTGCCTGGGCGGGGCGCGCGTCATCGTCCTGGACAGACTCCTCGAGCCCACAGGCCAGTCCCGCGGCCTCGGATTCACGGCCCGCGCCATGGAGGTGTTCGACGCACGCGGACTGCTCCCCGCCTTCGGCCAGGGCGAGACGGTCGAGACGAGCCCCATGGGCCACTTCGGCGGGACCGTGTTCGACTACACCGTCCTGCCCGACGCCCACTTCGGGGCACGCGGCATCCCGCAGAGCGTCACCGAGCGGGTTCTTGAGGACTGGGCCGGCGCGCTGGGCGCCGACATCCGGCGAGGGTGGGAGTTCGTCTCGCTCGACGACGACTTCCTCGACGGCGACAGTGGGCACCTGACGGCCCGTGACCCGCAGGGTGTGGAACGACGTCTGCATGCACAGTGGCTGGTGGGCTGCGACGGAGGGGCCAGCCGGGTACGGGCGGCGGCAGGCTTCGACTTCCCCGGTACCGACGCCACACGGGGCATGTACCTGGCCGATGTCAGCGGCGTGGAACTGCGCCACCGTCCGCTCGGCGAACGCACGGCAGGCGGCATGGTCATGTCCGCCCCGTTGAGCGAGGGGGTGGACCGGATCATCGTCTGCCCCGACGGAGCCCCGGCGCCCGGACGGGAACGCACCGTCACCTTCGACGAGGTGGCGCGTGCCTGGCAGGACATCACCGGGGAGGACATCTCTAGTGCCACCGCGGACTGGGTGAGCTCCTTCACCGACGCCACCCGCCAGGCGTCGCAGTACCGGCGCGGCCGCGTCTTCCTGGCCGGTGACGCGGCCCACATCCATCTGCCCGCGGGCGGTCAGGGTCTGAGCACGGGCGTCCAGGACGCGGCCAACCTCGGCTGGAAGCTCGCCGCTGTGATCCGCGGCGACAACGACCCCGGACTACTGGACAGCTACCACGAGGAGCGGCACGCGGCAGGACGCCGTCTGCTCATGAACACACGCGCTCAAGGCACCGTGTACCTCGGTGGCGCCGAATCCGCCCCGCTGCGCGAGCTCTTCGGTGAGCTGATCCAGTACGACGACGTCAAACGGCACTTGGCCGGCATGGTCAGCCACGTCGACCTCCGCTACGACTTCGGTGAGATTGATCCGCACCCGCTGGCCGGCCGCCGGATGCCGCCCCGGCAGTTCCTCTCGGACGGCGGCACCGTCAGCATCGCCCAGCTGCTCCGTCCCGGCCACGGAGTGGTGCTGGACCTGGCGGACGACGTAGACGTCCGCCAGGAGGCCCACGCATGGCAGGGCCGGGTCACCGTGGCCACGGTGACGGCGCGGCCGGCGGACGTCCACGGCTTCCTGGCGGGCGCCACCGCGGTGCTGGTACGCCCCGACGGCTACGTCGCCTGGGCGGGCGCCCCGGCCGACGGGGACACCAAGCGGCTGCGGGCCGCGCTCGAGCGCTGGTTCGGCCCGGCCGGCTGAGCGCGGGTGCGGACACGATGCGGCCCCGGAGCACGCAGTGCTCCGGGGCCGCATCGTGTGTGGCGCACGGGGGTCAGACCGCGACGGCCTCCACGATGGACACGGCGGAGGCCGTCTCCACCACACGCTGCAGCTCGAACCCTGCCCGGCCGAGCAGGTCGGAGTACTGCGAGACGGTGCGCTCCTTGCCGCCGACCAGCAGCATGAGCCACATGTCGACCAGCTTGCCGGAGTGCGGGTCGTTCCCGGTCTCGGGCGGCACCATCTCCATCAGCAGCAGCGTGCCGCCCGGTTCCACGGCGGCACGTACATTGCGCAGGATCTGCAGGGCCTGCTCCTCGGGCCAGTCGTGCACGATGTGCTTGAGCACGTAGGCGTCCCCGCCGACGACCACCGGATCGAACAGGTCACCGGCGACAGTGCGGCAGCGCCCGTCCACGCCCTGTTCCGCCAGGAACGCGGCCGCCCCGTTCCCCTCGACGCGTGGATCGGAGAGGATCCCGGACACGTTCGGCGCCTGCCGCAGGATGCCGGCGATCAAACCGCCGCGGCCACCGCAGAAGTCCACGACGGTGTCGAAGACCGAGAAGTCGTACGCCGCGAGGATCGGTCCCGTCTCCGTCTCCGAGATGGCCCCCATCCCCTTCATGAACACCTCGCCGTACTCGGGGTTGCGCGTCAGGTACTCGAAGGCGCCCATACCGCGCAGCTTGGGAAGGCTGGGCTCGCCGGTGACGACGGCCTCCAGGAGGTGGCCCCAGTCCTCCCAGTGGATCGGGTGCCCCATCAGAAGCGCCGTGTCGCGCATGGACATCGGGTGGCTCGCGCGCAGCGCTTCGGCCATCGGGGTCAGCGCGTACGCGCCGTCCGGCTGCTTCTCGAATATCTGGTGGGCGGCCAGCAGGCGCAGCAGACGTCCCACCGCGTCCTCGTCCGCACCGACCTGCTTGGCGATCTGGGCCGGCTGCAGCGGCCCGCCGGCGAGCACCTCGGCGATGTCGAGCTTCGCGGCCACGTAGACGGACTGCGTGACCATGGAGCCCATCACCACCTCGAGCAGCGCGAAGGGCGCCGGTGCCAACTCTCGGGAGGTGCGCTGCAGGTCCGCCCGGTTCTTCTCGACGGCTCGGACGACTGACGGGGGCGGGAACGCGGGCATGGGGAAAACCTCCGGTGGGACGGGAATGGAATGCGGTACATCTCAGGGGCTCACCGTCACCAGGTCACGGCTCCGGTCGTCATGCAGGACAGAAGAGTGCGCGCCTGCACATTGACGTAGTGCCCGTGCCGGGTGAGGGCGGAGAGCTGACCGGGTGTCAGCCAGCAGAAGCCGGGCGGGAGGCCGCCCTCGATCGGTGACTCCGGCTCCACGATCAGGTAGCGCGCCTCCGCGTTCAGGAATCGGCCACCCTCTTCGGAGTGGACCGCCTCGTAGCGCACCTGCTCCGGTCCGGCGGCCAGGACGAGATCGAGGAAGGGCGGAGGGCCGGCGGCGTCGGATCCCCGGTAGTTGTCCGGCGTGCACTGCACGGTCGCGCTCAGTTCCACGGTGTCGAGGAAGCCGCCCTCCACGCGGGCGTTCACCAGCAGGTGCGGTACCCCGCCGAACCGCTGGACTAGGAAAGCGACCACCCCCTGCGCGGTTGGTTCGAAGAGCGGCTGGGTCCAGTTGCTCACCTCACGGCTGCCCGCCTCGACACCGACCGAGACGACCTCGAAGTAGCGGCCGTCCGGCCGCCGGATCGACCACGCGTCGCGCTCCCATCCGGCCACGTCGCGCAGGGGCACGCACGACATGCGTGTCTCGTGCCGTGACCGCTCGCCGGTGAACCAGGACCGCAAGGAGGTGTCCGGCAGCAGCGCCGACGTCTCGGAGAAGTCGACGGGTGCGCAGGACAGGACCGTGCGCGCATCCATGTTGACCAGGTTGTCGCAGTGCAGCAGCTCACCGATCTGGCCGAGCGTCAGCCAGATGAAGTCGGGGTCCTGCGGTACGTCCTCGGCGGTCTCCACGATCATGTTCCGGTTGGACTTGTGGAAGAACCAGGAGCCATGCTCGGACTGGAGCACGTCGGCCAGCACGCGCCGGCCGTGCCCGGCGCGGGTGAAGTACTCGATGTACTTCACCGCCGCGCCGCGGTGCACGTTGGTGTAGTTCGAGCGGGTCGCTTGAACGGTCGGGGAGAGCTGGAGCAGGTTCGGGTTGCCCGGCTCCATCTTCGCCTGCATGAGGAAGTGCAGTACGCCGTCGAACTCCTTGGCCAGGATGCCGAGTATGCCGACTTCCGGCTGCTTGATGATGGGCTGCGTCCAGCGTGTGGCGGGCTCCCCGCCTATCTCGGCGCGCAGCCCCTCGACGGTGAAGAAGCGCGAACTGTGGTGCGCCAGGTTCCCGGTCTCGGGCTGGAAGGCCCAGCCCTCCAGATCGGCGAACGGGATCCGGGTCACGGCGAAGCGGTGTGCGTTGCGCCGCCCGGCCAGCCACTTCGACACCTCGGCGGTGCGCGCCCCCGAGCCGGCGGACCGCTCGGCGGCGGACCTCGACAGCCGGCCGGACAAGGCGGTGTCGTGGCGTGGCTGCAGCGTCAGCGTCATCGGTAGCTCCTCGTGAACTCTCTGACCGACGCGATGACGTAATCGATCATCTCGTCGGTCAGACCGGGATAGACCCCGACCCAGAAGGTCTGCTCGGTGATCAGGTCGCTGTTGGCGAGGTCGCCGACCACCCGGTGCGGGCGCCCCACCCAGGCCGGCTGCCGGGTCAGGTTGCCGGCGAACAGCTGGCGCGTACCGATCTTCCGGTTCTCCAGGAAGTTCACCAGCGCCGCTCTGCCGAACGGTGCCTTCCGGTCGACGGTGATGGTGAAACCGAACCAGCTCGGCTCGCTGCGCGGGGTCGGCTCGGGCATCAGCAGGAACGGCACATCGTCCAGCCCCTCACGGAGCCGTTGCCAGTTGCGCCGGCGAGCAGCCACGAAGCTGTCGAGCTTGTCCAGCTGCGACAGGCCGAGCCCAGCCTGCAGATCGGTCGTCTTCAGGTTGTAGCCGATGTGCGAGAACGTGTACTTGTGGTCATACCCGTGCGGGAGATTGCCCATCTGCTGCGTGAAGCGCTTGAGACAGGTGTTGTTCTCACCCGGCTCGCACCAGCAGTCCCGGCCCCAGTCGCGGAGCGATTCCACCGCCCGCGCCAGTTTCAGGTCCGAGGTCACGACGATGCCACCCTCACCCATCGTCAGGTGGTGGGCGGGGTAGAAGCTCACGGTCGCCAGATCGCCGAACGTGCCTGTCAGACGCCCGTCGTACGTGGCGCCCACGGCGTCGCAGTTGTCCTCGACGAAGGCCAGGCCGTGCTCCTCCGCCAGGGCGGCGATCTCACCGACCTCGAAGGGGTTGCCCAGGGCGTGGGCGATCATGATGGCGCGGGTCTTGGGTCCGATCGCCGCCGCCACCCGTTCCGCGGTGGTGTTGTAGATCGGGAGTTCGACATCCACGAAGACGGGGACGAGGCCGTTCTGCACGATGGGGTTCACGGTGGTGGGGAAACCCGCCGCGACCGTGATCACCTCGTCGCCCGGTTGCAGCGCGCGGTCTCCGCGCACATGTGAGGTCAGGGCGGTCAGCGCCAGGAGGTTGGCCGAGGAACCGGAGTTGGTGAGGTGCGCCTTGCGCCGCCCGAGCAGCTTGGCGAAGCGGGACTCGAACGTCCGGGAGCGCTTGCCCACCGCGATGCGCAGATCAAGGGCGGCTTCCACCAGAGCGGCCCGGTCATCGGCATCGATCACCGCACCGGACGGCCAGATCTCGGTGACGCCGGGGATGAAGCCCGTGTCGGCCTGCTGGTCCGCGTGATACTTGCGGACCTCGTCGAGGAGGAGGGCCTTGCGGTCGCTCATGCCAGGCCACCGCCGCCGGTGGTGCCGGCCGCCCCGGCGGGGACGCGGGTGCCTTCCCCCGTCTTCCACCACCCGGGGTTGTTCCTGTACCAGGCGACCGTCTCGGCCAGTCCCTCCGCGAAGGTGATGCGCGGGGCGTACCCGAGCTGCTCGCGGATCTTGCTGTCGTCGAGCGCGTACCGCAGGTCGTGGCCCTTGCGGTCGGTGACGTGACGGATCATTGAGCGGTCCGCGCCGCACAACGCCAGCAGACGTTCGGTCAGCTCCAGATTGGTGTGTTCCGTGCCGCCTCCGACGTTGTAGATCTCTCCGGGCCCGCCCGAGGTGAGGACGGCCTGCACGGCCCGGCAGTGGTCCTCCACGTGCAACCACTCGCGGACGTTGTGCCCGTCGCCATAGAGCGGAACGGGCTTCCCTTCCATCAACTGCGTCACGAAGAGCGGGATCAGCTTCTCGGGGAACTGATAGGGACCGTAATTGTTGGAGCAGCGGGTGACGGACACGTCGAGCCCGTGGGTGCGCCAGTACGCCCGTGCGATCAGGTCGGAACTCGCCTTCGACGCCGCGTAGGGCGAATTCGGCAGCAGCGGCGCGTCCTCGGTCCATGACCCTTCATCGGTCGAGCCGTACACCTCGTCGGTCGAAACATGCACGAACCGTGACATGCCACGGCGCAGGGACGCCTCCAGGAGCGTCTGTGTTCCCATCACATTGGTCCGTACGAACTCCGCGGCGGAGCGCACGGAACGATCCACGTGCGACTCCGCGGCGAAGTGCACGACGGCGTCGTGACCGGGCAGCACATCGAGGAGCAGGGGCAGGTCGCAGATGTCGCCCTGCACGAAATCCATACGGGGGTGACCGGTCGGCAGATTCTCCCTGCGGCCGGCATACGTCAGTGCGTCGAACACGGTGACATGGGCCTGCTCGTACCCGGGGTACTCACCGGCGAGCAGGGCGCGTACGTAATGCGAGCCGATGAAACCGGCCCCGCCTGTGACCAGGAGTTTCATGAGGTGACGACCTCGATCCATGTGGGGCTACCGATGCCATGGGCGGGCCCGCAGGCGATCGGGGACTCCGACCCGCGTGACAACACCAGAGCTTTCACTTTCTCTCCTTGAGGTTCGGGCGCGTTCTCCCGTAAACAGCTGCTGGTGCGGCCGGCCCAACCGCCGTTGCAGGGCACGATGGACCGTGAATTGCCGCTCGTGCCGATTCTGAACGCGGCCGGTCAAAAGGTCGGCGACCGGTTGTCTCGCGCCCGTTCGCATCACATCGGGAACAGGCCGACCTCGGCTTACAAGGTAACGGGCGGAAGGCTGCGGGTCTTGTGTAAGGGTCGGGCCGCACTTGAACTGTCTCGGATTCGTCCTGCCGACCGGCTCGCGCTTGGTTCAACCGCGTCGTTTCCGTGGTTGAACACCCTTCCGTCCCGGCGTCCGGTGGCGACGCAACGGCTGCAGGTGGTTCGGTGCCTGGACAATCACCGACGGTTCTTCAAAACTGAACCGACGTCCTGCATGGGCGCCCCGAACCGCGTAATGCGCTTTCTGTTCTGTGTCCGACAGCGCGGGTAAGGTGGCTCGTCGCCGATGTGAAGAGAAATCCTAGGGGGAGTTATCGAGGGGATACAGGGGGCCTTGATTCGGATTCATTTCATGGTCGACAAGGAGTGAAGGGAAACATGCAGGTAAGAGTCCTGGGTGCGCTGGAAGCTGAAATAAACGGAATATCCATTGTCCCGACCGCCAGAAAGCCGCGCCAGGTTCTGGCCTTTCTGGCGTTGTATCCCGGCCGTGTGGTGCCGGTGCCCTCCCTGATGGAGGAGCTCTGGGGCTCCAATCTGCCCCAGAGCTCGCTGACCACGCTGCAGACCTACATCCTGCAGCTGCGCCGGCTCATCGCGAAGGCGCTCGGTCCGGAGCACGCCGAATCCGTCAAGGAGATCCTCGCCACCCGCTACGACGGCTACATGCTGAAGATCCCGGCCACCGCCGTCGACGTCCACACCTACGAGCGCCTGGTCACTGAGGGGCGTCTGGCCTTCGACCGGGGTGAGGACGAGCGCGCCTCCCACTGCCTGGGCAAGGCACTCGACATGTGGGAGGGGCCCGCGCTCGTCGATGTGCACGCGGGCCCGATCCTGCAGATCGAGGTGATGCGGCTGGAGGAGAGCCGCCTCGTCGCCAGCGAGCGGCGCATCGACGCCGAGCTGAGACTCGGCCGGCACGTCGAGCTCATCGCCGAGCTGACGGAGTTGACGGCGCGTCACCCGCGCAACGAGGGGCTGCACTCGCAGGCCATGGTGGCCCTCTACCGGTCCGGCCGGCAGGCCTCCGCCCTCGACGTCTACCGCCGGCTCCGGCAGAGGCTGATCAGCGAACTCGGAGTCGAACCCTCACCGCAACTGCAGCGCCTGCACCAGGCGATGCTCGCGGTGGACCCTCGGCTCGACATCACCGCCGGACCCCGCAGGACGTCCACGTTCGACCTGTACGCGGCGTAGGCGGGGTCTGAGGCCGCGTTACGCGTGCCACCGGTGAACGGGCGGGGCCCGAAAGGGGCCGCGAGCCCTGCCCGTCCCCCTCGATGGGTGGTTCGACCGCCGCTCCAGCGACGCTGCGGCTCCGGTCGAGACCACCCGCCGAGAATCGCAGCATCGGTCGCCGACCGAGGCGAGACGACTCACAAGGGGGCAGTGCCCGTGGAAGCCGATGTGAAAGAGCCCGCAGCCCCGCAGGCGCCCTCAGGGCGGGCTCAGCGGATCGCTGACCGTGCCCGCGCCGAGGGGTGGAAGAAGCCGCCACGGCGTATCGAGACCTCCGAGTGCATCACCTGTGACACCTGCCTGCGCAGCTGCCCGGCGGAGTTCGGAGCCATCTTCGACATGGGGCTGGACGTCGTGATCATCCCCGAGCTGTGCTCGGGCTGCCCCTCCTGCGTCCTGGAGTGCCCGGTCGACTGCATCTACGTCGACGAGGAGTGGACGCCGACGGAGGAATCCGTGTGGAACCACATCGAACTCACCACCGAAGGTGCCTGATGCCCGCTCCTGTCGACCGTGGCGAGTCCCGCCGCGCAGCCAACGCCCGTAAGCGGATCAGCCGACGCCCCAGCAGACTCGGCAGTCCGGCCGGCACCGCCGCCGCACCCGACCGCGCGCGCCGCACCGACACCGGCTTCCCCGCGTTGCTCGCCCGGGTCTGGCACCACGCGGAGCAGGCCAAGGATCTGCACAGCGCGGTGGAGATCCTTCTGACGCTCGACGGACACGTGCCGGCCGACGTCCAGCTGCGTGCGCTGAGCCGCAGCGACGAGACCGCCCTGCGGGTTCTCTTCGGTCTGACCTGGCGTACGGACGACCGGCCGCCCGTGGTCGACGAGACCTCGCCGGCCGCTCAGCACGGGGACGGGGCCGACGACGCTGACGGGGACGAGCAGCAGACCTTCCTCGGCGAGATCGCCCTGAGCTCCAGCGGCCGCATCGTGCTGCGAAACCCGTCGCAGGCACCGCTCCGGCGCGAGCGGCTGGTCGGCGGAGTCCTGCGCGTGCCCTGGTCGCGGCGAGCCCTGAATGACTACCGGCGGGAACTGACGCGTGCGGCGGACCGCCAGGCCGAGTCCGTGGCCGACTGCCGCCGATGGCTGGCCGAACAGGGCGTCAAAGGCCGTGAGGAACTGCTGGAACAGGCCAAGGAGGCGGCACAGCGCACCGCCCCCTTCGTCCTGTACCGGGAGGACGACCAGTACACCAACTTCCGTGACCAGAACACACTCACCGGGAAGACCCTGTGGCCCGGACACCCCGACTGCGCCCTCAGCAGTCTGCACGAGGTGCCGCTCGAGCTGTGGTCCGACGGCGACGTGCAACTGGTGGTGTGCCTCACCCTGCTGATCGCCTCGGCCGGGTTCGGCCGCGTGGAGGAGGCGAACGGCACCCAGCTCACCGTCGAACACGTGGCCTTCATGCTCGAACGCATCCGCCGCGGCTACAACGGGATCCTGCCCGCCCCCGGCGTCGCACCGGCCGCCTCCACACGCGTGGGGGACCTCCTCGCCCTGGCCGAGGAGCTGCGCGACCGGCGGCCCGAGGTCGGGTCGAGCGCCCAGCTCTACCGCGAGATCCACGGCGCGCTGATGCACAAGATCGAACGGATCGCCGGGCCCGTCACCGGGGCCGCCCTCGGGGCCGAGGCGACGATCTGCCAGGACCTGCGGGCGCACCTGCCCTTCGCCGGCACCTCCCTCGCCGAACTCGGCGACACGATCGTCCGCGCCCCCGCCTGGCTGGCCGAGCCACAAGGTGACTTCGGCACCGGCCTGGAAGCACTGGTCCATTCTGCGGTCGCCGCCGTCGGCTCCGCACTGCGCGCGGACTTCGCCATGAGCCGGGGAATACGCTCCCTGCCGACGCTGATCGCGGCGATGCGCGACGAGCAGTGGAAGCAGATCTGCGAGTGGGACATCACGCGCTACTTCTGCTGCGTCGTTCCCCTGCCGGACGCCGGCCGGCATTTCGGGGGGTCGGTCGCCGCCGTCGCCGACACCGCCTGGGCCATGTCCTCACGGATGCAGTACAACTCCTGGCACTTCGTCCCCGGGAACCTGCCCCGCGCCCGCGCGGTCGTCGCCCGCGACCACTTCGTTCCGCCCACCATCCCCGACATCTCCCTCTACTCCGACCAGCATCACCACGGACACGTCAACAACAAGGTCCGTTTCTCCATCCGCTCGCCGCAGACGGTCACGGTCGACGGGCGGCACTTCAACGGATTCATCGACCTGCGGCTGCTGCGCTGCGAGGGCCCGCCCTTCACCGAGCAGGACCTGCTGGCGGCACACCGGGTCTCCCGGCTGGTCGCACGGGCCACGACGGCGGCGGCGGAACTCGTCGCGGCCGGCGCAACGGTGGAGGTCACTGCCTTCGACTCGCCCTGGCACTGGCGGCAGATCACCAAGACGGAGCCCCCGTCGTGAGCCCTGCCCCCGCCGACGCATTCGCCGGCACCCGGCGGCGGCTGCTCACCGGCGCGCTCACGGTGACCGAGCACGTCCAGGACACGCTCACCGCCATCGCCGAGGACACGCTGGGCGCTTTCGTCGCCGTCGCGGGCGACGACGCCCTCGCCGCCGCCGAGAAGGCGGACGCCCGGATCCGGGAAATGGGCGCCGAGGCGTGGCAGGACCTGCCGTTGCTCGGTGTCACCGTCTCGGTCAAGGACCTGCTGCAGACACAGGATCTGCCCACCCGGCGCGGTTCGCTGCTGCGCAACAACCGTGCCCCCCGCGACGCACCGACGGTGGCCCGGCTGCGCGCCGCGGGCGCCGTCATCGTCGGCAAGACCACCACCTCCGAGTACGGCTGGAGCGCCTCCACCGTCAGCCGCGTCGGCCCACCCACCCGCAACCCCTACGATCCGTCCCTGACCGCCGGTGGCTCCACCGGCGGCGGCGCCGCCGCCGTGGCCGCCGGCCTGTGCCAGGCATCCCTCGGGACCGACGGGGCCGGCTCCATCCGCATACCGGCGGCCTTCTGCGGTGTCGTCGGCTACAAACCCAGCTACGGTCGGCTGCCCTACTCGCCCAACAGCATCGACCGGCTCGCCCATCAGGGACCGCTGACCCGAACCGTCGCCGAGGCCGCCCTGCTCGCCCGGGTGGCCGAGGGCCCGCACGTCGACGACCCCGACTCGGCGCTCGGCTCACTGGACGGGGCCCGCGACCGCCGCAGGCTTCGGGTGGGCTGGATCGACCACGACGTCACGAGCCCCCGCATCGCGGAGGTCACCGACCGGGCCCGCGAGGCGCTGACCGCCTTGGGCCATCAGGTGGAGTCCATCGCGGCACCCTATGAGGACCCCTATCCCGCGCTGATCGACATCCTCGCGGCGGCCGAGGCCGCCGACACCCCGCTCTGGGCCGAACAGTGGTGCGATGCAGGCCGGTTGGAGATCGTCCGTCACGGGCGGACGCTGAGCGGCGAGGACGTCATGCGCGCCGAGGGCGTCCGACAGTCGCTCAGGGCCCGCATGCGTGCCGTCATGAACCGCTACGACCTGCTCGCCATGACCACCGTTCCCGTCGAGCCGCTTCAGGCGAACGCCATAGCGCCCGACTGGGCCGCCGATCCGCGCGACCTCAAGTGGCTGGCCTGGGCGCCGGCGGCCTACCCGTTCAACATGACCGGCCAGCCCGCGCTCTCCCTCCCGGCCGGACTGACACGGTCCGGCCTGCCGGCCGCCGTGCAGCTCGTCGGTCCCGTCGGCGCCGACGCACTCGTGCTGACCGCGGCCCGACAGATCGAGGCGGAACTGGGCGGCCCGCTCCACCCGCCCGCGACCACACCTGCTCCGCTCTCCGGCGAAAGGACGCCCTGAACCATGCGCATCCGGCCTTGGACCCCGTTGTCCGAACAGGGCAGCGTAGGGCGCCCCTCGTTCGTCGCTGACCACGAGCTGTGGGACGACGACCGCCTCGCCGCTGCCGACCGCGTCGAGGCCGAACTCGCACACGTCGACCTCGTACGGCTGGTGTTCGGCGACCCGCACGGCCTGGCCCGCTCCAAGACGCTCACAGCCGACGCCTTCCGTGCCGTGCTGCGCAACGGCATGAACTTCAGCCCCGGCCCCTTCCTCTTCGACACCGGCCACGCCGTCGCCGTGGACTTCCTCGGCGACGATCCGGGCGTCGGCGTCGACGAGCTCGTCGGAGCGGGCAATTTCGTCGCGGTGCCCGACCCCCTCACCTTCCAGATCCTGCCGGACCGTGCACCGCGCACGGCATGGGTCCTCGCCGATGAGTACCTGCGGGACGGCACACCGCATCCGCTGTCCTCGCGTGGTGTGCTGCGCCGCGTCCTGGCGGAGTACGAAAGCCGGGGGCTGGCCCCCGCGGTGGGCCTGGAGGTCGAGTGGTACCTCACCCGTCGCCTCGACGACGAACCGGGCAACACCGGCAACGGTTTCGGGCTGCAGGGACAGGCCCCCCGTGTCGCCGCGATGAACGCCGGCTACCAGTTCAACCTCGATGCCCAGTACGACACGATCGCCCCCCTCACGGACCCGCTGGCGCTGCGCCTGCTCGAGCTCGGCCTGCCACTGCGTTCCATGGAGCACGAGTCCGGCCCCGGTCAGGTCGAGACCACCTTCAGCCCCATGACCGCGCTGGACGCGGCCGACGCGATGCTGTTGTTCCGGACCGTCACCAAGCAGTTCTGTGCCGCACGGGGCCACCACGCGTCCTTCATGTCCCACCCCGCCCTCGACAGCGCGGACCCCAGCGGCTGGCACCTGAACCAGTCGGTCATCGAACGCGCCACGGGGCGCAACCTGTTCGAGGCCGAGGGGCCCTCCGGAAGCATGTCCCCCGAGGGGAAGGCATACGCGGACAGCCTGCTGGACTGGGCCCGCGACCTGTTCATGCTGTCGGTACCCACGGTCAACGGCTACCGTCGGCTGGCCGCCCATCACACCCTGGCGCCCACCCGCATCGGCTGGCGCGTGGAGGACCGCAGCGCGATGCTGCGCATAGTCGGCACCGGGGCGGGCGCACACATCGAGAACCGGGTGGGCGAACCGTGCGCCAACCCGTACCTGAACATCGCGGCGCAGCTCTTCGCCGGCCTCCAGGGTCTGGCCGGCGGAGCCGCAGGAGACGCCCCGGCCCCCGGAGAGCTGCTGGTGCCGCAGTCGCTGCGGCAGTCACTGGAGGCGTTCCGCGCAGGGCGCGCGGCACAACTCCTGGGAACACCGCTGACGGCATGCCTGACCAAGCTCAAGGAAAGCGAAGTGAGCCGGTACGAGACCTGGTGCGCGCAGAACTCCTCCCGGCCGGACAGGACGACGCAGTGGGAGCAGCGCGAGTACTTCGGCGCCTACTGATGCCGGCCCGCCGACCCCGGGGCCCCGCCCCTTCACCGACGAAAGCAGTGTCATGATTCCTCGTTACACGCTGCCCGCGATGGCCGAGCTGTTCTCCGACCAGAACCGCTACGCGCTCTGGGCCCGCGTGGAGATACTCGCGTCCGAGGCGCAGATGCGACTCGGCATTGTCCCCGAGGAGGCCGTCGAGGACATGCGACGGGCCAAGGTGCCGCTGCCGGGGCGGGTCGCGGAGATCGAGAAGGAACGCGACCACGAGGTGTTGTCCTTCCTGGCCGCGTTCTGCGAGGAGATGCCCGAGACCTCCGCCGTCTGGGTGCATCTCGGCATGACCAGCTACGACCTCGTCGACACCGCACTCGGCCACACGCTCGGCCGGGCGGCAGAACTGCTGCACGGCTCGGCCCGGCGTCTGCGCCGCGTTCTCGTACGGCGGGCGCTGGAGCACTGGGAGTCGGTCATGGTGGGGCGCACCCACGGAGTCCATGCCGAACCCACCACGTTCGGGCACAAACTCGCCGGGCACGCCTTCGCGATCGACCGCTGCGCGACGCGTCTGGCAGCGGCGCGCGACGCCGTCGCCGTCGGCACCGTCTCGGGTTCCGTCGGCACATACGCCCTGATCGATCCGTTCGTGGAGACCCATGTGTGCGAGGCGCTCGGGCTCGGGGTCGAACCCGCACCCAGCCAGGTCGTGGCCCGTGACCGGCACGCCCAGCTCCTGCAGGCCGTCGCCACTCTCGGTGCCTGCGTCGAGCAGATCGCGCTGGAGATGAGGCTCCTGCAGCGCACCGAGGTCCGCGAGGTCGAGGAGCGGCGCAGCAGCGCCTACCAGGGCTCCAGCGCCATGCCGCACAAGCGCAACCCGACCACCAGCGAGCGGCTGTGCGGTCTGGCCCGGCTGCTGCGCGGCTATGCCACCGCGGCCCTGGAGGACGTCGCGCTGTGGCACGAACGCGATCTGGCACACCAGTCCGTCGAACGGGTCATCCTGCCCGACGCCCTGTCCGTCGGTCACTTCCAGGCCGAGGCGGCCATCGACCTCATCACCCACCTGGAGGTCGACGCCGAACGCATGCGGGCCCACATCGACCAGACCGACGGGCTCGTCTACAGCTCGTCGGTCCTTGCCGAACTCCTCGGCCGGGGCGTGCCGCGGGAACAGGCGTACCGCAGCGTGCAGGCGGCGGCGAACCGCACGACCGCCACGGGCGAGCACTTCGCCGACTCGCTCGCCGGGGCCGGGGTCACCCTGGACCGGCTCGAGCCGCGGCGTTTCCTCACCAACCACGACGTGATCCGTAGCCGACTGGAGGAACTCAGTGTCCTGGACGATTGACCGTACCCCGGGTGCAGACCTGGACCTGGACGACGTGCTCGCCGTCTTCCGGGATTCGGGGCTGGGCGAACGGCGCCCGGCCGACGACCGGCAACGCATGGCGGACATGGTGCGTCAGGCCAATCTCGTCGTCGTCGCGCGGGACGAAGCAGGCACATTGATCGGCATCGCGCGCAGCATCTCGGACTTCTCCTACGTCACCTACCTGTCGGACATCGCCGTTGTCCGGGCCCACCAGGGCACGGGTGTCGGCCGCGCGCTGATCGACGCCACGCGCGAGGAGGCGCCCACGGCGAAGATCGTGCTGTTGTCCGCGCCCGCCGCCACGGAGTACTACCCCCACATCGGCTTCACGGCGCACAACTCGGCCTGGGTCCTCAACCCCTGACCGCCGGGCCACAAGCGGCTCGTGAGGTCGCTGGAGCACCACTCGAACCGCCGCGACCGGGAGCGTTGTCGTGACTTGCTGCCACGCAGTGCCCTGCGAGCACGGTGTCGGCGGGTGTGTGTCAGTGCCGCGTCAGTGCCCTGTCAGCTCGGGTTGGGAGTGTCCTCGACGGCTCGTCCGGTCTGCGGACGGGTCACTCGGACCACGCCCGCCAATGACGAGGAGTCGCGGTGAGAAGCAATCAGGTCGTGCCCCTGCCCGTGCCCGGGCGCACAGAGTTCGACGGTGCGGGGGCCGGCGCCACGTCCGACACGAGTTCCGACACCTTACTCGCCCTGCGCGACACCATGCTGCACGAAGGGCCCGTCGAGCAGGTACGGCTGACCGATGTGCGGGTCAGCGACACCCCCCGGACCCAGGGCATCGACGGGAAGTGGGCCCTCACCCTCGCCGAACTGGAGACGGAGCTGCCGCCGATCGTCGTGCACCGGGACACCATGAGTGTGATCGACGGACTGCACCGGCTGCGGGCGGCACAACTGCAAGGCAGGGAGCACATCAAGGTCCGCTACTTCGAAGGCTCCGTCCAGGACGCGGCGCTGCTGGCCGTGGCGATGAACATCGTCCAGGGGCGTCCGCTGACGCAGTCGGACCGGGCAGCCGCGGTGGAACGGATCGTCACCACCCACCCCTACTGGTCGGACCGGGCCATCGCCGTCATCGCCGGTCTGTCGGCCAAGAAGGTCTCCGAGATCCGGCGGCGCTCCGTCGACCCCTCGCGGGGCGAGCGGCGCATAGGTCTGGACGGCCGGCTCCGGCCGCTCAACAGTGTGCGCGGCCGTGAGCTGGCCGGTGAGCTGCTGCGGGCCGACCCCAACGCGTCGCTGCGTGCGGTGGCCCGCAGGGCGGGCATCTCCCCGGTCACCGTCGCGGACGTGCGCAAGCGGATCCTGCGCGGCGACGACCCCGTCACACCGCGCCAGCGCGGCCAGGCCGTCCAGCGGGACGCCCGGGCCGAACGGCCCGCACCGCAGGAGAGCCCCGAGACCCGCTCACCCGGAGAACTCTTCACCATCTTCGAGTCGCTGCGCCGGGACCCCTCGCTGCGGTTGACGGAGGCCGGCCGCAACATACTGCGCATGCTGGAGGCCTGCTCCCTGATGGCGCGGGAGCGGCGCCAGATCATCTCCAGTCTCCCGCCTCACTGCACCGGTCAGATGGCGGCGCTGGCCGGCGGCTACTCCCAGTTGTGGCGCGTCTTCGCCGAAGAACTGCGCGCCTACGAGGAGGAGCAGGAGAGCGCCGGGAGCACCGAGATGGACAGGTACCGCACCGGTGCCTAGAACCGCTCACGGCGGCGGGAGCGAAAGGGCCCGGGAACCGCTGAGCCTGACGGCGAGGGCCCGGTGCTCCTGGTACAGCTCCTCTACCCGGCCGCGCAGCAGGGCGATCTCGTGTGCCAGCAGACGCATGCGCACCTCGTCGTCGGGCCGGTGACCGAGCGCGGGCGGGTGCGGCGCCGCCGACCCGTGGGACGGACCCACCACTGCCTCCCGGCCGGGGTGGGGATCGAAGTGGTACAGGATCGCATCCCGGCAGCGACGCAGGGAAGGTCCGGGCTCCACCCCGAGGTCGCGGATCAGCCTGCGGTGCAACCGCTCGTACGTCCCCAGTGCCTCGGCCCGCCGCCCGCACCGGTACTGGGCGATCATCAACAGCTCGTGGAACTGTTCCCGCAACGGATGACTGACGGTCAGCCCCTCCAGCTCGCCCGTGATGCGCTCATGCTGGCCCGCGCGCAAGCTGGCGTCGTACAGCAGCTCGAGCGCCACCATCCGGGCCTCTTCGAGTATCGACGCCTCCGTCGCGCAGATGGGCCCGCGCTCGCTGCCCTCGAAGGCCCGGCCACGCCACAGACCGAGTGCGGAGCGCAGCAACCGCACCGAGCGGTCCGGGTCCACCGTCGCCGCTTCCCGTCCCTCGGAGACAAGCCGGTGGAAGCGCTGGGCATCCGTGGCCGAGGTGTCGGCCCGCAGGGCGTAGCCGGTCGGCTGCGTCACCAGCCAGTCGTGGTGCGCGCCCCTGCCGCTGGACGACAGCAACAGCCGTCGCAGGCGGGCCACATGCGCCTGCAGGGCGTTGGCCGCGCCGAGCGGAGGGCGGTCGCCCCACAACTCCTCGACCAGCCGCCCCGAGGGCACCTCCTGGCCGACGCACACCACCAGGGCACCGAGCAGCGCCCGCTGTTTGGCGCCCGACGGCATGACCCGCATACCGGTCTGGTCATCGCAGATCTGCACAGAACCAAGGATCCGAAACTCCATCTCGCCCTCCCTTCGAGAGCTTCGATGAACGTGCCGCGGAGAACTGGACGATAGGGACTCCACGGCGGCAGCGCCGTTTTCCTCAGCGGCATGCGTGACTCCGTCGGTGCGCGCTCAAGGGCGCTTCGAGCGCGAGCGGCCAGAGTGCAGCCTGCGGGGGCACCGAAGCCCGCGCCCCTCGCGACCGCGGTGAGAGACGGTCGCGGCGTCCTCGACAACCACTCGAATGGGGCCGCCTGATCGTCACGACCGATTGTCCGACCGGGACGGACCCAGCTAGCGTTCCGGCCGGTGGAGGAGCGCCGCCATGCCGATTCAGCCACCGCGACCGTCGTACGAACTCGTCGCCGCCGCCCTGCGCACGTACGGTGCGCTCCTCGCCAACCGCACACAGCCCGTCCCGTTCACCGCTCCGGGCCCCGGCGCCAGCGGCGCCCTGGGGCTCGCGGTGTTCGTCACGGTGTACGCGGCCCACTCGGGGACGCCCTGCACGGCAGCGCCGTGACGGCACCCCGCGCTGCGCCACCAGGAAGTGGAGCCATGACCGGCATACCCCGCATCAGTTCCTACCCTTTGCCCGCACAGGGCGACCTCCCGGCACCCGTGGTGCACTGGACCGCCGAGCCCGAGCGGGCGGTCCTTCTCGTCCACGACATGCAGCGGTACTTCCTCGAACCGTTCCCCGGCCAGCTCCGCACGGAGCTCGTGCACAACACCGCACTCCTGCGCGAGCGCTGCACAACGCTGGGCGTCCCGGTCGCCTTCACCGCCCAGCCGGGCGGGATGAGCGAGGAACAGCGCGGCCTGCTCAACGACTTCTGGGGACCCGGCATGCGCACGACCCCCGAGGACCGCGCCGTGGTCGACGAGCTGGCGCCGGGCCCCGAGGACCACGTCCTCACCAAGTGGCGCTACAGCGCGTTCTTCCGCACCGATCTGTTGCGATGGATGCGCACCGAGGGTCGTGACCAGCTCGTCGTCTGCGGCGTCTACGCCCACATCGGTGTCCTCGCCACCGTGGTCGAGGCGTTCACCAACGACATCCAGCCGTTCCTCGTCGCCGACGCCACGGCAGACTTCTCGCACGCCCACCACCGTTCTGCCCTGACGTACGCCGCCGGGCGCTGTGCCCGTGTCACCACGGCGAAGGAAGTGTTCGCGTGAGCCCCGGCAGGCCCGATCTGCTGGCGCGGGCGCTGCGGGGAGAGTTCACGTCGTACGCCCTGCTGCACCGGCCCGGCACGGACGGGGCCGGGGCGCTCGTGGACGTCCTGACGGGGCCGGTGTCCCAGCCCGCCACGCTCGCCGACATCCCGCTGCCCGAACCGGGCCACCCCGGCGCCTGCCATGACGTACTGGCCGTCCTGCCGTACCGGCAGCTCACCGAGCGCGGCTTCGCCTGCGCCGACGACAGGACGCCGCTGGTGGCCATGGCGGTGACCGGGCAGCAACAACTGCCCTTGAGCGAGATGCACGCACGCCTGCCCGACCTGCCGGCCTCCATGACCGGTGGAGCGTTCGACATCGACGACGCCGCCTACGCGGAGCTGGTGCGCCGCGCCGTCAAGGAGATGATCGGCACCGGGGAGGGTGCGAACCTCGTCATCAAGCGGACCTTCGCCGCCGACCTCACCGACTACGGGCCGCACAGCGCCCCGGCCCTCTTCCGCAGGCTGCTGGAGCGCGAGCGCGGGGCCCACTGGATCTTCCTCATCCACACCGGCACGCGCGTCCTGGTCGGCGCCTCACCGGAACGGCACGTGAGCCTGCAAAGCGGCACGGTCGTGATGAACCCCATCAGCGGCACCTACCGCTACCCGCCCGCAGGCCCCACCCTGTCGGGCGTCCTCGGCTTCCTCGGCGACCGCAAGGAGACCGACGAGCTCTACATGGTGCTCGACGAGGAACTGAAGATGATGGCCCGCATCTGCCACGACGGCGGCCGCGTCGTCGGTCCGTACCTCAAGGAGATGGCCAGGCTCGCTCACACCGAGTACTACATCGAGGGGCACACCCGGCACGATGTGCGGGACATCCTGCGCGAGACGATGTTCGCGCCCACCGTCACCGGCAGCCCGCTGGAGAGCGCCTGCCGCGCCGTCCAGCGGTACGAGCCGGACGGGCGAGGCTACTACAGCGGCGTCGCCGCGCTCATCGGGCGTGACGCCGACGGGCAGAGGACCCTGGACTCCACGATCCTCATCCGCACCGCCGACATCAGCCCCGAGGGACGTCTCGGCATCAGCACCGGCGCCACGATCGTGCGCCACTCCGATCCGGCCTCCGAGGCCGCGGAGACCCGGACCAAGGCCGCAGGGCTCGTCACCGCCCTCGGCGGGGCCGGTGCGAACCGCCCCGCCGAGCACCCGGCGAGCCGCTTCTGCGGACATCCGCGCGTGCGCCGGGCGCTGGATCGGCGCAACGACGCCGTCGCCGACTTCTGGCTGTCGGGTCCGGCGGCCCGTGCCACCACGCCCGGCGAACTGTCCGGGCGCCACGTCCTCGTCGTCGACGCCGAGGACACCTTCACCTCCATGATCGACCACCAACTGCGCTCCCTGGGACCGCGGGTGACGGTGCGCCGGTACGACGAGGAGTACGACGTCGACGCCTATGACCTGGTCGTGATGGGGCCGGGGCCGGGGGACCCGCGAGAGGTCACACAGCCCAAGATGCGGTACCTGCACGCCGCCGTCGACACCTTGCTGCGCGAGCGGCGTCCGTTCTTCGCCGTGTGCCTCAGCCACCAGGTCCTGGGTCTGCACCTCGGTCTGCCCCTGCGCCGCAGGACGGTGCCGCACCAGGGCGTGCGCAAGGAGATCGACCTGTTCGGAACTCGCGAACAGGTCGGCTTCTACAACACCTTCGCCCTGGTCAGCGAAGACGAACTGGTGGTTCCCGCACATCCGGACACGGTCGGCCCGGTCCGCGTGAGCAGGGACGCCGCCACCGGCGAGGTGCACGCGCTGCGCGGCGACGGCTTCGCGTCCGTCCAGTTCCACGCCGAGTCCGTGCTCACCCGCGAGGGCCCCCGCATCTTCGCGACGGCCCTGTCCGGCCTGCTGACCGCGTCCACCGCCCCGAGCGCCGCTGCCTGATCAGGCGGCCACAACCGCCTCCAGGAGCGAGGCGTGCGGCGACGGTTCCACGAAGCGTGCGACGGCGAAGCCCGCATCCGTCAGCAGCGCCTCGTACTCCGCCCGGGTACGGCTCCTGCCGTTCAGGACCGTCATCATCAGCATGTCGATGGTCTTCCCCGGGTGCGGCTCGTTGCCCGCCGGGATCATCGCGTTGATGACGAGGAGCCGCCCGTGGGCGGGCATGGCGGCCCGGCACGTGCGCAAAAGCCGCACACACTGGTCGTCCGGCCAGCTGGCCAGCACATGCTTGAGCAGGTAGACGTCGGCGCCGGCCGGGACGGTGACGAAGAAGTCACCGGACACGGCGCTCCACCGGCCGGCCAGGTCGGGCACGTCGAGAACATGTCCGCGGACGACGTTCTCCAGATCGAACAGCGTGCCTGTCAGGTGCGGATTGCGGCGCAGCACCGCACGCAAGAGGCCGCCGCGCCCGCCGCCCACGTCGACGACGCTCCTGGCATCGGGGAACGCGCAGACCGCGGCGACATCATTGCTCAGAGCCTCCGAGAACGCGGCCATGCTCGAGTTGAACGCCCGGCCGAACCCCGTGTCCGCCGCGACATGGTCGTAGAACGGAATCCCGTGCATGGTCTCGAAGGCGGTGGTGCCCGTACGGACGGCTTCGTGGAGGCGGCCCGCCGAATCCCAGAACGCGGGCTCACCGCGCACCATGATGTAGTCGCGCAAGGAACGCTCGGCGTGTGTGCGCAGCGGCTCGGCGAGCGGCGTCAGGTGGAAGCGGCCCGACCCGTCCTCGCGGAAGACACCCCTGGAGGCGAGGAAACGCAGCAGCCGGTACATGTACGAGCCGTCGGCTTCCGCCGCTTCGGCCACCTCGTCGGCCGTCCGCGGGCCGCCTTCCAGGTGGTCGGCCACGCCGAAGCGCGCCGCGGCGTGCAGGGCCGCCGAGTACACGTATCCGAGGGCGAGTTCCAGCAACTCCTCGTGGTGAACGTCTGCCATCGGTAAGGGTCCTCTCCCATGCCGTACGAGGCCCATGGTGCACGGAGGATGCACGGGTCCGGCATGCGTCGACAGCGTGTGCACGGGCCGTCGCGGCGGCCTCGAACCTTGCTCGACCCGGCCCCGAGCAGCACGTCCGACGATGCGGCTGGACAGCCCGACCACTTTGCTGAGGGGACACCATGGCCGACGGCGCACCGCACGGATTCACGGACGCCGCCGCTCTGCGGCGCAAGAACCGTGCCACGGTCGAGAAGTATCTGGCGGACACGAAGGGGCCGGCGCGCCTGCGCCGGCACGAGCTGTTCGTCGAGCACGGCAGCGGCGGCCTGTGGACCAGTGACACCGGGGAACCCATCGTCATCAAGGGCCGCGACCGGCTGGCCGAGCACGGCGTCTGGTCACTGAAGATGTTTCCCGACTGGGAGTGGTACAACATCCAGGTCTTCGAGACGCAGGACCCGAACTTCTTCTGGGTGGAGTGCGACGGACACGGCAGGATTCTCTTCCCCGGCTATCCCGAGGGGCAGTACGAGAACCACTTCCTGCACTCCTTCGCGCTGGAGGACGGAAGGATCGTTCAGAACCGCGAGTTCATGAACCCGTTCCAGCAGTTGCGAGCGCTCGGGATCCCCGTCCCGGAGATCAGGCGGGAGGGCATTCCCGCCTGACTTGAGAGGACGGCCTCAGTCCACCCCCGCGAGTCGCAGCAGCAAAGCCTTCACTTCGGTCGCCGCGATCCGGCCGGTGCCCGTGCCGGGCCGTGAGCACAGAAGCACCGGGCCTTCGTCGTCGCTCGTGGGGAGGCGGCCGTGGCTGCCTCGAATAGGTGAGGGGTCGAGCGGTACGACCGCCATGCGGTAGCGCATGCCGAGCTTCTTGCGGGCGAGCGCGGACGCGGCCTTGACCTTGACGTA
>NZ_JBEYWV010000037.1:0-99803 GCF_040644575.1 Streptomyces sp. NPDC046939
CTGGCCGAAGGTGCGCCGCAGATCCGTCGACCAGACACTGGGGGCGGGCGAGCCGTGTCCGTCGGACATCGCCGGCCACTCCTGGGCCCTGACGGCGCGGGCGTAACAGACGGCATCGGCCTGCACCTTCGCCCGCTGCTTCGCGGGCGCGTACTCCGCGCTCTCCACGAGCTGGTCCAGGGCGCGGGCCTCCCCGCGCGAGGCGACCTCGGCCTTCCCGTACGAGCCCGAGGCCGTGACCAGAACGAACGCGAGCAGCAGCACGGTCAGGGTGAGCATCGGCCCGACCAGGTCCTTCACCGCCATCCCCTCATCGTCCGCGGTGGTGATCAGCTTGGGTCGCAGCCAGCGGTTGGCCGCCAGACCCGCAAGCAGCGCAACCACGGCGACAACGATCACGAGGACCACGGGGCAACTCCTCCGGTAGCAGGCCAGGGCCCCGGGAGAGAGCCGGGACATGGTGATGATGCCCGCGGCACATGCTCACGCCCCGGCGAGGACCTGCGGTGCCTTCGAACGGGGTACGCCGTCTGCACCGCAGACCGCGAACAACGCCGACCGCCGATGCAGGGGCTCACACACGATGGCGGAGCCGACGGTGGCATTGGCGCCGATGACCGCGAGATTCGTCATGGGATGTCCTGCGCGGTCCGTGGTGCCGCCGTGCGGTGGGTCATGTGAGGGGAGTAAGTGCTCGTCGAGGCTGCTGGTGAGCTTGGCGGTGCTGCTGACCGGGCCGTCCAGGCGGTCGAGACATGGACGGGGGTGCGTGGATGCGGGGGAGGTAAGCGCAGCGGCGCACGGTGCCGCCGAACCCGTCGTCAGCAGCGGGCGAGCGGTTACGGCACGAGGACGATGCGTCCGGGCAGTCCGCGCTGGGCAAGTCGTGCGTGGGCCTCGGCCGCAGCGGTCAGGGGATAGGTCTGGGCGACGCGGGCGAAGAGCACGCCCTGGTCGGCCAGGCGGGCCAGGTCGGCGAGGAGGGCGGCGTCGGACTGGACGCTGACGGCCTCAACGCGGATGCCGCGCTCGGAGATGGGTTGGCTGCCGGGCCACAGGCCGGCGTAGGCGCCGTCGTCGCGGACGGCGGCGAGCGCGGCAGCACCCAGACTGGCGGTGTCCAGGACTCCGTCGAAGGACGCCGGCTCGAAGGTCTCGCCGCGGGCCAGGAAGTGATCGGCGCCGCGGGCCCGGACGAAGTCCTCGAAGGCCGCGTCCCCGGCCCCGGTGACCTTCAGACCCCGCTGGTGGGCCAGTTCCAGCGCGTGGGCACCTACCCCGCCGTTCGCACCGACGACCAGCAGGCTCTGCCCCGGAGCCAGGTCGAGCAGGTCGAGCACCTGGGAAGCGGTCGTGGCGTTCAGCGGCAGCGTGGCGGCATGCACGTCGTCGAGAGAGGCGGGGGACGCAGCGAGGATGCCGGCGTCCACGACGATGTAGTCCGCGTGCGTACCCAGTGGCTTGTGGTGTCCGGTCACCACCGCGAAGACGCGCTCACCCACCTTCCAGTCGGCCTTGGGGCCGACGGCATCGACCACACCGGCCACATCGAAGCCGAGCCCGACAGGGCCCTGGCCGCCGAAGACACCGGAGCGCATGGCGACATCCACCGGGTTGATCGCTGCAGCCTTCACCTTGACGCGCACCTGCCCTTCACCCGGTTCAGGGAGGGGGTGCTCGGTGACCTCGACGGCCTCAGGGCCTCCGAAGCGGGAAACGGTCGCGGCGCGCATGCTCACCCCCACCCTGCGCCAGCTCCAGCGCGACGGGCTGGTCACCCGCACCGCCTACCCCGAGGTGCCCCGCGCGTCGAATACGCCCTGACCGACCTCGGCACCACCCTGATCGACGCCGTCACCGCCCTCATCGACTGGGCCGGCACCCACCACGACGTGATCACCGCGAATCGCGCCCGCTACGACAGCGAAGCAGCCGCCGACTGATGCGCGCAGCTCCTCGATCAGTCGGCTCTGGACAACTCGCGCGGCGAGCCTCGAGCTGCCGCTGCATTACCTCCGTATGGAGACAGTGGAACAGCAGCTCATGAACCGTTTGAAGAGGTTCCGCTGTGCCGAGACGCGATGATCGCTGACTGCCCGACAACTCACAACGACACCGATCGGGGTACGCGGCACAGCTATCGTCAACCCTCGCCAGCAGCGCCTCAAAAAAGCGTGGGCAGGACCTCGGAGCGTCCGGTGGTGTTCCGTTCCCCCACAGGCTGTCGGGGACCCAGTACCCCGAGCGCACATGGTACTTCTGGCAAATGTGCGCATGCGGGCCCGGCGCCCGGACACCTCGCCCCGGACGCCGGACCCGCCCCTCATGGGCGGCCGTGCGCAGCCCCTCCCGGCGTGACGCGCAACGCGCTGACCGGCCGGATGTTCAACCCTCTGCGGCCGCCGTCCTTCGGCCGCTGCACAGGAGGACCAACGGACAGGGGAGCCGGCCAGGAGGCCCACGACATCAGCTCACGCGGGCCCGCAGCGGCTGCGCAGCAGCTTCACACCGTCGCCGTCGAGGTCGTCGCAGTACGTCTCGCGTCCGGTCATGGCCATTACCAAGGCCAGGGTGGGCCCGGACACACGCGGTCCGGAACCGGTCGTGAACGGGCCGTCAGTCGCGACGAGTTCAAGCCCGCTAATTCGTTTCTTGGCAACCACTACGAGATCCGAGCCCTGGTAGTAGTCGGCCACCAGCGTGACGACCTCCATCGGATAGTCACGACGGACACCCAGCGGACGCCGGATGTCTTCTCCGTGCACGATCGTCTCGCCCAGCATGGCGATGGCAGGCAGGGGAGGTTTGGTCTCGCTCGGAACGATCTGCCGGAACCGCTCCAGGGTCTCAGCCGGGGTCGTGCCCAGCTGCTCTGCCAGCCGCATGGCCACCTGCTTGTCGAAGTCGAACCGGCAGCGGATCACTCCCGCCAGCCAGCGCACGGTGTTCAGACTCGCGCCCGCGGTGAGATGCGCCAGCACCTCACGCACCGTCAGGCCGGAGCACAACGAAGGCGTAGCCCACTGCTCGGCCGTCAGACCTGCGGCATCGGCCGCCAGCGCCGCCCGCTCGGTGCGGATCAGGGGCCAGATCCCGGTTTTACGGGCGCGGCCAGCTGTCAGCTTCGGATCAGTCATACGGGCAGGTCTCCTGTCACGGACGGCGGTCCACATCTTCCCGGACCGGCACCGGTGGGCGTCCGGAGGCCGGTTCGGAACTGAGGAAAAGGCGCAGGACGTCCACGGGAGGTATGCCTGTGCGGTCGGTGCGTGGTGCCAACGCCCTCGGGCGGCCCAGGCAGGTGGTGGGCGGCCGCCCAGGACAGTGGTGTCCGCATACGCCTGCTGTCCGTCACCGGGCGTTTCCGTGTGCCTGCCGGGCGGCCCCGTACGAGCGCGCGCCGCGGTCCCGTTCCAGGCGGATCAGGACGATGCCGTAGGCGACGACCCAGACCACCCACAGGAGCCAGCCGGTGAGGCCGAGGAGGCCGAAGGGGCCGCTGTGATCGATCACCAACGGGGTGAGGGTGGCCGAGGTGAACAGCAGGACAGCCGAGGCCAGCCCCAGGACGTGGTGCCAGACCCGGATGATCCCGGCATGCCGACCGCCGATGGACAGTCCGACCAGGGCGAGGGCGAGGAAGGTGCCGTTGAGGGTGAACAGCGCGTCGTGCACAGCCCACAGGCCGACGGATGCCTCGGTGCCGTCCGCAGCCGTCGATGCCAGGGCGAGACGGATCGCGATCACTGCGGAGAAGGCGGCGTTCTGCAAGATGATGCCGGCGAATCCGAGCAACGACCATGCCTCGTTGCGCGCTCTCTCGGACTGCCACAGGGCGCGGACCGCGCCCGCGCCGAACAGTGTGGCCAGGCCCCAGGCGGCGGGTGTGAGCAGGGAACTGATGCCGACCAGGTCGCCCTTGGTGCTGAAGAACGCGTCGACGGCACCGGGATCAGCGCCGGTGCGTGGCAGGCCGGCGGGGACCACGATCACGTTGCCCATGACGATCAGGAGGGCGAAGCCGAGGGCGGCAATGCCGCTGATGCGGAAGAAGCCCGGGGTGGGGATGACGGGCAGAGCTGGTTTACGTAGCATGTATTCACTATAAGCACCGTCAACCTAATGGGAAGGCCTGTTGTTGTGAGTGATGAGCCGGTCCGGCGCCGCTACGACTCGCTGCGCCGGACAGCACAGGCGCAGCAGACACGTGCGGACATCGCCCGTGCCGCACGGCGGCTGTTCGTCTCCCGGGGCTGGGCGGCGACCACCGTCCGCGACGTGGCACGGGAGGCCGGGGTCTCCGTACCGACCGTCTACGCGGCGTACGGGAACAAGACCGGACTGACCCGGGCGCTGGCCGACGCGGCGGACCTGTCGGCCGACGTGGCACAGCTGGTCGCCGAACTGGAGAGCCCGGCGGCCGATCCCGCTGCGCAGCTGGCGGCGATGGCCGCCTACGATCGACGGCTGTTCCAGCGCGCGGGCGACATCATCACCCTGGTGCGCGAGGCAGGACGCAGCGAACCGGAACTCGCGGCCTTCTACCGCGACAGCCGCGGGCGTGCCGACACGGCCCGAATCCAGGTGTTCTCAACCTGGTCGGCCGACGTCCTCCGGCACGGCCTGGACATCCAGTCCGCCACGGACGTCTACGGAGCCCTGTGCAACATCGACGTCTACACCGAACTCGCGGTCGAACGCGGTTGGTCCCCCGACCGCATCGAGCAGTGGTGGCGACAAGCACTGGTTCGCGAACTCCTGGCCTGAACCGGTTCCTTCCGTCCGGCTGACCCGGTTCCCCTCTCAAGGAGCGACCTGGTGACACAGCGTTGACCGACTGTGTGGGGCCGGCCTCATACTCGGTGCGCAGCAACGCGTCACAACGCGGGCGGGGACCTGCTCGGTTGTCTGCCCGGACCCTTTCACACTGCGGCTGATACGAGTGGCCGGTCTGACGAAACATCTTCGACCAGCAGCCACACCGGAGGGCGCCCTCGCAACGTCAGACCGACCGTGGACGCGGCTTTCGACCCTTCCGGCCCCGGCCCTTCCCTTCCCTGGCCGGGCCGCGTCACCGCGGCCTGCATGGTGCGCCGGACAGCACTGTCGCGGCTTCCCTGGGAGCGCAGAGGCCCAGCTGGACGTGGCCGTCGCAGGGGCGTTGCAGTTGCAGACCGTCACCTGTGGACTGGGCGCCCAAGTGGTGGCTGTACCACTTCCCGGGGATGACGCTCTGAGCTGAGTCCGGGAGTCACCCGCAGCGCTTTCTGGCATGCGCCTAGTGTGTCCGCATGTCCTCGACAGAGATGCCCTCATTGGTGCTGCACGGCAGACGCCGTGCTTCTGCTCGGCTGCAGGATGCGGTGGTGCTGTGGGAGGCGGAGGGCGTGCGGCGGCGAATACCGGTGGCGGCGATAGAGCGGGTCGACGTTGACGGCGTCAACAGCCGGGAGCTGGCCATTGTGCTGACGGGCGAGGAGCCGGTGGTGTACCGCCTCAGGTGTCGTAGTGATCTCGCCGTGCAGGAGTTCGCGCAGACCCTCCGCCGTGCACTGCCCGTACGGGACTTTGACGAGCCGCGACCGGATGGGGCGGGGCTGGTGACCGAGCATGCACCAGAGCGGGCGGCCTCCGTCGTAGGCCGCCCGCTCTGGTGGATGCTCGGGAGCGGCTATGTTCTGGTCCTCGTGCTGCTGCTGGTGAGGGGCATTGCCGGGTTGGTTCCGGGGCTCTTGTGGGCGGTGGCTCCCGCAGTGATGGCGGCCGGGGTGGTGGGCGTCCACGGCGGCTGGCAATTCCTCCGGCAGGCCTGGGTGCTGAGGACCCGGGGAATCACCGTGGTGGGACGGCGGCAGCGGTCACACTGGTACAACGGCGTCGAGCAGCACACCTATGCGTACGTCGACAGCCGCGGTGTACGGCGTGAGCACACGAGCTCGATCGGGGGCGCCGAGCGGGCCGAGATCACGTACGACCCCGCGGACCCTGATTGCACCAAGATCGGTCACCGTACGACAGGACAGCTCGTGTTCGGCGCCGTGCTTGCCCTGCTGGCCGGTGCTGTTCTGCTGACCGGTGTCGCGTTCGTAGTGGTGGGGGCAGTGGCACTGGCCAAGTAATCCTGTCCTGGCCGGTTGGGCTGATGGAAGACACAGGACGAGCAGGGCGACGTCGTCGGGGTAGTGCTTCGGTGAGCAGGCCGGCCAGAGGTTCGTCGCTCAGCAGGGGCAGGGGTGCGATCGCCTAGACGTGACGGCGCAGGAACTCGATCTGGTCCGCAATGACGGTGTCGAACAGGGGCTCGACATAGGGGTCGAAGTGGCCACCCTCGTAGACGCGGACGGTGGAGCGCCGCATCTTGCCCGCCGCGCGTTCGGCGACGCGCTTGGGAGTGATGGCGTCTTGCGCGACGATCTGGACGAGGACCGGGCACGTGATGTTCCCGGCCCAGCGCTGGGGTGAGTAGAGGCCGATCTTCAACGCGATGCGGGCTGCCACGGTGTGGGGGTAGGCGTCCTCCTTCAGCCCCGACTCGCGCAGGAGCGTGTGCATGCCTGGATAGGCGTCCGGCGAGGCCATCATCGCGGTGCGGCCGGGACGGTCGACGCTTTTGACGTACACCGGCTGACGACCGAGCAGGGCCGCGATCGTGTCACGCATCCCGGGCACGGCGACCCTGAGAGCAGCGCGCAGACCGGTGGACCCCACCGCTGCCGGGCCGCTGACGTGCGGAACCTGAGCGATGACGGCGGCCAGGGGCTCTCCTTGGCCGGCGATGGTGATGACGTGGCCGCCGGCGAACGACGTCCCCCACGCCACGACTCGGGTGTGGTCGACCCCTTCGAGCGACCTGGCGTAGCGGAGGGCGGCGCGCCAATCCTGGTGCTGCATAGCGATGTCCAGGACCTGGCGCGGCTCGCCCTCGCTGTCCCCGAAGTTGCGGTAGTCGAAGACCACGACGGCGTATCCGGCGGCGGCGAAGCGCTCGGCGTAGGCGTAGAGGCGTAGCGCACGTACCGAGCCGAAGCCGTGGGCCATCACGATGACGGGCAGCGGCCGATCCGCGGCGGTGGGCCGGTAAAGGCGCGCTGCGCAGCGGGTACCGCTGGAGTCGAACCACTCCTCCGACGTCGTGAACGTGCCGTTGAGCGGCTCGGCCATGGTGCACTCCTCATCTGATCGTCGCGGAGGGGCCGGGGGGCCCGTGAAACACGCCGGTGTGCTGGTGATCCTCATGGTGCACGGCGTGGTCTCCGTCCTGGCGAGGCGCCCAGACTCGTTGGTGCACAAGGAGAAGTCCTCGGTCGGACACACCAAAAAGAGCGGCCCGTGCCGTCGTCGTGGACCAATGCGTGCTCAGTCGTGCGAGGATCCAGTGGAGATTACGGAGATCACGGAGATCGTGGGAGCACAGCGGATCCGAGCCAGCGACATGCGGCGAGCGCGAGTTCGAGGTCGAGCCGGTCCTCGTCGATCGGCCGCCCCCGCATCCGCACTGCTTTGTCCACCCGGTACTTGACCGTGTTCTTGTGCAGGTGGACCTTGGCGGCGGTCGCGACGAAGCTCTGGTTCTCCTGAAGGAAGACGGCGAGGGTTTCCCGCAGCCGCTCGACACCTTCGTCGTCCTGCGCAAGTCCCCCGAGCATCGATGTGACGAGGTCGCGGGCGATGGTGAGGTCGCCTGCCAGAATCGCGGCCGCCCGGACTCCGGGGGCGGTGAACGAGGTGATCCGGCGGGCTCGATCGGCTCCGATGACGGCAACCTGGTGAGCTTGCAGTGCCTGGCGGAGGGTCGCGCGGAAGCCCGCGAGTCCGGTCCCGACCGCGCCGATCGCCGCCTTCACTTCATCCCCCGCCTCACCAAGGACTCGGGCCAGGCGGTCGAGGTCGATGCTCGCCCCTGCGTGCAGCGGCACCCACCCCCAGCCGAGCGAGCGGTCCTGCGGGACGAACAGCGGCGCCGACTGCGAACCGACCTCCTGGGCTATCGCGCTGGTCAGCTGCGCAAGACGCTGCAACGGGCTCGGCGAGGCCACCCGTTCGTCCGCCCAGAGGACGAGTCCGAGGTGTTCCTGGCGGAGTCGGTAGCCCAGTACCTGCTCCGCCGTGGCCACGTCCACCTCGTCTCCGGCGAGGAGCGCGCTCAGCGTGGCCGTACGGATCGTGTTGCGATTCGCCAGCCACCGCTCCCGCTCGGTCTCGTACTCCTGCACCACCTGCTCGGAGACCCGGTCGATGTAGGCGAAGGCGGTCTCCTGGAGCATCTGCAACGCGGCGAAGGAAACCCTGCCGTCCGGCTCGACGCCGGCCAGCTCCCCGGCCACCCACTCAAGGGCGCGCCGGTGACCGAGGCGGTATGCGCGCAGCAGGGCGTTCGAGGAGACCTCGCGTTGCGCGAGACGTCGCGCGTATTCGACGGCCGGCCACGGCGCTTCGACCGTGTCGACCGGGACCCCGTACTGCGCGACGTGGAAGAAGGTCTTCACGTTGCTCTCCACACTCGCGTAGAGGAGGTCGAGCAGCAGATGGTCTCCGCGGAGCTCCGAGATCGACTCGGCGAGCTCGACCTGCAGCACGCGCGCCACGTCGTCGAGCTGCGCGCTCGTGGCCGCGGCGATGTCCGCGACGCGGGCGGCCGCGCGGCGGGCGATGTCCTCGCGGTCCGCCGAGGAATTCATGGTCGGCCTTTCGTCGTGCGTCGGTCCCCGGGCACAGGGTGCGCGGCGGGCTCCTGGATTGTCGCTGCTCGAACCGCAGCCAGAAGTCCGTACGGAGACCAATCCCGACCGACTCTTTTGGTTCGCGCGCACAGTGTCCCAGGTCTCACCGACTCCTTACAGTCCGTGCGTCCGGATCGCGTGAGGCGGCCTCGGAAGCCGACGGCGCGCCGACCCTGGCGGGGCAGCGACCGATGCGTGCCGCCCGGACCACCACCACGAGGAGCACTTATGGGCTTCATCAAACCGTCGCCGCCGCCGGTCGAGCCGGCGGCCTTCCTGCGGCTTCCCCTGCGCGAGCGCGTTCGTGTCCTCAGCACCCACTGGGTCGACGACGGGTTCGGCACACCGCGCGTGCTGCACCTCGTCTACATCGTCAAGATGCTCGGCCTCTACTTCGGTGTCGGCATCTGGATCGCGTCGGCCACGTCCGGTATCGAGTTCAGCGACGTCGGCTCCTGGTACCACGACATCGTCGTGTACCAGAAGCTGGCCGTGTGGTTGATGCTGCTCGAAGTGATCGGACTCGGCGGCGCGTTCGGCCCCCTGTGCGGCCACTTCCGCCCGATGATCGGCAACATCCGGTACTGGATCCGTCCCGGCACCCTCCGCATGGCGCCCTGGGGCAGCCGCGTGCCGCTCACCGGCGGCGACGAGCGCACCTGGTTCGACGTCGTGCTCTTCGTCGGCGTGCTCGCCAGCCTCGTCTACCCGCTGGCCGCGCACGCCGAGCCCGTGCCGAGCGAGTTCCTTCCGGCAGGCACCGGCACGCAGGAGCTCATCGCCCCGCACTGCTTCATCCCCGTTCTCGTCCTCATGCCCCTGATGGGCCTGCGCGACAAGGTCGTCTTCCTGGCCGGCCGCTCCGAGCAGTACCTGCCGATCATGCTGTTCTCCGCGCTGCTTGGGTCCATCGGCGGCCCCGCGGACTTCGTCGACCTCGTCGTGGTCTTCAAGATCGTCATCTGCGTCGTGTGGATCGGCGCGGGCGTGTCCAAGTTCGGTGCCCACTTCGAGAACGTCGTGCCGCCGATGGTCTCCAACAGCCCGGCCATGCCCGGACGAGCCGTCAAGCGACTGCACTACCGCGACGCCCCGAACGATCTGCGCCCCTCCCGCGTCGCCTGGTTCATGGCGCACGTCGGCGGCACCGCCGTCGAGATCATCGTCCCGATCACCCTGCTACTCACGACGAGCGCGACCGTGGCCCTGGTCGGCGCGCTCTGCATGCTGGCCTTCCACATCTTCATCACCTCGACCTTCCCGCTCGCCGTCCCACTGGAGTGGAATGTCTTCTTCGGGTTCATCGCGATCGTCCTGTGGGTCGGGTTCGACCCCGGCACGTACAACGTCTGGAACTTCTCCGAACCCCTGCTGCTCATCCCCGTCTTCGCGCTGCTGCTGTTCGGGCCGGTCCTGGGCAACCTGCGTCCCGACCTCGTCTCCTTCCTCCCCTCGATGCGCCAGTACGCGGGGAACTGGGCCTCGGCCGTATGGGCGATGAAGCCCGGCGTGGAGGAACGGCTCAACGAACTGCCCGGCGTGGAGAACCAGATCGACCAGCTGCAGCGCATGCTTCCCACTCCGTACGAGCGCGACGACGCCGAGATGACGTTGCAGAAGGCGCTCGCCTGGCGCTCGATGCACAGCCAGGGGCGCGGCCTGTTCTCGCTCCTCTACGCGCACCTCGACGACATCGAGACACGCACCGTCCGCGAGGGCGAATTCGTGTGCAACATCATCCTCGGCTTCAACTTCGGCGACGGCCACATGCACGACGCCCGCCTCGTCGCGGCCGTACAGAAACGCCTCGGCCTCGAACCCGGCGACCTGGTCGTGGTCTGGGTCGAGTCCCAGCCCATCCACCGGCGCACCCAGCAGTACCAGGTGATCGACGCCGCGCTGGGCGTCGTCGAGCGCGGGACGTGGAACGTCGCCGACTGCGTGGCGGAGCAGCCGTGGCTGCCAGGCGGCCCCGTCCCGCTGAACGTCACCTGGACCGCACCCGGCTACCACCGCCCGCAGCCCCTCGGCGCGCACCCGACGAACCGTCCCGACGAGACACCCGTCTGACCCCTCGTTTGCTGCCCCCTTTCCTCGAAGGACGCCTCATGCATTTCGCCACTCTCCCCTCAAGGCGCGCCGACGCCTGGCCCGACAGCCCATGCCTGTCCGACGAAACAGTCGGCACGCTCACCAACCGGGCCTTCGCGGCACGAGTCGAGGCCGCCTCCCGCGTGCTGGCGGCCCACGGGGTGACGCGCGGCACGGTGGTCGCGATCCGCTTGCCGAACCGGACCGACCTCGTGATCGCACTCTTCGCCGCCTGGCGCCTCGGCGCCGCCGTCACACCGGTGAACCCCGCCCTGGCCGGTGCTGAAGTCGAGTACCAGGTCGCCGACTCCGGTGCGCGCGTGCTCGTCACCCACGACGGCCTTTCGCTGAACGGCGTCACGACGCTCGCTCCCGAGGACCTCACCGCGATTGGTGCAGGAGTCGACGTGAGCCCGGTCGACCCGGACCTCGACGACCTGGCCCTGCTCGTCTACACGAGCGGCACCACCGGACGCCCTAAGGGCGTCGAGCTCACCCACGCCAACCTCGACGCGATGACGGCGGCGATGGTCGAGGCGCTGTCGCTCGACGAGCGCGACCACAGCCTGCTGATCCTGCCGCTCTTTCACGTGAACGGCATCGTGGTCAGTGTCCTGTCGCCCCTGCGCGCGGGCGGGCAGGCGACCATCGCCGGACGCTTCGACCCGCACACCTTCTTCGCGACCCTGGAGACCGCGCGTCCCAGCTACTTCTCAGCAGTCCCGGCCATCTACACGATGCTCGCGAACCTGCCCGCGGAGATCGAACCGGACACCAGCTCGCTTCGCTTCGTCGCCTGCGGAGCAGCTCCGATGCCGGCCGCGCTCATCAGCCGGATCGAGGAACGCTTCGGCGTGGTGGTCGTCGAGGGCTACGGGCTCTCCGAGGGCACCTGCGCCTCGACGAGCAACCCGCTCCACGGTGTCCGCAAGCCCGGCACGGTCGGCGTCGCCCTCCCCGGCCAGACGGTCGCCGTCATGGCCCCGGACGGCACCCTGCTGCCGTCCGGCGAGCCCGGCGAGGTCGTCATCCAGGGCCCCACGGTCATGCGCGGCTACCTCAACAAGCCCGAGGAGACCGCGCAGGCCCTCAAAGACGGCTGGCTGCACACCGGCGATGTCGGTGTCCTCGACGAGGACGGCTACCTGCGTATCGTCGACCGGATGAAAGACATGATCATCCGCGGTGGCGAGAACATTTACCCCCAGGAAATCGAGCGCGCCCTCCACGCACACCCCGCCGTCCTCGAGGCCGCGGTCGTCGGCCGCCCCCACCCCGTCATGGGCGAGGAGCCCGTCGCGTTCGTCGCCCTGAAGGAGGGCACGTCCCTCGACGAGGACGAGCTCATCGCCTTCCTGACACAGCGCATCGCGAAGTTCAAGCTGCCGACCTCGGTGACCTTTGTCGACGAGGTGCCGAAGAACGCCCTCGGCAAGTTCGACAAGCCGCGACTGTGCGCCACCGCCACGGCCACGGCCACCGCCACGGCCACGGCCACGGCCACGGCCACGCCAACGAGCTCATCAGCCGTGGGCCCGGACGAGGAGACATCGTGACGACCGCTGTCGTCGTCGGCAGCGGCCCCAACGGCCTCGCGGCCGCGCTCGTACTGGCCGACGCCGGGATCCGGGTGCGCGTCATCGAGGCCGCCGACACCCTGGGCGGCGGCACGCGCTCGGCGGAGCTGACCCTGCCAGGACTCGTGCACGACGTGTGCGCGGCGATCCACCCGCTGGCGATCGCCACACGGTTCTCCAAGGCGTTCGACCTCGCCGAGCACGGCCTGTCGTGGGTGGAGCCGCCAGTGCAGTACTCACACCCGCTCGACCACGGACGCGGCGCCGCCGCCTACCGCTCCGTCGAGGAGACCGGCCGACACCTCGGCGGGCGCGACGGCCGCACCTGGACCCGCGTGTTCGGCTCCCTGAACGACCGTTTCGACACGATCGCCGACGAGTTCCTGCAACCGGTGCTGCACATCCCAAGGCACCCGCTCGACCTCGCCCGTTTCGGACTGTACGCCGGACAGCCCGCATCCCTACTGGCCCGACGCTGGAACGGGGACGAGGCCCGCGCCCTGCTCGCCGGGCTCGCCGCACATGCCTTCCGCCCACTCGACGCCCTCGCGTCCTCGGCCATCGGCGTGGCGCTCGGCACCGCCGCCCACCGGTACGGCTGGGGCGCCGCCGTCGGCGGCTCGGCCGCCATCTCCACGGCGATGATCGCCGCGGCGAAGCAGCGGGGCGTACTGTTCGAGACCGGACGCACGGTCACCGGCCTCGACGAGCTCGGCCCCGTCGACCTCGTCATGCTCGACACCGCCCCCGGCGCCGCGGCCGACATCATCGGCGACCGACTCCCCTGGCACATCGCACGCGCGTACCGCGCCTACCGCCATGGCCCGGGCGCCTTCAAGGTCGACTTCGCCGTCGAGGGCGGTGTGCCGTGGACGCACGAGCCGAGCCGTCACGCCGGCACGGTGCACGTCGGCGGAACCTTCGAGGAGATCGCGTCGGCCGAGGCGACCGTCGCCCGCGGCCGCATGCCAGACCGGCCCTTCGTTCTGGCCGCGCAGCAGTACGTCGCCGACCCGTCGCGGTCCGCTGACGGTGTACACCCGTTCTACACCTACGCCCATGTGCCGGCCGGCTACACCGGAGACGCGACGGAGTCGATCGTCGCCCAGATCGAGCGCTTCGCGCCCGGCTTCCGCGACCGCATCCTCGGCACGGCCGTGTGCAGCACCACCGAGATGTCCCGCAAGAACGCCAACTACGTCGGCGGCGACATCGTGTCGGGCGCCAACGACCCGCTGCAGCTCGTCTTCCGCCCCCGCATCACGCTGCACCCCTACGCCACAGGAGTCGACGGCGTCTTCATCTGCTCGGCCGCCACACCCCCCGGAGCCGGCGCACACGGCATGTCGGGCCACTGGGCCGCACAGGCCGCCCTACGCAAAGTCAGAGCCGCGAAGTAATGGGCCTCCGGTGGCGCGCGAGCTGACGCTGCACTCGTCAACGAAACACGGCCACCAGGCACCGCATGATCAGTTTGAACACCGGTGCGGTCAAGGCCCTGGCCGCCGGGCACAAGGCGCTGAACCTGTTCGTCGGCAACATGGCCCACACCCCCGGCGACCCCTGTGCCTGATGCAGGACGAAGCCGACAAAGATCACCTGCACCGCCGTGTGCTGGCGCTCTCCTCCGTGGTCCTCGACCCACTCGACACCACGGCATCGGCCCCCGTCGGCACCATGATCCGCGACGGCTACGGCTACGGCTCCCCCGACACCTGCCACGCCCTATACTGCGCGCTGCCCAGCGCCGAGTTCACCGGCATGTCGATCCTGCTCGCCGACGACGAGAACGAGAACCGCTACCCCCGGGCGTCGTGGCCATCGACATCCACTCCCCCGGCATGCTCGGCTTCCCCGGAGTCTGAGACGTCTTTCTCGCGACACCCGTTCCGCACGCGTTGGACGTGCGGCATCCGGAGCCAACACCCATTGGCCGTCCAGGCGGGCACTTCGGGTGTTGCAACGGCGCAGAGCGGCGTGCAACCGCGCGCTGGACGACACATCCGATTCGTGCAGGTTGGTTGCATTCTCGGGCGCCGGTTTGTTCATCGTCGATGTCTATGTGGAGGTTGCCGTTGAGAGTCCATGGGTCCCTCTGCCGGGGCAGGTGCTGATCCCGTCGACCTGGGCATGTCCAGCTTCGCTGACATCGCGGTCCGCATCAGCCTTGCCCTGTTCGGGGTAAGGCAGTCGCGGGGTGCGCTCGTTCAGGTCGTCCTGGTGCGTCTGCCCGCGCTCGTCGACGTAGCTCTCCCCCCTCGTCTGCGGTCACGGTCGCCTCTCTCACCGGTGGGTTTCGCGCTCCGGCCGATCGACGACGTCCTTGTCAAGGTCGCGGTGGACCAGTTCGACGGCCAGGGCCCGGTCGGTGAACTGCCGTGCGGCGTCGGCCAGTCCGTACGCGGCGGCCTGCTCGACGTCCCCGGCGAGCACGGCGCGCAGGGCCATGGCGGTGGTGGCGGCGCGGTGGCGTCCGCCGGCGCACTGGGTCACCACGGTGAGGGGTGCCGGGTTCGGCCCCGCGAGGTAGCCCCTCACCTGTAGGGCGGTGGCGGCGAGGACCTCGCGCACGCCCGGGGTCTCCATCACCGTGTTGCGTACGAGCGGGTCGTGGGCGGTGAGCCGGCGCAGGTCGGCGCTGAGGGCGTGCGGATCACGGAAGTGCTCACGCAGGTCGAGCGCGATGGTGGCGCGCTGCAGCACGTCGGCCCACGGGCCCTGGTCCTCATCGTGCAGGCGGCCGATGGACACGATCGTGACGTCCGGGTACGAAGGTTGGTGACCCGCGCCCGCGACGGGTGCGGGGCCGCAGTGCCCGTCACAGCCCTCGGCGTCGTGGATCGTGCAGGTGGAGCGGTGTACGCGCGCGCCGTCGGCGTACCGCTTCCAGCCCTGCGCATCGTGGGGACCGTCAACGTCCGTGCTGCGGTGCTCGGTTTCGGTCCTCATTGCTTGCCTCCGTACAGGTGCGTGCCCAGGGCGTCGGGCACGGTCGTCCTCGTGCTTTGCTGCCGCGCGGCCCTACCCGCCTACCGACCTTTCGAACAACTCCTGCCCCTCCATGCCGAGCTGACGACAAATTGCCACCAAGGCCACCGTCCAACCCCACCCGCCTGACACTGAGTGGACGTTCACCACCCGGTACGGCTCCTACGCTCAGACCACCGAGCTTGTTCTCTCTGGTCACCGTGCGTACACAGCGGCGTGACGCGTGGCGCCCGGCTGCGTTCCTTTTGGGGCGGGTCCGTGAAGGCCCGCGGGGTGCGTGGGCCGCAGCTCAGGTTCGGCGGGCGTGGGTCAGGGCGCGGCGGGCGTGCACGTGCATCCGCCGTGCCGTCTCCCGCTGTCGCAGAGCGCGCGTGCGCAGCGCGACGATCCGTTTGCCGATGTCGTCCAGCGACGCCGCATACGTTGCCTCGTAGTCCTCCTTGGTGTCCTTGGCCTCCGTGGCCGTACCGGTTGGCAGCATGAGCCGACCTCACCGCCTTTATGTCGGGGCCTGTTGTGGCGGCCCGGACCATGTTGCGTACCGGGGCCGGGTGCGGGCTCATGGTGCGCCGCCCTGTGCGGGCCGGAGCTGCGCCGCCGACTGATCCGCAGCTCCGGCCCCTGGGCGCGGTTCCGGGCGCCGGGGACGATGAAGCCGACCCTGGGCAGACGAGTTGGTCAGGCAGGTGCCTGCCGGCTCGCCTCCCACTCTCGTCCTGGGACGTGAACTGGGTCTGCCCGCGGAACGTAGAACCGGGGTCTGCGACGGCACGGAAAACGAAAACACGCAGGCCGGGTGCGGCCCTGGACTCGTCTTCGTGGTGGTCGACGGCCTTGGTCCGCCCGCAATCGTGGCCTGAGTGGAGCCTAGGAGGCGTTGGAGGGCATCGGGTGGCACGTGGCGTCGGGCCGGGCTCCCCCACCGCGTGAAGCTGGTGGGTCTGGGTCCTTTCGCTGTCTGCGGGCACGCAGACGGGGGCCCCGGCTCGATGTCGGCCCCGCGCAGGTTCCTGGCCCCTGAACCGTATCCGCCAAGACGCTGGAGGCGCACCTGCGACTACCCGGCTCCAGCACCACCCGCCGGAGTTTGCTCGGCGGGGGCGGCGAGCTGGACGAGCTGCGGCGCGGGCGCGCAGCAGCCACCACCGTCGGCCTCAGCGGCGTCGGGGGTGTCGAAGAGGCCGGCGCCGCCGCAGACTCCGGTCTCGGGCAGGGTCAGTTCGACGCGGTCGGCCGCCTCGAAGTCGCCGGTGATGGCGGCGGCGACGGAGCGGACCTGTTCGTAGCCGGTCATGGCGAGGAAGGTGGGGGCGCGGCCGTAGGACTTCATGCCGACCAGGTACACGCCCTGTTCGGGGTGGGAGAGCTCGCGGTGGCCGTGGGGGTAGACGGTGCCGCAGGAGTGCTGATTGGGGTCGATCAGCGGCGCGAGCGCGACGGGGGCTTGGAGGCGCTCGTCGAGGCCGAGGCGGAGTTCGTCGAGGAAGGACAGGTCGGGGCGGAAGCCAGTCAGCACGATCGCCTCGTCGACCGCATCGAGGCGGCGGCCGTCCTCGCCGACCAGGACCAGGCGGCCGTCGGCCGCCCGCTCGATCGCCTCGGTGCGGAAACCGGTGACGGCGTCGGCGTGGCCGTCGTCAACGGCCTTCTTCGCGGCCAGGCCGAGGGCGCCGCGGGCGGGGAGCTGGTCGGCTTCGCCGCCGCCGAAGGTGGAGCCGGAGATGCCCCGGCGCAGGATCCACACGCCCTTCGTCCCTGCTCCGTCGTCGGAGGTGGCGAGGTCGGCAAGGTAGGCGAGGGCGGTGAAGGCGGAGGCGCCGGAGCCGATGACTGCGGTGCGTTTGCCCGCGTACCGCGCCCGGACGGCCGGGTCGCTGAGGTCGGGGACGCGGTAGGTGATCCGGTCCGCGGCGGCCTTCTCGCCGAGCGCGGGCAGCCCGCTGCCGCCGGCCGGGGACGGCGTGGCCCAGGTGCCGGAGGCGTCGATCACGGCACGGGCGAAGAGGCGCTCCTCCCGGCCATCGGCGTGGGCGACGTGCACAACGAACGGCTGGGCCTCGCGGTCGGCGTCCACGATCCGGTCCCGGCCCGTGCGGGAGACCCCGGTGACGCGCGCGCCGGTACGGACGCGGTCGCCGAGGACGTCGGCGAGCGGCTGCAGGTACTGCTCCGCCCAGTCACCGCCGGAGGGGTAGGTGGCCGGGTCGGGGCGCACCCAGCCGGCGGGCGCCAGGAGCCTCTCGGCAGCGGGGTCGACGACCTCGCCCCAGGTGGAGAACAGCCGCACGTGCGCCCACTCGCGCACCGCGGCGCCGGCGGTGGGCCCGGCTTCCAGGACCATGAACTCCAGGCCGCGTTGGAGGAGGTGGGCGGCGGCGGCCAGGCCGACGGGGCCGGCGCCGATGACGACGGTCGGCAGGGCGGCGGGCGTGTTCTCGCTCATCACGTTCTCCAAGGGGCGGGTCAGGGAGGCATCGACCTACTGCTTCGACGTCTGTCGATATGAGCGACCTTGCCGTGCGGCATCGACGGATGTCAATATTGATGCGTGTCGAATTCAAGTGTGGTGGAGCTGCCGGTCCTGACCACTCAGCCGGACGAGGCGGTGGGGCCGTGCTGCCCGCCGCTGACCGAGCGACCCTTGAGCGCCGAGGAGGCGGAGCGGACCGCGAAGATGTTCAAGGCGCTCGGGGATCCGGTGCGGCTGCGGCTGCTCTCGCTGGTCGCCTCGCACGAGGGCGGTGAGGCGTGCGTGTGCGACATCTCCGATGTCGGCGTCTCCCAGCCGACCGTCTCCCACCACCTGAAGAAGCTCAAGGACGCGGGCCTGCTGACCTCCGAGCGGCGCGGGACGTGGGTGTACTACCGCGTCGAGCCGAGCGTGCTGGCCGCGATGGGGCAGCTGCTCACCGCAGCGGCCCGCTGAGCCGGACGCAAAAGGGCCGGACGCTCCAAGAGGGTGCCCGGCCGTTGCGTGCGATCGACGCGGTTCAGGACGTGCGGAACCTGCCTCGCCAGGCCAGCGATACGTACACGAGCGCGACCAGGACCGGGACTTCGATGAGCGAGCCGACCACGACGGACAGGGCCTGCCCGGACGTGACGCCGAAGGCGGCTATGACGACCGCGATGCCCAGTTCGAAGTTGTTGCCCGCCGCGGTGAAGGCGAGCATGGCGGTCCGGTCGTAGGCGAGGCCGATCGCCTTGCCGAGCCCAAAGGTCCCGGACCACATCAGCGCGACGTAGACCAGCAGCGGCAACGCGATCCGTGCGACGTCGAGCGGCTCGGTGGCACGGGGCTTGCGGGACGCCGGGGCCGTCCTCCGGGCGCACCACCTTCCTTGCCTGCTGCCTGCTCCCTTCTCTTCCCTCTGCTGCCGTGGGCGGTCAGAGGTGGGTGTGCGGAAGTGTCTTGTGCAGGACCCTGGCGGGCGCTGCGCGGCCCTACAAGAAGCCGCCGCCTCCGCGGCCCGGTTCGAACCCCCAGCGCAAGCACCCTCTTCGGGCTCCACCGCACGGAACTGAAGTGGCTCCAGGCGCAGGAAGTTGATCTGGCTCCACTCTGCGCTCATGGCGGTGCATGGAAATCGGACGTGGAGATAGGGTCCGGTGGGAGGTGTGAGGGAATGAGTTTCCGGCTGGCGGCGTACGCCGTGTGCATCGAGGGCGGGCGGGTGCTGCTCGCCCGTCACGTGCCACCGAAGGGCGAGAGCACCTGGACCCTTCCGGGTGGCAGGGTCGAGCACGCGGAGGATCCGTTCGACGCGGTGACCCGGGAGGTTGCTGAGGAGACCGGCTGTTATGCGGTGGTCGAACGGCTGCTGGGTGTGGACTCCCGGGTGATCCCCGCGGCCGAACGTGCCATCCCCGGCGGGCCAAAACATCACAATGTCGGCGTCTTCTACCAGGTGTGTATCACCGGCGGCCGACTGCGGCCGGAGCCGAACGGTGAGATCGCCGAGTCGGTCTGGACTCCGATTCCCGAGGTCGCTCGCCTGCGCCGGTCATCGCTGGTCGACGTCGGCCTCGCCCTGGCTCAGACACTTCCGGCGACCGGCCACGTCGCTGCCGTCCCGGTCGGCGGCCTGATCCAGCACTGAGGCGCAATCAACCTCCGAACCGGCTGCCCCCAGGCGGCGTCGTTTCACCCCGGACGCGCTTCACCGACGTACCGCTCAAGCCGACCCCACCCCCGCCGACCTGCTGAGCGTCATGAACTGGCACCGGCACAGCGGGACGGACACCGGCCGGTGCAGCCGGACTGGAAGCAGCCGTCTGCGCCGAGCTACTCCTTCCCCTTCTTGATCCTGCGTTCGTACATGGTCCAGGAGACTGCGCTGATCACCACAACTACAACGAGCATGATTGCTCCCGTGGGCCGGAAACCGCTGTCTCCGCCGGAGGCCAAGAAGAAGGTTTCCACACTATTTCCTCCTATTGACGGACGTTTATGTCCAGTCCCGATCAGCAAGCAGTAGACCTTCGCCGCGATCCGGTACCCAGCACCCACGACAGCCCTCCTCCCCCGCGCGAAATACCCCAGGGGGGTATATGGTTGGGTCGGTGAACCGATCCGGCAAGGGGAGCTGACGATGGACCACACCGCGCACCAGCATCAGCACGAGCACGAGCACCATGCTCATCATGGCTCCGGGGCTTCGTGGCGGACCGCCGCTCAGGCGACGTTGCACTGCCTGACGGGCTGCGCCATCGGTGAGATCCTCGGCATGGTGATCGGAACCGCCGCCGGACTGCACAACGCGGCCACCGTCGTCCTGTCCATCGCGCTGGCCTTCGTCTTCGGCTACGCGCTGACCATGCGGGGCGTGCTGCGCGCGGGCCTGCCGGTCCGCCAGGCGCTGAAGGTCGCGCTGGCCGCGGACACGGTGTCCATCGCTGTGATGGAACTGATCGACAACACCGTCATGGTGGGCGTCCCCGGAGCCATCGACGCGGGTCTGTCCCAGGCCCTGTTCTGGGTCTCGCTCGCGGCCTCCCTGGCTGTCGCGTTCGTGCTGACCACTCCGGTGAACCGGTGGATGATCGGCCGCGGCAAGGGTCACGCCGTCGTCCACGCCTATCACTGAGCCAATCATCGTCACCAGCAACGCGGCCGGGCCCCGGGCAGGGGTACCTCCGACCGCGTTTGCGTGTGCCCCCAGCGGCAAGACCGACAGGTACCGGAGGCCGACGCGCGGAGCTTGTCCTGGTCGACGCCTCCGAGTTCATGCGGAGCTCACCCGCTGCATCGAGGAGTGCATCGCCTGTACCCAGGCATGTACGGCGTGTACAGACGCCAGTCCTTCCGAGGAACATCACGCGGGCTGTCCTTCAGGCATACGCTTCGGCGTGGATCCGGCAGTGTTCGTGCATGTCGGCGTGTGAGGCGCATTCGTCGCCGCAGGCCTTGCAGAGCATGGCTACGAAGCGTGCCGGCGCCGGCGCCGTGACATCGTTCCCCGGGGGCGTCACAGCTCTTGGTTCGCACCCCGGTCTTTTCTCCCGGCGCGTCGGACCGGCCGCTCTACCCGGCACCGGCAGTGGCTACGGCCTTCTCGGTGCGCATCGTCAGGAGGGTGATGAGTCCGCCGACGGCGGCGATGACGACGGCCGCGGTGAATGCCGCGCTGAAGCCGTCGGTCAGGGAGGGCAGGTCACCAAGCTTGCCGGCACCCCGGGAGGCGGCCAGAGCGGTTAGCGCCGCCAGGCCGGACCGTGTCACGACCGGTCCGCGAGAGCACGTGCTTGAGCACTGGGCTGCATCAACTCCGTCGGGTCAGCCCGCCGAACCATGGATCATGGATCCGTGATGAGGTGGACGAAGAAGACGGAACCGGCCGAGCAGTCGGATCCCGAGCTCTCAGCGCACCAGCGAGCGATGCGGAACCGGCTTCTCGCGGCCCCCGTGGTGCCCGCTCCTGAACCCTGGCAGCCCGTTTTCGAGTACACCTACGGCGTTGCCGTCGGCGGTCTGCTCGGGATCGGCTTCGCGACGCATCCTGACAGCGGCCATGATCTGGTGATGGTCGTCTCCTCGGACGGTCACGGTCTCTTCGACGCCGTCACCGGAGCCAGGATCGCCAGGGATCGTGATCCCGACCCCGCAGACAGCACGCCCGATGCGGTTGCCGATCTGTCCTGCCCGGGACTGGGTCCGATCACCGGGAGTCGTGTGCACATCGCGGGGCTCTTCGGTGGCGGGTTGCACACCACCACCGGGGACGGCTGGATCCTGGAGGTCATCGCCCCGGCCTGGCCGAACGAGCGCGTCCTGCTGTCCCGCGACGGCGGGCTGCCCCACGCCGGTCCGCACGCCGAGCAGTGGTGGCACATCTTCCACTCGGACTACTCCACAATCCGCACAGCGGGCTTCTCGCCCTCCGGGCAGACCATCGCCGTGGCGACGAGCAGCGACCTTTCCTTGTGGACACGCAGTCCGCGACACCCTGTTCGGTAGCAACCAGGACCCCCCGCCCCCAGCGCGGGAGGGACCGTGAGCCGCCCCGTAATGCCGTGCAGCCGTGCGGGATGACGGGAGACACTGGCACGGTGAAGCAGCTTCAGGAGATCGCGGGATTGGCCAGTGGTGTGCTGGGCGGGAATCTCATCAGCGCCTGTCTTCACGGATCTTCCGTGCTGGGAAGCCTCAGACCAGCCAGCGACGTGGACGTACTACTCATCTCCCGGAGGTCGATGACCGAGCGGGAACGACGGGCGCTTCTCGGTGGCCTGCTCGACATCTCCGGCACCCGGAACGTAACCCGCCCGGTCGAGCTAACCGTGGTCGTCCAGTCCGAGGTCAAGCCATGGCGATACCCTCCGGCCTGCGACTTCCTGTACGGCGAGTGGCTGCGCGCCGAGTACGAGGCCGGGAGGGTCCCCCGGCCGGAGCCCTTGCCCGATCTGGCCTTGCTGATCACGATGGCACTGACCGGTGACCACCCCATCGTCGGCCCGCGGCCGACACAGATCCTCGACCCCGTCCCGCACTCCGATCTGGTCCGGGCAAGCGTGGCGGGCATCCCCGACCTGCTCGACAACCTGGACGGCGACACCCGCAACGTCCTGCTGACCTTCGCGCGCATCTGGACCACGCTCACCACCGGCCAGATCAGACCGAAGGATGCTGCCGCGGACTGGGCCCTCGCCCAACTCACTCCCGAACACCGCCCAGCTCTCGAGCACGCCCGACAGCTCTACCTCAACTGCCGCTACTCCGACGAAACTTGGAGCAAAACCTTGCGGGCCCAGGTCCGTCCGCTTGTAGACCACATGCTCGCCGAGATCGACCGGTTGAGCACCCGCAGTCAGCGGACATGAGAACCGCTCCTGAGATTCTGAGATCCTGACCCCCGGAGCGCTCCGACTGCGCTGGTCACAGCCACTCGTTGATGGCCGCGCTCAGTACGGTCGCCTCGTAGCGGACGGCGAGCCCGTCAGCCCTTCTTGGCAGCTACCGGCGTTATCTGCGTCGGGGCAGGGGCCCGCAACTGTCGGCGGTGCCGATGCAGCCCGGTCTGTCGGCGTCAGGTTTCGGCGAGGAAAGTGTCGATGAGGGTGAACGTGGTGTCGGGGTCCTGCAAGGCAGGCATGTGCCCGGCGCCCGGGATCGTTTCGAACCGGCTGCAGGGGAAGGCGGCCGCGTATTTCTCACCGAATGCCACCGGTACCACCATGTCGTCCTGTCCCCAGATCAGCAGAGCAGGAACGGAGACGCGGGAGAGCCGGCGCAGGAGCTTGGGATCGCTCATCGACGTCCCGGTGTAGGCCAGCGACGCCTGGACGTCGCTCTCGGCGAGTCCTCGGTCGGGGGCGGGGCGCGGCATCGCGATGGTGTGCCCCTCGATGTCGGGACCGATCGCATCCAGCAGCACCAGGTGACTGATCCGGTGTCCGCGATCGCGTACAGCCATCTCCGAGGCGACCCAGCCGCCGAAGGAAGTACCTATGACGATGACATCGTCCAGGACCTCGTCTTCGAGGATGTCGAGATAGGTACTGGCGAGGCTGTCGACACCGGTGAACCACGCGGGGCGCGCAGTCCCGTTCCATCCCGGATGGGTCGGGGCGAGGACGCGCGAGGTGGGGGCGAAGTGGTCGATGAGGGTGGTGACACCGTGCGGCCCGGAACCGCCGTGCAGGAGGAGCACCGGTGGTGTGCCCTTGCCCGTGTCGACGAGCGCGATGTCAAGTTCGTGCTGTGGCTGGATGGTCCGGATGGTGGTCCGGGCGGGGTGAGTGGGCATGTCTACCTCGCAGATCGGGGTCGGGGCGGTCAAGCGTGGTCGTGCCGGGCAGCTGGCCAGCTGGTCAGGACCGTTCCATCCAAACTCGACGCGGACGATGCGAGCGGAGGCGGCGGTCACCGGCCCGCCGGGCCGGTGGTGAAGAACTCGACCATCTGCTCCAGACCGCGCGGGCCGAACATCGTTTCCAGGCTCTCGGCGGAGTCGGCGGCGGCCTCCTCGCTGCGCGGGAAGAGCGCCTTCTCGTAGGCAGCGAGGGCGGCCTCGGTGTCGCCGGGATGGGCGGCGATGGCCAAGGCGAGTTCGGCGCCATCCAGCATGGCCAGGTTGGCGCCTTCGCCCGCGAACGGAGACATCACGTGCGCGGCGTCGCCGAGCAGCGTCACGCCCGGCGCCCGGTCCCAGCGGTGTCCGACCGGCAGGGCGTGGATGCGCCGCGGGGTAATGGTTTCCGCGTCGGCCACCAGGCCCCGCAAACCCTCGTCCCAGCCCTCGAAGTGGGCCAGGACCGCGGCCTTGGCGGCGGTGGGGTCGGTGAAGTCGATGGTGTCGAGCCAGCCTTCGTCGGCCTTGAGCGCGGTGTAGATGTGCAGGCTGCCGTCGGTCTCCCGGTGCGCGAGAAAGCCGCGCTCGTCGCCGAGACAAATGAGGAAGCCGCGGCCGACGATCGCGGCGCTGCGCGGGTGTCGGGTATCGGCATCGCGCAGGTCGGTTTCGACGAACGAGATACCGGTGTAGGCGGGCTTCGCGTCCGAGACCAGCGGCCGCACGCGTGACCAGGCGCCGTCGGCACCGATCAGAAGGTCGGTGGTGATGGCCGAGCCGTCGGGGAAGGTCACCTCGTGCCGGCCGTCGCCCAAGGACCGGGCGCCGGTGACCTTGCGGCCCCAGTGGACCACGCCGTCGGGCAGGGAGTTCAGCAGAAGATCACGCAAGTCCCCGCGGTCCACTTCGGGCCGGTCGCCGGTTCCGTCGTCCTCTTCGGACACCTGCACCGTGCCGTCGGGACCCAGCAGGCGGATGGCCTCACCGCCCGCGTGCACGATCTTGAGGAAGTCGTCGTGGAGGCCAGCGGCGCGCAGCGCCTTCTGCCCGTTGACGGCATGGATGTCGAGCATCCCACCCTGAGTGCGGGCCGCCGCCGACGCCTCCAGTTCGAAGATCGTCGACTCGATGCCGTTGACGTGCAGGACGCGGGCGGCCGTCAGACCACCGAGACCGCCGCCGACGATCGCGACGGGTACGTGGCTGTTACTCATGGTGGCTCCTGGCTCCGAACAAAGTGGGGATCGCCTGTTTGCGGGGAGGGCCGCCGCGCCGCCCTGTCCGAGGAAGGGGCCGTGCACGGCTGGCCGGGAAGGCGGGCGCGTGATCCACTCCACCGTAGCGAACGCGTTCGTCACGAACAAGTTCGTGGCGCGATCACTGATCGCCTCCGCCGTTCCGGCCATGGTGAACGCATGAGGGAATGTCACAATTCCTCAGCCTTCGTGCAGATAGCGGGAGGCGCACCAGCTTGCTCTTGACTCCATGCGGCGTAAGGGGTGGAAACGAGCGAGGGTGGCGGACGGCGGATGCGGGCGCGGGCGGCCAAGGAGCCGCTCAGTCCGGAGGTCTTCACCGCTGCCTCGATCGGCCTGCTGGAATGCGAGGCGCTGCCTGCCCCACGAGCTACAGGCGGGCCCGCCTCCCTGTACGCCTATGTACGCACCGTCTAGGAATTGCATGCCCTCGCCCTGGGCCGGGCGCTCGCCGCCGTCGACCCGCACTCCCCTCGCCAACCGTCCGCGTGAGCGCCTGGAGGCGGTCTGCTCGTCCTGCCTGCACCCTGCCGCGTCTCGCGGGTCTGGCCGGTCCAGCTGGCGGCAGGCGTCCTGCCATACGGCGCCAACGCGATCGCGCTGACCGACGCGGTCCCGGGCTGCCTGCACAGCATAGGCCTGACCCCGGTGTGCGCGGCCCGGCCGCTTCCCCCATGTCGCCGCGCTGCGTACCGAGTTGCTCTTGCATACCGGGGCCGCCCCCCGCCGCCTGAGCCATCGACGTCGCCCTGGCCGGCATCACAGCCGCCCGTGCACCGAAAGCCTGGCCTCCTGGGCGGCCTGCCGCCCCGCCCGAACACGTTCGGACCGACCATGTTTCGGCATAGAATCCTCGGCATGCCGACTCCGCAGAGCCGCCGCGAGCGGCCCGCCAAGCCTGCCCTGACCCGTGAGGGCATCATCGACGCCGCCGTCCTGATCATGGAGCAGGAAGGGCTGCAGCGCGTCACCATGCGCCGCCTCGCCCAGGCCCTCGACACCGGCCCGGCCTCGCTGTACGTGTACGTCGCCAACACCGCCGAACTGCACGCGGCGATCCTCGACCGCCTCCTGGGCCGCGTCGACCTGACCGCCGACTCCGGCACCGACTGGCGTGAGCGTCTCAACGCCGTACTGGCCAGCTACGAAGACGTCCTCTTCGCCCACCCCGCCCTTGCCCAGTCCGCACTGACCGCACGGGCCGCGGGCGAGAACTACCTCGCCTTGCTCGAAGCGCTGCTCGCCCTGCTCGCCGAAGGCGGCGTCCCCGACCGCCAGGCCGCCTGGGGCGTCGATCTCCTGCTTCAGCGCTCCACCGCCTCCGCCGCCGAACACTCCGCACAGCGCGAGGACTCCAACGCCGAACGCGACTGGACCCAGCTGCGCCAGGCGCTTGTCACTGCCTCTCCCGACAAGCTGCCCCACGTACGCGCCCAGGCCGACAATCTCGTCTCCGGCGCCCCTGCTGAGCGCCGCCGCTGGAGCATCGACACCCTGCTCAACGGCATCCTCACCACCGACCCCCGCACGCCGTAGCACCCACCCAGCGACTACGGCCCATGCTTCTTTCCGGAGCGGGAACCGAGCCGCGCTCCGGACGGATGCCGGATGTCCGCAGTTATGGTCATGCCGGCCTCCACCGCTGAACTGCAGGGATGACGGCTCAGTGGCGGCTGTTGCAGCCATACCCGGCAGGCGCGAGCGCTGTCGGCGCGTCTCATATCTCGTGCTCGGCACTCCGGCCCTGTGGGCCTACGCGGGTCAGCAGCACACGCGCAGTGCCACCACCCCACCTACCGCGCGATCGAGGAACTCGGGCGGGCGGTGCGTACGGCGTTCATCCGTGGCTACCTCGCCGACGCCGACCTGCGCCGCGAGAGCAACCACGGCCTCCAGGTGGTGGAGAACTGCACCGGCTCCGACAAGGAGTTCCAGGAGGTCCCCATGCTCGCCCTGCACCTGCTCGAGTTCGCTTTGGTGCACGTCAATACCCTGCTCCTCAAGAAAACATCCTGAGTGAGGCGAAGTGGCAGAAGCGGCTCACCGACGCCGACCGGCGGACCCCGTCCCCGCTGTGCTGGACCCAGTTGAACCCCTACGGCCGGTTCGAGCTAGACATGAACTCCCACCTCGCCCTCACCGACCGGGCATCCTGAACACCCGTCCGCCCGGCGTCGCCCCGGTCGGCTGGACGCATGGTTCGGCTACGCGTCGCGCCTGTGCAGGAGCAGGCCGCCGACCAGCAGCGCAGCCGCGGCCCACGTGGCGAGCACTCCCAGGCCGGCCCATGGGCCGATGGGCAGCTCGTGCAGATGGGCGGTGGCTTGGATCGCGAGCCCGGCGGTCATGGGCGCGATCTGCTGAAGGTGGCGCTGCCACGCCAGGTCGTTGACCACCTGGATGACGACCGGGAAGAGGTAGAGCAGCCCGAGCACGACCCCGATGGCGCTGGCCGCCTCCCGTACCGCCGTCGCCACGCCGAGGCCGATCAGGGCGATCAGGGCGAGGTAGAGGACCGAGCCCACGGCCGCCCGCAGAGTCGGGCCGTCGGCCAGGGACAGTGGGGCATAGCCGTGCGCCTCGGTGAACCCGTTGCCGGGCAGGATGCGGCGGCCGGCGAGGAGGGAGGCCAGGACGGCAGCCGTCCCGACGGCGAGGACGACCGTGGTGAGAACCGTCGCCTTGGCGGTAAGGACGGTGATCCGGTTCGGTACCGCCATCAACGTGGTGCGGATCATCCCGGTGCCGTACTCGTTGCTGACGGCCAGCACCGCGAAGACGGCGATGACCGCCTGCCCGACGGTGACACCGGTCATGGCGAGCTTGACGGCGTCCTGGCCGCACCCAGCGTCCGGGCACTTGACGGCCTTGGCGGTGCCGCAGCCGACGGCCACGGTCAGCGCGACGGCGAGCAGGAGCAACCTGCCCATTCCTCCTGCGGTGCGCAGCTTCGTCCACTCCGCGCGCAGGGCGCGGCCGAAGTCTTCTCGCCACGCGTCGTCCGCCGTGCTCGTGAGTCGTGCACCGCTCAGGAGGCTCATATGTCCCTCCCGCGCAGCCGCACCACGGCCAGACCGAAGGCGAGCGCGGCGTATCCGCACAGCACGGCGAGGCCGGCCCAGGGCGCCAGCGGGTAGTAGCCCGTCGACGGCTCGTACACGCTGAGCACCTGCGCATAGTGCGGCAGGGTCTGCTGGATGGCGAAGCCCGCGCCCGGGGTCACCCGCAGCAGCCACTCCGAGACGCCTGGGGGCAGTACGCCGGAGGTGGCAAGCAGGAAGGGCAGCACGATCGACGCGATGACCAGGGCGACCGCCGTGCCGCTGCGCCGCAGCAGGGCACCGACGCCGAGAGCGAGCACAGCGGCGGCCGCGCAGAGCAGGCCGGTGCCGACCATGACGCGCACTTCGGTCGCCGACGTGACGGGGAAGACATGGAAGCCCCGGCCGCGCGCGCTGCGTTCCGCGAGGGGAAGGGTGATCGCGGCGGCGACCAGGCCGATGGTGAACGCGACGCCCCCGGCCACCAGTGCCTTGGCACCAAGCACCCGGCCCCGCAGGGGGGTTGCCGTCATGGTCGTACGCAAAAGACCACGCCGGTACTCGCCGGTGATGAACACCGTGCTCACGGCGATCACCACGATGAGCCCGGCGAAAGTACCGACAAGGAAGTTCTCGAACGAGAAGCCGACGCCCATGACGGGCCCGCCGACGACCGGTGCGATGTCACCGGCCCCGGTCACGGTGAACCCGCCGCCGTCGGTCCGGGTGAAGCCGCCCTTGGTGGTGTTCGTGTAGCTGCCGGAGGTGCCCGCGTTGCCGCCCACCTGTGTGCCGCTCCACGCGCTCCGGGACCAGCCACCGGTGAGGCCGGGACGGCCGAAGGTGCCGGTGGCCACGGCGGGGCTGAAGCCCGTGCCCGCCGCGGTGTCCTGCTTCGCTTCCGGTGACGTCGCGAAGAGCCCGGCCCGAACGGTGCGCGCAAGTCCTGGCAGCTTCGCATGGCCGACCTTGGTCCAGTGGGAGCCGTCGGTGGAGGCGTAACCGGTGAAACTGTCGCCGGAGCGGACCAGCCGCAACCAGCGCGGAGACCCCTGGGTGACCTTGCCGGAAGGCCCCACCGGCCCCGCCATGTCGTGCGTGTAGTCGTACTGCATGCGCACGCCGTGACCGCTGGTAACCATGACCGCCGCGTACGGGGATCCCTGGGTGAGGCTCTCCTTCACGATGATCCCTGCCTTCGCCCAGGGCTGGGCGCCCTGGGCCGTCCTGCCGGTCCCGGTGTCGGCCACACCGGTCAGGGACCGCAGGGGAACGGTGAGGGTGCCGTCGCCGGTGAGCGTCCTGTGGACGAAGTAGAAGCTGTCATTGACGGCCTCGCCGCCGGGGCCCTTCGGATACGAGGCGGAGTCGGCGCCGCGACCGCCGGGGCCGGGGGCGCCTGTGCCGAGTAGACCGACCACGATCGTCACCAGGAGCGCCCCCGCCATGGCGAGGACCCAGCCGCGTACCGTACGGAACTTCGTCCACTCGGCATGCAGCGTCCTGAGGAACCCACCCCGCTCAGCGCGCCACGCGGCCGGGGGGCGAGGGGTGAGGGTGGCGGTCATCGCGTGGCCTCCCCCGCCGGGATGCCCCGGTACTCCACCGCGTCCCGGGTGAGTTCCATGTACGCCTCTTCGAGCGTCGCCCGGTGCGCGGACACCTGGGAGAACGGCACCCCATTCCGGGCGAGCAGGGCCACGATCTCCTCGTCGGGCAGGCCGGTGACTCCGAGGGTGTCGGGGCCGGTGGCGAGAACGGTGGCGCCCGCGCCGCGGAGGACCTGGGCGGCGCGCGGAGGCGCGGAGGTACGCAGGGTGACCCGGCCGCCGGACGCCTCGGCGAGCAGCTCGGACACGCTGGTGTCCGCGACGACCCGGCCGCGACCGATCACCACGAGATGGTCCGCGGTGCCTTCGAGTTCGCTCATCAGGTGACTGGAGACCAGGACGGCGCGGCCCTGCCGGGCCAACTCCGCCAGGAGGCCGCGCATCCACACGATGCCGTCGGGGTCGAGGCCGTTGAACGGCTCGTCCAGCATGACCACCGGCGGGTCGGCGAGCAGCGCCGCCGCGATCCCCAGTCGCTGGCGCATGCCCAGCGAGAAGCCACCGGCCTTGCGCCGGGCCGCCGTGCCCAGGCCGGCCTGTTCGATGACCTCGTCCACCCGCCGGGGCGGCAGGCCTTGCGAGTGGGCCAGCCACAGCAGGTGGTTACGGGCGGTGCGGCTCGGCTGCAGCGCGGAGGCGTCGAGCAATGCCCCCAGATGCCTGAGCGGGCGACGCAGGGAGCGGTACGGCACCCCGCCGACCAGGGCCTTTCCCTCCTCAACCGCGTCAAGGCCCAGGATCACACGCATGGTGGTGGACTTGCCCGCGCCGTTCGGGCCGACGAAGCCGGTCACCCGTCCGGGCCGCACGGTGAACGTCATCCCGTCCAGAGCCGGTTGTGGCCCGAAGCGTTTACGCAGACCGATGACCTCGATCGTCGCCTTTTTCGTACTCTCATCGCTCATGGGCCCACCCTGTGACGGAGCGAGTTACAGGGGCCGAACGACCGTTGTCATCTCGCTGTTAGGCGGCTCGGCTTAGCCTGGCCCGGTACGTGTCCTGGCCCGGTACGTGTCCTGGCCCGGTACGTGTCCTGGTGCGGTGGCGAGAGGGGAGCATGCGGATGACATGGGGTCCGCCTCGACGGCTCGCGAGCCTGACTACCCGGCTCGGCCTGCGCCGTGGCACCGCCCGCACCCGCTTCACCGCCTTGTACGTGGTTCTGTTCCTGCTGTCGGGAACGGCACTGCTCGCCATCGCGGCCCTGGTGGCATCCGGCGGATCACGCTCCAGCCAGACCGCCCCCGATGGCGGCACCGAGCAGCCCGCCACAGCGGCACAGGCCCAGGGCCGCATCAACGAGCTGGAGCAGCAGCTGGCCCAGGCGCACGACACCCAGTCCCGGCAGATCCTGCTCGGCTCCGCCATCGCCCTCGGCGTCATGGCGGTGATCTCGGTCGGGCTCGGCTGGTTCGTCGCCGGCCAGGTGTTGCGTCCGCTGCGCGTGATGACAGCGGCCACCCGCCGGATCACCGCCGACAGCCTGCACGAACGCCTGGCCATCGGCGGCCCCGGTGACGAGGTGAAGGACCTCGCCGACACCATCGACGACCTCCTCGGCCGCCTGGAGGGCTCCTTCGACGCCCAGCGCCTCTTCGTCGCCAACGCCTCCCACGAGCTTCGCACCCCGCTCACCACGATGCGGGCCTCCCTGGACGTGGCCCTCGCCAAGCCAGGCCCGATACCCGAAACCACCGCCACACTGGCCGCCCGGATGCGCGCCGAACTCGACCAGGTGGACCGGCTGCTCGAAAGTTTCCTCGTCCTGGCTCGCACCCAGCACGGCGAGTTCACCGACTCGGCGCGCCTCCCCCTCGGCCAACTCGCGCTGACCGCCCTGACCGGACGGGCAAAGGACATCGCGGCCAAGGGCCTGACCGTGCGTGAGAACCGGACCGACGACTCCGCGTGGGTGTACGGCAGCCAGACGCTGCTGCGCCGCGCGGTCGACAACGTGCTCGACAACGCGATCGCGCACAACGACCCCTGTGGCTGGATCAGTGTCGCGGTACGGGCCGAGGGAGACGACGCAGGCACAGTGTCCCTTGTCGTCGAGTCCAGCGGACCGGTCCTCGACCAGCGGCGGGTGGCGGACCTCGCGCAGCCCTTCCGCCGCCTCGGCCCCGACCGGACCGGCACCGGTCAGGGCAGCGGCCTCGGCCTCTCCATCGTCGCGGCCATCACTCAGGCCCACCACGGCGCCCTGGACCTGCGCGCCCGCCCCGACGGCGGCCTGCGCGTCACCATCGCCCTCCCCCGTACGGACAGCAGGGCGACAGCGGAAGCCCCCGACACGGAGAGGAGCTTGGCGCGTTGAGAGTCCTGGTGGTCGAGGACGCCCGCCCTCTCGCAGAAGTCATCGCCGAGGGACTGCGCGACCAGGGCATGGCCGTAGACGTGGCCCACGACGGGCTCGACGCCGCGGCCAAGCTGGACGTCAACGCGTACGACGTCGTCGTACTCGACCGTGACCTGCCAGGCATCCATGGCGACACCCTCTGCCAGATGATCACCGAGCGGGACGGCCGCGTGATGGTCCTGATGCTGACCGCCGCCGACTCACCCGGCGACCGCGTCAGCGGCCTGACCCTCGGCGCCGACGACTACCTCGCCAAGCCCTTCCACTTTCCCGAACTCGTCCTGCGCATCCGTGCCCTGGCCCGCCGTCGCCCCGCCGCCCGGTCCCGCACCCTGAGCACGGCGGGCATCGAACTCGACCCGACGCGCCGCACCGCCAGCCGCGACGGCCACCAACTCGACCTCTCTGTGAAGGAATTCGCGGTACTCGAAGCCCTTCTGAATGCCAGCCCCGCCTTCCTCAGCACGGAAAACCTCCTCGAACAGGTCTGGGACGAAAACGCCGACCCGTTCACCAACACCGTCACCGTCACCATCAGCCGCCTGCGCCGCAAACTCGGCGACCCCCCGATCATCGCCACCACACCCGGCGTGGGCTATCGGATCATCGACTCGGACACCCCACCCGACTGAGCAGCGGGCCGGGGTCGACGGCCCGCGAGTGGAGGCAGTGCAGTGCTCAGTGCGCCCGCCTCCAGTCGTCTGCGCGGCCGACTTCGGAGACTGCCAAACGCGGTCACGCTCACGAACGTTCCTTGGCGCGAGCAAGATCAATCATGGGCCACCGGGCCCCCGGCCGAACCCGCATTCGTTCGCAGAACCCGTTCTCACGGACCCCCGGCAACCTTCCCCAACCGGCCGGTCGGACGCCGCCGACGACGACATCGAACAGCACGCCTGTCCGAGGTGTGACGCACAGCCGGGCTCGCCCGGCCGCTCGCGCGGCGACGCGGACGCCTCCGCTGACCACACCCGCCGCTTCACCATGGTGCCCCGGCTGAAGAAGGCGCCGCGGGTCCCGACCCCCACCAGCCGCGGACCGGGCCGGCCGTAGCGGCCGGGCGCCCCGCTGCCGACGCCGATCGACCCGGGTCGGCCGAGCGAGAACATCCGCATCGGCTATGCCCGCTGCTCGGCCTCGGGCAGGAAGTCGACCCCCAGGTCGACGCGCTCGCCAAGCACGGCGTCCGGAGGGACGACAGCTTCAGTGAGCGGACGAGCACCCGGGTGCGGATCCGCCCGAAGTTCGAGGAGGCGCTGAGGACGGCGCGGAAGGCCGAGGCGCACGCCCCGCACTGCCGGGTCATCTTCACGGTGTACGAGGTGAAGCGGCTCGGCCGCGACGCCGCCGAACTCACCGCCCTCGGCTTGGTCCTGTGGATGTTCGCCGGGCCCCTGCCCGGCATCTACGGCCCCACCGGCCCCGGAAAGCTGCTGTTCGCGTTCTTCGCCGCGACAGCGGAGACCGAGCGAGAGAACATCCGCGAGTCCACGCTCGAAGGGCTCGACACCGCGACTCGCAAAGGCATGCACGGCGGCTGGCCCCGGTCATCACCGCCGACATGGCTCCAGACCGTGCTCCGGCGCCGCGCGGGCGGCGAAGTCGTCGAGCAGATCCAGCCCAACCTGATCATCCCCACCGCCAAGCGCAGCCGAACGCGAGGCGTACCCCTAAGCCGCCGAACAGGACCACGCCGTAGAAGCGGCGGACGAACACGTCTGCCTTGCCGTTGGTGCCGCCTGGCAGGATGCAGTCGGCCTTGAAGGAGAAGACCACGTCGCGTCCGTCAGCGCTGACCGAGTCAGTGTCGGCCGTGGCGGGCTGGTCCGTGACGGTCTCGTCGGTGCCTGTCTGCACATCGCACAGTACGAGGGAGGATCCGTTCGTGCCGAGCGGGATGTACAGCGGGTAGCGTCCGGAGGAATCGATGGCCAGGCTCCGCGCGTTCGCGACCACCTGCTCGGGGCCCGTGCTTTCCTCCTGGCCGTGGGTGTCGTTGCCCGCGAGGTAGACGATCTTGTCCCAGTCCCTGCTCATCTGAACGAGCGACGCCGCCGTACCCGCACCTTCGACCGGGCCGTCGACGGTGTTGTCCGTCCGGTCGTACACGTTGACATCCTGCGCCACGCCGTCCTGATAGGCGACGAAGACGCTCCCCCTCAGATCTGAAAGTTGGTTCTGCCCCCGGCACCCCACTGGAGGGCCACGCACAGCCAAGCGTGACAACCACGTGTAGTTCAATACGCCACTTGTAGTAGGGTCAGTGCGCCAGATGAGGTACAAGCAGGTGCGGCGAGCCCGCCCCGACATGCAGGCGGCACTGCTGACAGCTTTCCTTCGGCGCTCGCCCTGGCCGGCCGATGAGCCAGGGAGAACCGACCGGGCCGGTCCTCGGTCAGCCAGCCGCGCTCCACCAGTCGTTTCAGCTTTCCCCGTGTCCCCTCGATCTTCGCCGAGGCTGCCAGCAGGCCGGTCCTCGACACGATCTGTTTGGCCTGCATGAGGCCCGACGCGTCTGCCACCACCTCAACGATGTCCCGGTACACGTCCACCGGCAGCCCCCATGCAAGTGCGGCACCATGATCGCCCCCACTTACCGCACGGGCGCGACGTTCAGTGCTTCCCGCAAACGACGGTGCTCGGTATGGAGACCGAAGGCTGGGTCTTCATTCGTAGAAGCAGGCCGCCCTCAGCATGCTGGCGATCAAGCTCCAGTCCGGGCGGTCCGGGATCGGTTCTCCTCGGTTGCGGAAGTAGCCGTCCATGTCATCGGTCCAGGCACTGAGCGCTTCAAGGTAGTGATCCAGCGATTGATTCTCCCAGTCACCGGAGGCGGTCTCAGCCTCTTGGCTGAGCCTCCTGACGTAGGACACGAGATCCGCCCTCGTCCTCACCCAACTTGTATCGTTCAAAGAATCCACGACGAGATCCTGCGCTCACCTCGCATCAAAATTCAAGAATTATCCGTCACCCGGCACCAAGGTCGGTTTCCCCCGCAAACGAGCTACACCCGTTTTCTCTTCTTCCGTCTGCCTCAGAGCGGTCGGGAGTGCCTGTACGGGGTGGGCAGAGCCCACCAGTGCCGAAAAGAGCGTCTAACACGCGGGCTTGGACTCTTTGTGCCGTCGAGCGCTGGGGCCCGCCGACGGGCAATGAGGAGCCGTCCCCGCAGCCGGATGCGACTTCCGAGCGCGCGCACGCCAGCCACCCGCCCAGTCCTCCCCTCCCTCCTTCCTGACCGCCTGCCATGGCCGGTGGGTGCGCGAAGGGGTCGCCGGGGCCACTGGTACGCCCGCCAGAACCCGCACCAATGGGCCGTGGCTTTGTTCACGAGTTGGCGTTCCGGCTCACTTTGTGTCGTGCTGGTCCGAAGCAAGAGCCTCAGCAAGCCGTGCCCGGGGATCGCCAGCGACACGATGTACGGAACGGCCGGTCGGCCACGTTGAGAGCCCGTCATCCGCCCACCTCGGAACGACGTGGAAGTGCAGATGAGGCACAGACTGCTCCGACCCTGGTCCGCTGGCGCTGAGGATGTTCACGCCCGAGGCATGCAAGGCCGTCCGCGCAGCCTCGGCTACACGCTGGACCAGTGCCGTCACGGCAGCGAGGACCTCGGGCGGGGTTGCAAAGACGTCCGTGTAGTGGATTGTTGGAACCACCAGCGTGTGCCCCGGCGCCAGCGGGTTCAGCGGAGCGAAGGCACAGGCCACCGGCCCCTGAGAGATCCAGCTCGCGGTGCCTTCACCGATGAGCCCGCAGAAGATGCAGTTCATGCAGCCAACCCTGCCAGAGACGGCCTGGCAGTCATCTGCTGGCTCGGGCCTGGTGGGGAAGGCCGTGAAAGCGCACGCGTTCACGAAATCGGGCTGGAACTGTCATGTCAGCGGCATGCGCTGAGGCGATCTCGCTCTGCCAGTGGAGGCACCGCCACCGTTGTCAGCGTTTCGGTGACAACGGTGAAATGCTGGCGTCATGGTGATGGACATGCAGGAGTGGCTGCGGATCAGGCGTGCGGCGCAGGCACTGCTTCAGGACCGCTACGGCGAGGGCAACGAGGTGCTCACGGCTGAGGAGGCGGTCACCTCGGTGGCCGCCTCCCTGGCGGTGCGCCCGGTGTCGGCCGATGAGGTCCTGGCCGCGTTGTCCCATCTGGGGCAGGCGCGTGGAGAACTTGACGGCAAGGAACTGGCGTTGATGCGTACGGCCCGGGCGCAGGGCGTGTCGCAGCGGATCGCTGGGGCTCTGGGGCTCCATACGCGGCAGTCCGCGGAGAGCCGGGCGCTGCGTCTTCAGCGTGCTTTGTCCACCGACAGCGGAGAGGGGACGCGCAGTGTTGCCGCGGCGCGGCGGGAAAAGGCGCACCGTCGAGCCCAGGAGGCATCCCGTGGCTGAACCGACCACGACCGGATCGGCCATCGGTCTCCTGGCGGTGGCCGCGCCGCTGTACACCACGTTCGTCGGCCATGTAGGCGACCTCGGTGGCTACGGCTACGGTGCACGGCTGGACGCCTTCGCCGAGCACTACGGGCAGCGGCTGGCCCGGAACTACGCCCGCTACGGGCCGCACAGCTCGGACCACGTGCCATACGGGCGGTATGTGCTGGCCAGGCAGCCGGAGAGCCTGATCGTGTGGGAGCCGCTGCCGACCGTACGCGGCCGGTTCCGGCTCCGTGCCGCGTGGCAGGCCAGTGAACTCCCCGAGAGCTGGCTTCAGGACATGGCGGCCGTCTGGGGGGTGGCCTTGTGATGCGGCAGGTTTCTGTGCAGGTGTTGCGGCCGCATCAGGTCGAGGCGGTCGACGCGATCGTGCGGGCCCTGCAGGCCCCCGCGGACGGGGCGATGCCGGAAGGCGGGTTGCGGTGCCAGTGCATCGCCGCGACCGGCTCCGGCAAGACCCTCATCGCCGCCGCCACCGCCCAGAAGCTGGGCGCGCGGCGGGTGCTGGTACTGGTGCCGACGCTGGACCTGCTGGTGCAGATGGCGACCGCATGGCGGCGCGATGGCGGCCGGTCAGGGGCGATGATCGGGGTGTGCTCGCTGCTGGCCAAGGACTCCGGCGGTCTGCCGTGCACCACGGACGAGGCCGAGCTCGCCGACTGGATGCGCGGCCTGGAGACGGTCACCGTGTTCGGCACCTACGCGTCTGTGGATGTGGCACACAAGGCGCATGCGCTGGGCCTTGCGGAGTTCGACCTGGTTGTGGTCGACGAGGCCCACCGCACCAGCGGTGACGGGTTGAAGCCGTGGGCGGCCGTGCACGACCAGGACAAGCTCCGGGCAGTGCGGCGGCTGTACATGACGGCAACGCCGCGCGTGTGGCAGGCCAGCCCGGACGGAAACGGCGGCGCAGGGCCCGGAGCGCAGCTGATTGCGAGCATGAGCGAGGACTCGCCGATCTTCGGCCCTGTCGCCTACAAGCTGACCTTGTCGGAGGCCATCGAGCGTGGACTGATCGCCCCTTACCAGGTGGTCTGCGTGGACATCCGCGACCCCGAGTACGGGCACCGCGCGCAGCTCGGGTCGGGTACCGAACGGGTGCGGGGGCGCGGCTGGCCGCCTTGCAGGCCGGAGTGCTTACCGCGGCCGCGCGGGAGAACCTGCGCAAGCTGCTGACCTTCCACTCCCGCGTCGCCGAGGCCGAAGCCATGACCGCCGGCATCGGTGACGTCGCCGCGCGTTTGTGGAAGGAGGACCCCCGAACGTATCCGGACCCGAAGCGGGTGTGGGCATCATGGCTGCACGGCGCGCATCCGCCCGCCCACCGCCGGTCCGTGCTCAAGGAGTTCGCCTCCGACGTCATCGAGCACCAGGAGCCGAACGGTGGTGCGGTGCAGGTATTGCCCGCTGCGTTGCGGGTGCTGGCCTCGGTGAAGGTCCTCGGTGAGGGTGTCGACACCATCGCGGACTCGGTCGCGTTCTGCGATGTGCGCGGGTCCATGGTCGATATCGTGCAAATGGTCGGCCGCGCCCTGCGCATGAAACCCGGGCAAGGGAAGATCGCCTCGCTCATCGTCCCGGTCTTCCTCGGAGAAGGCGAAGATCCCGAGGACATGCTGACCTCCCCGGCCTACAGCGGGCTCGCGAAGGTCCTCGAAGCACTGCACGCGCACGACACCGAGACCCTGGAGGCGCTCGCCGACTCCCGTGCGCGCAGCGGGAGTTCGGAAGGGGAAGGGACTGGAGGCGCTGAGGAAGACGGTTGCCTGGAGGACGTCGATGCCTTGGAGGGCGTCGAGGCGGCGGGGGCGGTGAGTGAGCGGGCGCGGGAGTTGCTGAAGTTCTCCACCCCCAGGGACCCGGCGGAACTCGCGCGTTTCCTGCGATTGCGGGTTCTGGAGCCGGAGGGTGCGTACTGGCGGCGCGGCATCCAGGCCGCCGCCCGGTATGCCAAGGAGCACGGGGACGGGACGCTCTACGTCCCGTACGCCTTCGTGACGCCCGACGACTGGACCCCTGCGGGGTTCCCGCTCGGAGTGTGGCTGACTCACCAGCGGCGCTCCCGCAGGGCCGGATACCTCGACGCTGACCGGGTCGCGGAGCTGGACGAGTTGGGCATGGTGTGGGCGCCGCGTGAGGACGCCTTCAACGACGGCTTCACCGCCGCACGGGCGTGGGCAGAGGTACACGGGCACTTCCTGCCCCCGGCCAGCGCTGTGTGGAACGACTACCCGGTCGGCAAGTGGGCGAAGAACATGCGCGACGCCGCCAAACTCGCCGACCAGATCGCCGCACGCCGCGAGGCCGGCGAACCGGTCGGATCGGAAGCGGGAGCCCTCACCCAGGAGCGACGCCAACTCCTCGACGACATCGACCCCGGCTGGTGCCCAGCCTGGGACGCGGGCTGGCAGCGCTGCCTGCGCTTGGTCCAGGCGCACCTGGCCGCCGACGGGAGCCTGCCCACGGCGGCCAGGGAGGTCGTGGTCCAGGGCGAGGACCTGGGACGGTGGGTCACCGCCCAGCGTCATGGCTTCGACCAGCTTCTTCCGGCGCAGCAGTGGCTGCTTGAAAACGCCCTCGGTATCCAGCCGACCCCGGAAGAGGAACGGCCGGTGAAGCGGACCCAGGAACACAAGTGGCTCCTCAACCTCGCCGCTGCCCGCCAGTTCCACGCCCGCGAAGGACACCTCAACGTCCCCCGCAAGCACGTCGAGGAGCTGCCGTTGGAGCTGGCCGGGCCCGCCGCCACCGGACGCGAGACCACGCCGGAGGGGACGGTCCGGGTCGATCTGGGGATGTGGGCGGCGAACGTACGCCGCCGCGCCGACAGACTCACCGACCAACGCCGTCACGAGCTTGATCAACTTGGCATGCGCTGGTAAGTGGGGCGGGTTGTGAGTCAACAGCTTGTTCCGGGCCCCTCCCACTCCGTAGCCACCCGAGTGAAGCCCCGAGAATCTGCGGCGGGCCGAGAAGACGAACGCCATGGCCCGTAACCGAATCCGGCCCTTGGGGCACTGGCTGGAGCTCCTGGGCCACCGACGCAGGCGGCTGGACACGGGCCCGAAGGCGTACGCTGCGGTGCTCTCTCAGCCCTCGAGGTCGGCGCGCCTGTAGGGGGCCTGCTCGGCGGCGTGTCGCTGCACCCCAGCATGGATGTCACCGTGATGGCGGCCAACAGCACTCCGCGTCTGTGGGAGCGTCACCAGGAGCCACCGCCCCCGCCACCAGCCCCGTCACCGACCGAGGCCCCGTCCCCACCGGAGTTCGACGTGAAGGACGCGGACGACATACCCGGCACGGACACCCGGGACGTACTGGAGGTGACCGCGTGGACGACCGCCAGCCAAAGAAGCGGCGTGAGCAGCGAGGACCCGCTCCGGTACGCGGCGGGTACGTGCGGGACGCTGGTAGCCCGCTCCACCGCCGCGGACCAGCGTTCCACCTCACCGAGCGAGACGGCCCAGGCGGTGTACAGGTCGAGGACGCCCGCATCGGCGGCGGCCCGCACCTCAGCTTCTTGCGCTGTGGCGAGATACCGGCGGAAGCCTTCGACGCGCAGCCACAAGGCGTTGCCTTCCGCGGTACGTGTGAACACCTCCTCCGACGCGCCGGTCAGCATCAGCCCTGCGCCCGCGAGGGCTGCCGCGGCCGGGAGCAGTACCGGCCACGCACTCCACGGACGGCCCGCGCCGATCCCCGCGACGACCACACCGATCAGCCCGACCAGGAGGAGAACTGTCGCCGCGCTGCTCAGCTTGGAGCTGAGGGCCGCCGACCGGCGGTCGACCAGGCCGCTCTCGTGGGACCACCGGTTCATGACGAGGCCGATCCGGTCCCAGCCCTCCGTGAAGCGCCGGTCGTAGGAGACGCCGAGGGTCACCGCGTCCCGTCCGGCGAACATTCGGTCCAGCACCTCCCGTACGTCTTCGTCGTCACGGGTCACTTCCTGTCGCGATGTGCTGCGGGTCAGGGTGGGGTGGGACTCGTTGCCGTCCAGCGCGAGGTGACCGTCCTGGGCGGCGGTCAGCAACCAGGCGGTGCGGTAGCGGGGATTGACACCGTTCAGCAGGTATCCGCCTTGTGCGGGGGTGAGTTGTGCGGGCGGGGCGGAGGTGTCGGGGGCAAGGGCGGCGAGACGGGTGACATCCACACGACGCGTGGGGCCGCCGAAGCCGCCGGAGCTCGCGGTGGAGGCCGTCGGGTCGTTCTTCCAGAGCGGCTCCCGTCCCGCCAGCCACTGCGACCACTCGGCCAGGAATCCACCGAGCAGCACGGCGCCGGCCGTCAGGAACAACACCTGGAGGAGGCCCGGCCGACCGTGTCCCCGCACGGCTCCGGTCGGCTCGACGGGCACGGTGGGCGCCGTGGCCAGGGCAGCGCCGGAAGTGGCGGCCACAGTGACCCCATGGCAGGCGTCGAGGTGGTCGAACGTCGCGGCGAGGTGTCCCGGCCGGGGGCGGTCGATGTCGCACGCCGTACGGGACGCCCGCCGTCCGCTGACGCAGCCCGGGTCGTCGAAGGCGTGGGCGCCGGTCACGTGCAGTTCTACGTCGTCGAGTGGGACGTCCCAGCCGGTGCCGACGGCGTTCCAGGCGAGCTTTCCGCCTGGCGCGACGTCGGGAGGCGGTAGACGACGCGGTAACGGTGCGAGCCGCAGACCGTGCGATCGGGATCGCCGATACGGATGCGGGTCTCGCCGCCGCTCCCGCCGTAGGGCACCACCTCATGGAAGACGGGCTTGCCGTCCATGGTGACCGTCACTTCGGCGTCCTTGGCGTCCTCGGCGTCCAGCCCCGGGACGTCGCGGTAGATGCCATGTCGGAAATCGGTGCCGAAGTCATAGTCGATGACCTCGGTGACGCGGGCAGAACCGTCCCGCGCCAACTGCGCCTGCACTCACAGCCGGGCGACGCTCTCAGAACTGGCCAGCCCCGCGCACATCGCGGCCGCGATACCCAGGACCGCCGCCAGAACGAACAGAAGCCCCACACGCCATCTGCGTCTGCGGCGCAACCTCCTGTGCTTCGGTCACGGCTGTGCTCATGATGCCCCTTACCCCGGTCTCACATGGCCGCATGCCGGCTCACTGCGGCCACAAGCTAACCCCCTCAACCAGTCGAGCAACGGGCAGTTGCGGCGCCCCCGAGTTCTTCGGACCAAGCTCCGCGTCGGCTCCCGCACTCCACCTGCGGCGCGAGGGCACCGAAATCGAGCCAAAGGGATCCCAACCCTGGCGTCCGCCCCTCACCGCGGGAGATAATTCAACAGTCAACCAAATGGTCTGTCGGGTGGCCTCCCGGCGACCGCCCCGGCGACCTGGTCATCCCTCGTGCTCGACCCACAGCAGAGGAGAACTCACATGAGCTTCCCGCTCGTGCGCAACCCTGGCGAAGGCACCCTCTACCGCTATTACGACACCGTCCAGGAGCAGGTCGTGTCGACCTCCGAGACGGAAGGTGTGGCTACCGTGCTGCGGATGACCATGCGCCCGTCGGACGCGCCGCCCCTGCACAGCCACAGCCGGGAGGACGAAAGCTGGGTGATCCTGTCCGGCCGCGTCCGGTTCTGGGTCGGATCGGCCTCACTCGACGAGTGTGACGTCCATGACGCCGGGCCGGGCACCTACGTCTTCGGCCCCCGCCTGGTTCCCCACACCTTCCAGCCGATCACCTCGACGGCCGAGGTGTTGCAGATCAACAACCCCGGGGCCATCGAGGGCTACTTCCGGTCGGTCGGCTCCGCCGACGCGCGTCACGACACGGACCATACCGACCTGCTGGCCCAGTACGGCGTGACGCTCCTGGACGGCCCGCCGAAGGCCTGAGGCCGTTCTGGCGCGGGTCATCGCTCTGGGCGCCCCGGGCCCGAGACCGCCGCTGGGGTGGGTGAAAACTCAGCAGCACGCGCTACGTGATGCTCCTCTCCCCTGCCCACCGACCACACCGAGGCCAGCGTCCGAGACGCCCTTGACGGAGGCCGCACACAGGCTGCCACCACACCTCAAGCAGTCCCTGACCTGGAACCAGGGCTCCGAGGCGGCCGCCCATCACAGCTTCGCCATCACACGGACGTCCCGGTCTACTTCTGCGCTCCGGCAAGCCCCGCGCGGGAAAGAGCAGGCCGGCTTCCCAGATCAAGAGCTGCCAGCGGTACTACAACAAAGCCTGCAGCTATAAAATGGTCTGGCGCGGCAAGGGCTGGTATAACGCCAGGGCCTGGGAAGCCACCAAGGTCATGAAGTATGTCGCCCACCACGGACACTGCCCACCGGGTCAGCTCAAGAGTTGCCGCTGAGCGCAGGTCATCCAGGCGGAGCCGTCCTCCCGAAGCAGAACCGGGACGGCACCGCCTCCCGAAGGAGACACAGTGAAAGAACTCCGCTTCTGGGCGGCGATCGATGAACTGGAAGGATGCGCCGACGAAGCGACCGTCCACGAATTGCGGGAACTTCTGCTGGGCGAGGAGAAGACGGAGGTCGCAGCGTTCCAGGAACTCCTCAAAGGCTACGTCTGCGATGTACGCCGACGGGCGGACGAGGCGGGCGCCCCTTTGACCGAAGCGGAAGCGTCCGCCGTAGTGGCGGCCGACCGAAGCATATATCTCCGAATTCTGGACAACCCGGCCGCGTATCGGACCCGCGCCTGGGACGTCGAGGAAGCGCATCTCCTGCTGGAGGCCGCCCGGGACGTCTTGGACTTCGCCGAACGTCTCCCGGACTCTGAACCGGACTCCGAACCGGACTCGGCAACGGAGGTACGGCCGGGATGGCTCACCGTCCGCTTCGACTCGGACATCACGATTCCACCCGTCTACGAACGCGCCGTCGAGCACCTCGCGGAAAGCATCGATGCCTCTGCGACATGGCGGGGCTGGTGGGCAGCCGCCGACTCACCCTGCCTCTTCGTCACCCTGAAGGTGATGCACGCATCGGAGCACCGGGAGCCGCCACGCCTGCGCCGCGTGCACGACCTCGTGGAACTCGGCATCGACGTCGCCCCACAACGCATCCGCCGTCTCCGACTTCCCGGACGGGCCGCCCGGGCCACAGACGTCGCCCGAGACGACGTGCGAACATGCTTCGAGTCGGTGGCCGAGCAATTGGGTCTCGGGCCCATCCCGGCGCTCCCGTCCGACGAACAGCCGACCGCCACCTGAGATGATCGCGGCCATGGCCTCGGCCTGACGGTCAACAGCCAGCTCCACATCGTCCTGCACAGCCGCATCCTCATGGGGGATCGTTGCCGCCCGTCGCAACATCCCCCGCAGCTCCGCCTTCGAGGCGCTGCGCGCCCACACCGGCCACCACCAGCCCCGGCTGCAACGGATCGCCACGGAGGTGATCGAGCACGGGCCGCTGCCCGCCGTCCTCGCGCTTTTGGGACGACGAACGCACCTCCGGCCCTGACTGGAGCCAGGTGTGCGAGCGCTCGGCGATGTACAACTGGGTGACCACCACGGCCGGGAGCAGGATCTCCAGCTTCGCCAGCAAGTTCCGCCTGCTCGACAGGGGCAAGTACTGGGTGAAGGTTACGGGTCTCGAAAAGTGCGACGCGACTCAGGCCGTCATCAAGTGCGACATCCCGCTGACACGGCACTGACGTGAGTGAGTGGCGGCCGCAGGCCCTGATGCCTGCGGGTGCCGCTTGTGTGCAAGCCATGTATAGGGGGACTTGGTGTTTGGGCGGGCGCGCTCCGCGGTGCGCACAGCGTTCCGCCCGGTGTCCCGCTGGTTCGGAACAACGGATGGAGGGGCCGCCCTTTTCTCGTCTCCCGGTTAGCCACGGCGGAGCGGTGCGACCGGCACACCGCATGCGGCACAAAAGGCGATGCATGCCCCGAACTGCCATTGCTACACACCGTTGTACGGGCCGGTTCCCGTGTGCCTAGTACTCCAGTTGCGCTTCTCCATTTTCCCTGGTCAGCATGCCTGTTTAGAGTCTCGTGGTGGTTCGTGACTCACCCGATCGAGATGCGTTGAGCCTGCCATGGAGCTGGATAGCGAAGCAGGGCTGTGGGCCGCCGAGTTGCAGTCATTGCTGTTGCGGGTGGGCCAGCGGTTCGCCGCGTCGAGCCGCGGCGTCGGATGCAGGACTATGTGCGTGGGCTGCTCGGCCCGGTGGGCCGGAGGAACAGCTGGCAGCTCGCCGAGCACGCAGGCCATGCCACCCCGTACGGCTTGCAGCGGCTGCTGTCGTGGTGCCAGTGGGATCCAGACGAGATCCGTGATGACCTGCAGGACTACGTCGCCGATCGGCTCGGCCGACCCGACGGTGTCCTGATCGTGGACGACACCGGCTTCCTGAAGAAAGGCACGGTCTCAGCCGGAGTGCAGCGCCAATACCCGGGGACAGCCGGCCGCACAGAGAACTGCCAGATCGGCGTGTCCGCCGCCCGTGCCTCGGTGAGGGGGCGGGCTCTGGTGGACCGGGAGCTGTATCTGCCCAGGTCCTGGACCGATGACCCGGATCGGTGTCGCACGGCGAGAATTCCTGAGGACAGGTTCTTTGCGACGAAGCCCGAACTGGCGCGGGCAATGGTGCTGAGGGCACTCGACTCCGCGCTGCCGATCGCCTGGGTGACCGCCGATGCGGCCTACGGCCAGGAACGGGGCTTCCGGCGGATGCTGAATTGGATGAGCCCACAGCCGCCCTCGACGCCCGAGCCGAGCACCATGTGTTCACCGGCCTGCGGGACCTGGCCAAGGACAGGGCCGTCCTGCTGATCACACACCGGCTCGCCAACGTTGCTGTGGCCGACCGGATCGCCGTTCTCGACCAGGGCCGTCTGGTCCAGGAGGGAACGTACGCCCAGCTCACCCGCGAGCAAGGGCTCTTCCGGACCCTGTGGCGACTGGAGCAGCGCACCGGCGGTGCGCCCGGCCCTGTCTGACCCCTGGGCCCTCAGCCCTGAGCCCTGAGCTGGGACAGGGGGCAGGAAGAGGGCGGGATGGAAACGGTGTCGTACGGGGTAGGCGAGCGGGGCGACGCGGGGCGGCCCGGCGTGCTGCTCGAGAGAGGGTCAACGTATGCAATTCGACGACGATGCTGCTCTGGACACGTCCGAGGTCACGGACGGGCGGGGCGGTGGTCTTGGCGGGATCCCGGGCGGTGGGAAGACCATCGGCGGAGGACTGGTCGGCCTCGTGGTGGTGGTCGCGTCCGTGCTCCTGGGTGTCGACCCCGGCATGTTCAGCTCGGGCGGCGGCGACACGTCCTCGTCCGGCACGTCGGCCAGGGACCTCGCGGCGGACTGCCGGACGGGTGCCGACGCCAACCGCAAGGAGGAGTGCAGGATCGTCGCGGTGGTCGACAGCGTGCAGGCGTTCTGGAAGCAGACGGGGGCAGCCGCCGGCAAGCCCTACCAGCAGGCCCCGACGTACCTGTTCACCGGCCGTGTGAACACCGGCTGCGGGAGCGCGACGTCCGACGTCGGCCCCTTCTACTGCTCAGCCGACGACAAGGTCTATCTCGACCTGGGCTTCTTCGACGACCTGAGCAGCAAGTTCGGCGCCCAGGGCGGCCCGTTCGCCGAGGCCTACGTCATCGCGCACGAGTACGGCCACCACTTCCAGGACCTCAGCGGAACGATCTCCCGCGGCAGCGGGAAGGGCCAGGACAGCGGCTCGGTGAAACTCGAGTTGCAGGCGGACTGCTACGCCGGAGTGTGGGCCCACCACGCCACCACCACCCCCGACCCCAAGAGCGGCAAGCCGCTGATCACCGATCTGACGAAGGACGACATCAACCGCGGGCTGGACGCGGCCGCCGCCGTCGGGGACGACCGCATCCAGCAGCGCTACCAGGGCAAGGTCACCCCCGACACCTGGACCCACGGCTCCGCGAGCCAGCGCCAGCAGTGGTTCACCACCGGCTACCGCTCCGGCCGCGTCGCCAGCTGCAACACGTTCAGCTGACCACGCCGACGACCGGAGCCGGGAGGCCGGCCGACTGCCGCCGGGCGGCGCTCCGGGCGGGCCGTCCGTCGACGGCCCGCCCGGAGGTCTCGCGCGGCCCGGAGGTCCCGGGCCGTGTCGGCTACTTCAGACCGCTGTCCAGCGCGGTCATCAGCTGGCCGTTCGGGGTGTCACCGGACATCTCCCAGACGAAGCCGCCGAGCAGCCCCTTGGACTTGATCCAGGCCGTCTTCTTCCCGATCGACCAGGCGTCGTCGAAGGACCACCACTGGCCGCCCGGACCGGTGTAGCCGAACGTCGACACCGACTGTTCGTCGTGGCGGACGGTCATGGACGGGAAGCTGGTGATCAGGTTGTTGTAGCCGCGGACCCCGGCCTCGGTGTCGAACTGGCCGGGTGCGGCGCCGCCTGCGTCCTGCCACTCACCGGCGACGCCGCCGTCGGTGACGCCCTGCCAGCCGCGACCGTAGAAGGGGAAGCCCACCGCCAGCTTGCGCGGGTTGGCCCCGGCGTCGAGATAGGTCTTGATCGCGTTCTCGATGCTGAAGTGGAACGGGTAGGGGTCCTGGGCGTCGGTGTAGAGGTTGGACCCGTGACCGGTGCGCTTGGGTTCCCAGGAGTTGTCGCTGCCCGCGCCGTGGAAGTCGTACCCCTGCACGTCGGCGTAGTCGAGGGAGTCGAAGATCCGGCTCAGGTCCCAGCCGGCCGCGATCTTCACCGGGTCGGCCGGGGTGAAGGCGGTGAGCAGCTTGTGCTCGCCGCCGAGCGCGTCGAGCTGCTTGCGGAACTCGGCGAGCAGGGCGGTCAGGTTGTCCTTGTCCTGGGCGGCGTAGTGGTTGCCCGGGTGGCCTTCCGAGCCCGGCCACTCCCAGTCGATGTCGATGCCGTCGAAGATGCCCGCCGCGGTGCCGGGGCCGCCGGCGCCGTTGTAGACCGGCAGGTTGCCCTTGATCCACACGTCGATGCAGGACTCGACGAGCTTCTTCCGGGAGGCCGGCGTGGCGGCGGCGTCCGAGAAGAACTTCGAGTACGTCCAGCCGCCGAGCGACACCACGACCTTCAGCTTCGGGTACTTGGCCTTCAGCTTCTTCAACTGGTTCAGGTTGCCGCGCAGTTTGCCCCAGCCGTCGTCGGCGACCCCATCGACGGACTGGGCGGCGGACATGGGGCGCGCGTAGTCGGCGTCCGCGTCACCCGCGCCGGTGCCCTCGTCGGGGTCCTGCGGATTGCTGGAGACGCCCTTGGTCACGCCCGCCTGGCAGGTGAGGTTCTTGGGGTCGAGGTTCTCGAAGGCGTAGTTGATGACGTCGAGCTTGGCCGCGGAGCCGGAGGTGTCGAGGTTCTTCACGAAATACTGGCGCCCGTAGATGCCCCACTGCGCGAAGTACCCCACCTTGAGCTGCTTGCCCGTACCGGCCACGTCGTCGGTGGTGACGCTCACGGCGTTGGAGGCGGCCGACGAGTTGTCGGCGGTGTCCCGGGCCTTGACGGTGAAGGTGTAGGTGGTGGCCGGGGAGAGCCCGTCCACCGTGGCCGTCGTGGTGTCCGCCCCGACGGACTTCACCAGCGTGCCGCCGCGGTAGACGTCGTAGGCGGCCACCGCGACGTTGTCGGTGGACCCGTTCCAGGCCAGGCTGACGCCGGAGGCGGTCTTGCCGGTGGAGCGGAGGCTGCCCGGCGCGGTCGGCGGCGTCGGGTCGGTCGACGGGTCCACCGTCCTGACGGTCAGCGGGGCACTGGCCGGGCCCGTGTTCCCGCGCGTGTCCTTGGCCCGGACGGTGAAGGTGTACGACGTCGCCGGGGTCAGGCCGGTGACCGTCGCCGAGGTGCCGCTCGTGGTGGCGACGGTGTCGGAGCCGCTCTGCACCTCGTAGGAGGCCACGGTGTGGTCGCCCGGCTGGGCGGCGGTCCAGCTCAGCGCGGCCGAGCGCGCGGTGACCGCGGTCGCCTTCGGTGTGCCGGGGGCGGTGGGCGGGACGTCGGGGCTGCCGTCGCACTTGTCGCCGTTGACCGTGCAGCCGGTCGGAGTCCCGATCGCCCCGGTCGCCGTGAACCAGTAGCTGTAGGGCTCGGTGCTGCCGCCGGCCGGGACGTTCCCGTTGTAGAAGGCGTTCTTCACGGTCACGTGGCGCCCGGAAACGGTGGCGTCGCCGTAGTAGTTGCCGGTCAGGGTCACCCCGGCCGGCAGGTCGAACTCCAGGGTCCAGCCGTTGACCGCGGCCGTACCGCTGTTGCGGACGACGTACGTTCCCTTCCACCAGGACCCGTTGTCCTGGGTGGTGAAGGTCGCCGTCAGTCCTCCGGCCGCCTGGGCGGGTGCCGCGAGGGCGGTGAGCGCCCCGAGCGGCAGGAGCAGTACGGCCCCCAGGGCGACGATCCGCCGCCGTAACCGTCCGCAGCCGACGCTGGACGGCCGTGGTGCCCTCCTGGCGGGCAGCGGTGCGTTCCCGCGTCCCGGTCTTCTTCCGCGTGATGGTGTGCGCCTGTGGAACATGGCTCTCCCTGTCGTGGTGGGGTGGTACAGGGGCGAGACAAACCGTGCGCGCGCGTGCCCGGACAAGGGCAGCCGATGTACGAGGAGGGCCGGAGCAGGGCCCGGTGCCGCCTCGGCCAGGCGCCCACAACGTAGAAGGTCTGGACCAATGCGTCAACAGGTCCCGTCGGATACGAGGAGAGTCCGAGCCTGGGCCGGTCAGGCCGTCACGTGCCCCTGAGAGGGCGCGGCCGCCCCCTCGGGCGGGGTGTGGCGTCCCCGCCGGCCGGACGAGGCACGCCGGGCTCGCGTGGTGGGACAGGCAGGATGCCCTTACTTTCCGCCTATGTCCATCAATGACCGTGCGCCAGCGCCCGAGACCCCCTGAGCCGCCGTGGGCGTACTCAAGGACAATCCCACACTCGTCCTGTTCGCCGGCCTCGCGCTCGGCTACCTCGTCGGCAAGCTGCGCGTGGGGCCCCTCACCCTGGGCGGCGTCTGCGGGACGCTGATCGTCTCCCTGCTGCTCGGCGCCTGGACCGGGGCCAAGGTCTCCGACGACGTGAAGACCGTCTTCTTCGCGCTGTTCATCTTCGCCCTCGGCTACATGGCCGGACCGCAGTTCTTCCGCAACCTCAACCGCGGGAGCCTGCGGTTCTTCGCACTGTGCGGCATCGAGCTGGTCTGTGTGCTGGGCATCGCCCTCGGCCTCGCCAAGTGGTTCGACCTCGACGTCGGGACGGCGTCCGGCATCCTGGCCGGCGCGGCCACCGAGTCGATCGGTAAGCTGTCGCTGTCCGGCCTCACCCCGGCCCAGATCACGGAGTACCAGGGCAACGTCGCCACCGCCTACACGGTCTGCTACCTGTTCGGCCTGATCACGATCGTGCTCTACGCCAGCCAGATCATGCCGATGATGTTGCGCATCAACCTGCGTGACGCGTCGCGCGAGCTGTGGGAGCGCACGCGCGGCCGGAGCGGCCTGGACGCCGACGAGCGCCCCGCGCTGCCCGGCCTGGTGGGTCGCACGTTCCTGGTCACCGTCGCCGACGGCGGCACCGTCGGCGCGGTGCAGGAGGGCCAGGGCGGCCGGGTCACCGTCGAGTCCGTCAAGCGGGGCAGCGTGATCCTCGACGTCACACCCGACCTGGAGCTGATCCTCTCCGACCTGGTGCTCGTCGTCGGCCGCCGGGCGAACGTGATCGAGGCGGGCCGGCTGATCGGGCTGGAGACATCCGGGGTGCCCGGCCTGGACTCGCCACTGGCCACGCAGCAGGTGTCCGTCACGGAGCACCAGTCCGCACCCGCCGGCGGATCCCGTCGATCAGCTTCCGTCGATCCACCGGCGGCCTGCCCAACACCATCACTGGCAACAACGGCGCCAGCGCCGCCCACTGCTCGTCAGAAACATCCCCTCGCCCCACACCTAGATCATCACGTTGTGGGACGAAGGACAAAGCCCACTTTCAAAACACGGCCTAGCCGCGCATACAGGAGGGCGGCGCAGCCAGGGGGGTGGGTGCTTCGTGCGGTGGGTCTTCCGGCGAGGGCCCGCCCCGCTCAGCCAAGGCGTATTGGCGGCCCTCACCGTGCTGCTGCCTCCCGTGCGGGCTGATCCGCCAGGGGCCTGGCCCGTCGGGTCGGTGAGGACGGCCGTCCACGGTGGGATGCCCGCCGCGGCCGCAGACGGCGGCCCCCCACCGAACGCTCCGCCGTGCGATAGCACGAGGCCAGAGCCGGACGCGCGTCGCATAGGTCTCGGCCGTATTGCGGACATCGCGTCCATCGGTCACTGGAGACACCTCCGCGCATGCTCTGATCACGTGGCCGTGGCTGCTGTCTGGTTGGCGGCGACCGCCCTCGCCAACAGTGCCGGGTCGGCCAGAGTGGCGGTGTGGCGCAGCATGTAGGAGACGTTGTTGAACGCGCGCGTGACGTTCCCGTCGAGGAGAGTGGCGGCCGTGATCTGTTCCACGGCCCACCGCTGCCGCGCGATGTCCTCCGGCACGTCGGTGCCGTCCCGGGCGTCGAGGCGGGCGGCGTCACCCCCGGCTGAGACCGCCCAGGCGGCGTCCACGACCACCTGCTGGAGACGGAAGAACTCATGGGCCACCGAGCCCAGGTCGGGGCCACCGCCGAGGTAGGAGGCCAGGCAGGAAGCGTGCAGCGCGGCGGAGCTCATGCCCTGGCCGTAGATCGGGTTGAACGACGCCACGGCGTCCCCCACGCTGACCAGGCGTGCGGGAAAGCGGCTCACGTCGGTGAAGTGGCGTCGTCGGGACTCGGCTTGGTGGTAGGTCACCACGTCGCCGATGACGGCGCTGGCGGTGGCCGTGGTGAAGATCGAGGGCAGTTTGGCGCACGCCTCGCGGAAGGCGTCGACCGTCCGGCCGGGCCGGCTGTCGCCGTACCCCATCAGCATGACGATCCACCGTTCGTCCTCGATCGGATTCGCCGCCGCGACGGACACCCCGCCCGAGGGGTACTCCGGCGAGAAGAGCGCCAGGGCGCCGGGAGCCTCCAGGTCGGCGACGTCCGCCGGCCGCTCGAACAGGGCCGTCGCGTAGTTGATGGGGGCTTCCAGCCGCTCCAGCCCGGGCTGGTCGTAGCCGTCCTGCCCGAGCCAGCTGGACAGCCTGCTGGAGCGCCCCATAGCGTCCACGACGAAGTCCGCGTCGAGCACCCCCGTGCCATCGTCGCCGTGATCCCCGCCGTCGGTCACGACATAGCAGACCGCGCTGACGGCGCTGACGGCGTCGTCGCGGTAGCGCAGTCCGGTCGCCCGCCCCCGCAGGACGGACACGTTGGGGAGGGACGTGACCCGGTTCCGGATCAGGGTCTCCAGCAGGGGGCGCCCGATCGCGAGCAGCCGGTGGTCCTCACCGTCAGGCGCCTGTGGCACGCCGTCGATGGAGGTGACCCCCTTGCCGGGCACCAAGCACGCGCCCCGGTCCTGCGCTTCCTTCGTGAACCCCGGAACCCACCGCTCCAACCACAGATGGCCGGCCGGGAGCAGCGTGTGCACCTGCTGGTCCTGGGGCACTCCGGGACGCGGCCCGGTTTCCGCCGAGACGTCGTCGGGCTCGATGACGACGACCCGGCGTGCGCGGTCGGAGAGCACCCGTGCCGCCAGGAGACCCGCGATGCTGCCGCCGATCACACAGGCCGTGTCGAACAGTACGGGTACGTCGCCGGGCGGGTCGGCGTGGACGAGCTTCTCGAAGAGGGAGACCGCGGAATCGGTCATGAGACGTGCTCCAGTGGCTCAGTGGCGCAGTGGCTGAAGAAATGCGCATCGCAGCGCGCGCTCCGGTGCGGAGACCGGCCCCCCGAAGGGCCCGTTGCGGCCACTCTCGCTCGCTCCGGCCGTCGGCGTCTTGTTCCGGCGTGCCACTCGGGCTTGTATTTTTCTGCCACGCCCGGGACTCGCAGGCCGCACATGTACGCTGCGCCGGTGGACAGCACCGTCAGCACATCGTCCTGGCAGGTGGGCGCCGCCTCGCCACCAGCCGTCGACATCGCCGTGCCCTACGCCGACGAGAACCGGAACCATGTACTGCTCAGCGAATGGCGCCGCCAGGGGGGCGAGTCGTTACCGGCGCCCCCGCTGATGCTGCCGCGGCACAACGAAGGGACGTACCGGGTCCGCATCCGGACCCAGCGAATACTCGACGTCTCCATCGAGGACCAGTACAGCGACGCGATCGCCGGGGACACCGGTGGCCCTGGCGGCCACCTCGAGTCCATGATCGTCACTCACATCATGCTCAGCGGCGAGTTGCGATTCGCCTCGCGGAAACGGCAGTCCAGGGTGGGAGCCGGAGCCCTGTGCATCCGCAGGAACGAGGAACCCTGGGACTTCGAGTACGCCCGGGATACGCGAGCGGTCGTGGTGGGCGTGCCCGCGAGCGCCCTCCGTTTCCCGTCGAACACCCTCGCCGTCACCGCCGATCAGGCGTCTCCCGCCGCACGGTTGCTCCTTGGCCAGCTCCGTCTCTTCGCGGAGCTGTCGGACGAGCTCGGGCCCGCGGCCGCCACGGCGGCGCGGGACGCGACAGCCGCGCTGTTCCAAGGGCTGGTGAACGACCAGGTCGTGGATGACGCGGACTTCACTCCGGCGCTCTTCGAAGCGGCGCGGGCGTACATCGAGGACCGGCTGCTCGACGATCCGGACCTGAACCCCCGAGTCATCGCGGACGCGCTCCGGGTGTCGGTCCGCACGCTCTACCGTGTCTTCGCCCAGCAGGCGGCGTCGTCGGTCATGGCGTACGTCCGTGAACGACGCCTCGATCGCGCGCGGGCGGAGCTCGTCTCCACGCGCCTGACCGTGTCCGAAGTGGCCGCCCGCTGGCATTTCGCGGACGGCAGCCACTTCGTCAAGGCGTACAAGAAGCGCTTCGGCGAAACACCGACTGCCGGCCGACGGGGCTGACTGCTCTTCACGCGACACAGCGGCACTACTCGATCGTGGGTATCCAACGACTGGGGCTCCAGGTTGGTGTGCGGGGGAATCTCCTCGCGGAGGGCGGGTGCGCTGGATCGGCCGGACGGACCGTTCGATGGCGCGAACGCACCGGGACGAAATCACGCACGCGCAGCAACAGCACCACAAAGAGATACGGCGCCATACCACTCATACGCCGCTCCCCCGCGATGGAAGCGGGGGGTGCGGGCGGCTGCGTTCACCAACGCGGCCATCTGACCGGCAGCCGTACCCGAGTGACCTGTCGGATGAAGCGTGGGATCTCAGCACGTGCTGCCCGGTGAGCAGGCCGGCTGCTCGTGCGCCGACAACCAGTGCAGCCCGAGGAATAGATGTAGATCATGGAACGTTGCGTGGCGCATGACGACGAGAAGTGTTGACGGCGCGTCAGTTCCCTTGCTGGATGCCGCTCGTACGGCGGCGAGGCAAGCAGCGGTCGAAGCCGCCGCGACCGAGCGGGATCGGCGGATCACCGGCGTGAGTGCCGCCGCCGCTCGGGCTGCGGGCGCGTTCGCCTTGGGCGTCCGCCGAGCCGATGGAGGGATCGAGGCCGACCTCAGCACGAGGTCCGGTTCCTGGCTGAGCTCGGACGGGGCTGCCCGTCGACGGCGTGGGTCGCGGCCACGAACCTCGAGGCCAAGCGGGTGTTGCAGATCGGCACGTCCGACGAGGCGTACGCGGATGCGTTTCGCGATGTCGACAGCGTGGCGTGCGCGTCCGCTCGACCGGGGACGGCCGTCCGTGAGCCCGGCGGTCTGCGCATCTCCGGCCGATGGTCGTACGCTTCGGGATGTGAACTAGCGGAGTGGGCGCTACTTTCCGTGCAACTCCCTGGGGAGGGTGACCGCCCGCCGCAGCCCCTTGCGGTGTTGGCCCGCACCCGGGATCTGACCATCGACCGGGACTGGCACATGGCAGGGCTGTGCGGCACCGGAAGCCACACTCTCGTCGGCGACGACGTGTGGATCCCCGACTCTCACCGGCTCGACCTGCCCCGGATCGCCGTTGCGACATCCAACATCGCGACAGCGGTCACGCTGTTCGCTCCCCTATGGGGTGCCGCGCGCGGCGCTCTCGACATCGTGGTCGATGTCCTTGCCAAGCGGACGTCGCCGAACCCCGCCCACCCCACGCTGGCCGACTCTCCCGGCGCCCGGAGGAACCTCGCCGTCGCCGCGCACAAGATAGACACCGCTGAACGGCGCATGCTCGGGATCGCCGCCGCGGTCGACGCCACGCAGCCCGGCGAGGTGCTTGCGGCCGAAGAGCGGGCGCGGCTCCGAATGGATCTGATCGCCGCGGTGCGGGAATGTCGTAGCGCCATGGAGGACTTGCTGGACCTGCACGGATCCACCGGCCTGGACAGCTCCAACCCGTTGCAGCGGTACTGGAGGGACTTCGCGGTGGGGTCGCGGCACGTCCAGTTCACCTCCCACGTCGTAGAAGAGGACTACGGCGTACTTCTGCTCAGCATCGACGAAGCACCCTCCGGGATGCTCTGAGGAAGTCCCGTGTTCCCGGCCGTGGTGTGGAGGCCGCGAACGGTGAGCTGCGTACGTGCCCGCCATTCAGTGGGTTCTGTCCCAGCCCTGCTAGAGCCGCCTGGGGCGCAGGGTGCTGTCCGGGCGCAGGGTGCCGTCGTCGTCGAGGTCGTCCAGTACGGCGGGCAGGCCCTTGGTGAGCATCTTGGTGCGGACGGTACCGAGGATCTTGGCCATGAAGAATCCTCCGGTGCCGGTGAAGCCGGTGTGGTGGTAGGTGAAACGTGTCCCGCCGCCGTGCGGCGCGAGTCGGTAGGCGACCTCCGTCACCTCGCCGCCGCCCTCGTCCTGCCAGGAGTAGCGCAGCAGCGAGGGCTCCCGTGCCTCCAACACCTCGCACAGCACCACGCCGCTCCACCCCGGCTTCGGCTTCGCGATGAACTTGAACGTGGTGCCGACCGTGGCCGTGAAGCCCTCCGGGCGTGCGCCGGCGCCGGTGGCCGTCCATAGCGGGATCAGTTCTGGGTCGGTCACGGCGCGCCAGACCTTCTGCGACGGGTGAGCGTAGTCGCGGACGATGTGGATGGTGCTCATGGCGGGCTCCTCGCGCCTCGGTGACAAGCACAGCATACTTACAGTCAATGTAAATTTACAGCGACAGTAATTTATTGAGTGCGGGACTACGCTGGACCCATGAGCATGCGCACTGTGGACTGGACGGCCTTGCGTCGTGACGCGGAACCCGCCGCCGAGGGACTGCGGGAGCGCAAGAAGCGGCTTTTGCGGCGGCAGCTGTCGGACACGGCCACCGAGATGTTCATGGAACGGGGCTTCGACGCCGTGCGTGTCTCCGAGATCGCCGAAGCCTGCGGGGTGTCGGAGAAGACTGTGTTCAACTACTTCCCCACCAAGGAGTCCCTCGTCCTGGACCTGAGCGAGGCCACGTTGGACTCCCTGCGGACCACGCTGGCCGATCCGGATCTGCGGCCGGTCGAGGCCGTGCTGCAGATCTTGTCCGGCGAGCTGGCGGGCATCACATCCTGGCTGGCCGAACAGGACGACCTGGCCCAGGCAAAAAACATGCTCCTGCGCTTCGGCATGCTGATCAGATCCACTCCGTCCCTGCGGGCCTACCAGCGCGACATGGTTGACCAGCAGATCGCCGTAGCCGCTGAAGTCCTGGCTCGGCGCAACGAAATGAGCCCGGACGACCCTGAACCACAGATCGCCGCAACCGCCCTGCTCGCCCTGTGGCCCATCCAGTTCCGGGCGCTACGCAAACACCTGAGCCGCGTTCAAGCTCCCGAGGAGTTGCACGACATGGTGAGCGCCGACGTCCAACGCGCAGCCCGACTCATCGACACGGGACTGACCTCGCTCGCCCCTGCCCGGCAGAGCAAGTGAAACGGTCAGCCGGTCGCGGGTGGCGCACGGAGTTCCTAGGCATATCCAGGTGTGCCGGGCAGTCAGTAACGCGGCTCGAAGCCGACACCGTACAGCCCCCAAAAAAGCGACCGGCGCTCTGGAAGGGCGAGTCTCGGCGTTGTCACTTGCGGCTGTAGAACTGTCGTGCAGAACAAGGGCGCTCAACGCGCCGGACACCTCGTACGGCGGGAGCAGGCAAGCACATGCGAACCAAGGACGACCACCTCACCGAGCTCTACGGGCTCCCTGCCTTCACATTCCCCGAGGAGCGGCACGCGGCCGGCGTCGTGCTGCCCGAGGCCGACGCCGTGGCCTGGCGGATCGGATACGAGCGAGGGACCGCCGACGAGCGGTGGACGGACACCTTCGAGCGGCTGTGCGCGGCCGTGGACAGCGCGCGCATCCGTGCGCTGATCATCGGCATCTGGGGAGACCCGGAGGACACCGAACCCGATGAGGTCATGAGTGCGCTCCTGGGCGCACGGGACCGGCTGACCGGGCTGCGATCCCTTTACTTCGGCGACATCACCGACGAGGAGTGCCGGATCGCCCGGATCGGCCAGACCGACGTCACGCCGCTGCTCGCGAGCTATCCGGCGCTGGAGGAGTTCTCGGTCCGGGCCGGTGAGTCCTACGACATGGAAGGGCTGCACCCGCTCAGGTTCCCCCGCATACGCCACGACGCGCTGCGCAGGCTCATCATCGAAAGCGCGGGGCTGCGCGGCCACGTCCTGCGCGGGGTGGGCGAGAGCGAGCTACCCGCGCTGGAGCATCTCGAACTGTGGCTGGGGGCGCGCGAGGACGGGGGTGACGGCGAGATCACCGACCTCGCGGGGATCCTGTCCGGACAACGGCTGCCCCGGCTGCGGACCCTCGCCCTGCGCAACAGCGAGATGCAGGACGAGGTCGCGGCGGCCTTGGGGACCGCACCCGTCGTCGCCGGGCTCGACGTACTCGACCTGTCGCTCGGCACGCTGACCGATACCGGCGCCGAGGCGCTGCTCAGCGGGCAGCCGCTGACCCATCTCAGAAAGCTCGACCTGCACCACAACTACCTGAGCGAGCCGATGAGACAGCGTGTCCGGGACGCACTCGAACCAGCCGGCGTCGAAGTCGACCTCGACTCGTCCGACGCCGAGGCGGACGAGGACGAGAACGGTGTGCCGGTGCTCAGCATCAGTGTGGGCCCGCTCACGTACTGACCATCCTGCCGGGCGCGCTGCCGGCCCGGATCCGTCCGGCACCGCCCCGGAGTCCCCCCAGTCCGGGCGCGCCCGTCCTTCGTGTTGTTCACCCCGGACCCCCGCCCGGTGGCCCGGGTCGACCGGCTCCACCCACATGTTCCGAGGGTCATGGGGAACCCCAGCATCGCCCAGCGGGCCGGTGAAGCGGCAGGGCACCCCCTCCCCGTGCCGGGAACGGTGGTGACAACGGGCCTCGTAACTGGGTGTGGGTTGCCGGAGCAAGCCGTCCGCGAGGACGCCGGACACCGGAGACGGCCCAGTCGCCGGAACCGCTGGAGGCGGAGAACGCGGCCTTGCGGAAGAAGGCGGCCACATATTTCGCCGGGGAGACACGCTGGTGAACCGCTTCCAGCACGTCGCCGACCGGGCCGCCCGACGCACAACTGGCCGCCCGAACATGGGCAGTACACCAGGAATCGGACGGCACCTGTGGAGTCCCGCGCATCACCGCCAAGCTACGCGAGACCAACGGTGAGGTGGCCAATCACCAACGAGTCACCCGGACCATGCGGGACAGCGAAAGCCAAAGGGTGCCGGTGGCGCCACCGGCACCGCACCACCGTCCCCGATCCGGCTGCGGCCGAAGCCCCGGACCTGGTCCACCGGGACTTCACCACCATCCGCAGCCTGCAGATCAACAAGAGTCGGCAGAGCATGAGCGCGGCCCCCAGCGGAGCTCTAAGCCTGGTCTCAGGTTGATCGGCGACAATGAGCGGCAAAAACATCGACTGGAAGGGGGCGGGCGGGCGTGCGGATCATGATCGCGGATGATGAAGCGGCCATCCGTGAGTCGCTGGAGCGGGTGCTCCAGGTCGAGGGGTACGACACCAGCACCGTCGCCAACGGTCTCGCCGTGCTCGACGGGTTCGCCGGGGCCGACGGCGACGCGCTGGATCTGCTGATCCTCGACGTGATGATGCCCCGGCTCGGCGGACTGGAGACCTGCCGGCGGTTGCGGGCCGCGGGTCGGGATCTGCCGGTGCTGATGCTGACCGCCCGTGACCAGGTCTCCGACCGGGTGACGGGGCTGGACGCGGGCGCCGACGACTACCTGCCCAAGCCGTTCGCCACCGAGGAGTTGCTGGCCCGGGTGCGGGCTCTGCTGCGCCGGCGCACCCCGACCGACGAGGAGTCGCAGATCCTGTCGTTCGCCGACGTCCGGCTCGATCCCGACAGGTTCGAGGCGTGGCGGGGCGGGCGGCCGCTGCGCCTGACCCGGACCGAGTTCTCCCTGCTACAGGTCCTCATGAGCAATGCGACCCGGGTCCTGACCCGCGACGCGCTGTTCGAGGCGATCTGGGGCTTCGACATGAGCGCCACCGCCAACAACCTTCAGGTGTACGTGAGTTACCTGCGCCGCAAGATGGAGGCCGAGGGTGAGCCGCGATTGATCTACACGCTGCGCGGCCTGGGTTACGTACTGCGGGAGACTCCTCCGTGAGCGGGCCCGCCGGCCGGGAACCGCGTCGGCTGATCCGATGGTGGCGCCGACGGTCCCTGCGGGCCAGGCTGACGGTGATCGCGGCGACGGCCATCGCGGTCAGCGTGTTCGTGGCCTTCCAGGTGGCCAGCGAACTACTGGGCGGGGAGTTGCAGGACAGCGCCAAGAGTCAGCTGCGCGCCGACTCCCGCGTCCTGGCGGCGAACGCGCGGCGCGCCGGTCTGGCGCAGGTCCAGCTACCGCCGTATCCCGGATCCGGTCGGCTGGTGCGGGTCATCCTGCCCGACGGTTCGACCCGGACGCCGGCCGGCCAGCCCGCGCTGCCCCCCGTCAGCGAGCACGCCGCGCGGGTGGCGCGGGGCGCGTCGGCCGACCTGATGGAGTCGAACGACAGCGACGAGGACGGCTACCTCGTCTACACGCTGCGGGCGGGGGACGGCGCGGTCCAGGTGGCCCAGGTCGCCGACGACAGCCCGGTCAACCAGTTCGGGTTCGGCATGCTGCTGATCGGGCTGCTCTGCGTGGTCGGCGGCGCCCTGGTCGGGCGGACCGTGGCGCGGACCGGCCTTGCACCAATCGACCGGCTGACCGCCGCCGCAGTACGTGTCGCGCACACCCGGGATCTCGACGCCGACATCCCGGACGAGGGCGGCGGGGAGATCCGGCGGCTGATTCAGTCGATCAACGACATGCTCGCCTCGCTCCGGGACTCCCGGCGGGCCCAGCGGCTGCTCGCCGAGGACGCCGCCCACGAGCTCAAGACCCCGCTCACCAGCCTGCGCCTCAACGTCGAGCTGCTGATCCGGCTCGATCGGCGCGGCACCCTGGACAGCGCACTGTCGGCGGCGAGCCGGACCCGGCTGCTCAACGATCTCGGCGCCCAGGTGGCCGAGTTGAGCACCCTGGTCGCCGAGCTGACCGACCTGGCGCGCGGTGACGTCAGCGACGAGAACACCGAGTTGCTCGATTTCGCTGACGTGGTGGCGGCCGCCGCGACCCGGGCACGTTCCCGCGCGCCCGACATCGAGGTCGCGCTCGACGTAGCCTCCGTGTGGGTGAGCGGGCGTCCCGCTGCGCTCGAACGGGCGGTGCTCAACCTCATCGACAACGCCGGCAAGTGGTCCCCCGCGGACCAGCCGGTCCAGGTCCGGCTCCGTGCCGAGGACGCGTCGGTGGTGCTCGAGGTCGACGACGCCGGGCCGGGCATCGACGACGCCGACGTACCGCGGGTGTTCGACCGGTTCTACCGTGCCGACAGCGCCCGGGCGTTGCCGGGATCCGGTCTGGGACTGTCGATCGTGCAGCGGGTCGTCGACGCCCACGGCGGCCGGGCCGGCGTCGCCCGCTCCGCACGCGGTGGGGCGCTGCTTCGGGTCGACCTTCCGGCCGCGGCACCACCCGCCCCGCACGCCCCGATCGCGCGGCTCACCGCCGGGGAGGACTCCACGACGCACTGACCCGCCCGGCGGCGCGGCGCAGAACGGGGGACGGCGCCCCTCGGGCACGGTCCCGCGCGGCCCACCGTAAAGGCAGGACACCGCCACACGCCGACCCCACCCCCGGCGTGTGGCGCAAGACCAAGGGCAGTGGCCGTCGGGCCCATAAACGAGATCCGGGACGGGCCTGGGGCCCGTCCCGGATCTCGTTCGTACCGCCGCGCTCACCGTTGCAGCGCGGGCTCCTCGTCGTCGGCGCGCGGCTGTTGCCCGTCCGGCAGCTCTGCCGCTGGACTCGACAGCCGGCTCGGCCACCACATCCGTCGGCCGATCAGCATAGTGAGGGCGGGTACCAGGACCGACCGCACCAGCAGGGCGTCGAGCAGCACACCGAAGGCGACCAGGAACCCGACCTCGATCAGCATCACGAGCGGAAGTGTCGCGAGAACCGCGAACGTGGCCGCCAGGACCAGGCCTGCCGAGGTGATGACACCACCCGTGGCCGAGAGGGCTTTGAGCATGCCCTTCTCGGTGCCGAGACGCACGGTCTCCTCCCGGGCCCGGCTGGCCAGGAAGATGTTGTAGTCGACGCCGAGCGCCACCAGGAACAGGAATGCCAGCAGCGGCACCGAATAGTCGACACCCTTGAACCCGAGGATCGTGTCGAAGACGAACACGCTGCCGCCGAAGGCTGCCGCGAACGAGACGATCACGGTGGCCATCAAAATCAGCGGGGCCAGGATCGCGCGCAGCAGCAGCCCGAGGACGATCAGGACGACGGCGAGCACCAGCGGGATCACCAGCTTCTCGTCGCGCTTGGTGGTCACCTCGGTGTCGAGGTTCTCCGCACTCGGCCCGCTGACGATCGCCTCCGCCCCGCGCACCGCGTGCACGGCCGTGCGCACCCGCTTGATCGTGTCGTACTCCGCGGCGGTGTCCGGCGCGTCCTTCGGGAACACGGAGATGTTGGCCCAGCCACCGCTGGTCTGCTCCGGGATGGCCAGGGCCACACCGCGGGTGTCCTTGACGACGTCGAGCACCCGCTCCTGGTGCGCCGGCCGTGTGAAGACCGTCATCGGCTGGCCGCCGAGCTCCGGGAAGTGCTGGCGCAGAACGGTGAAGCCGGTGACCGACTCCGGCGCGGACAGGAACTGGTCCTGCTCCCGCAGGGCGCCCGTGTTGCCCGCAAGCCCGAGGGCGAGCACGCCGAGGACTCCGAGCGAGCCGAGCGTCGCCAGCCACCGGCGGCGGCTGATGGCGGCGCCGAGCCGTCCCCACAGCCCCGGCTTCTCCTCCACGGCCGTGCTGAACCGCGGGACGGCCGGCCAGAAGATCCGTCTGCCGAGCACCACGAGCACCGCCGGGAACAGCGTCAGCATGGCCACCAGCGCGCACAGGATGCCGGCCGCACCGATCGGACCCAACCCGCTGGTGCTGTTCAGGTCCGCGACGAGCAGGCAGAGCAGACCGGCGACCACGGTGGCCGCGGACGCGACGACGGCCGGCGCCGCGCCGCGCAGCGCGTGGACCATCGCGACCCGGACGTTCTCATGGTGGTGCAGTGACTCCCGATATCGAGCGATGAGCAACAGCGCGTAGTCCGTGCCGACGCCGAACACCAGGATCGTCAGCAGCGCCGAGTTCTGGTCGTTGACCACGATGCCGAAGCCCTTGACGAGCAGGTAGACGGTCCCCATCGCGGTCAGTGCGGCCGCGCCCACGGCCAGCAGAGGGATGATCCACAACACCGGGCTGCGGTAGGTGAGGATGAGCAGGAGTGTGACGACGGCGATGGTGGTGAGGAGAACCTGCACGTCGATGCCGTCGAAGACGGCGTCCATGTCGCCGTCGATCGCGCCCGGGCCGGTCACGTCGAGTTCCAGGCCGGAGGGGCGGTCCTTGGCGGCGTCACGCAATGGGCCGACGATCTCCTCCGGTGCGCCGTAGGCCGTGCTCACCTCGAGGGTGAACATCATCGCCTTGCGGTCGGCGGAGGGTCTCACCGGCGAGCCCTCGTCGTTCTCGTCGCCCTCGTCTCCCTCGTCGGCCGCAGTCGTCGCCTTCGGCGGGTACCGCTTGGCAAGGGTGTTGTAGTGGCGCTCGACCGTCGCGCGGTCGGCGGCAGTCATGCCGCCGGCTCGGTGGTACACGAAGACGAACGTGTTGTTGTCACCGCCGGGCAGACTGTCGTCCAGCGCCGCCACCTTGGTGGACTCGGCACTGGCCGGCAGGGTGTCCACGGCGCTGTCGGTGGTGACCGAGCTCAGCTTTCCGCTCAGCGGCACCATGCCCGCCGCCAGCACCAGCCACAAGCCGATCACCAACCAGGGCACCCACCGGCCTGCCAACCGACCGGCCGGCGCTTCCCCGGACGGCGCTGCGTCGACTGCCATCACTAGCCTCCTACATACGGGTTGCGTTGCTTATCTGGATGCCTGCTTCCTACTGAGCGAACCTGAGACGACTGTTAATACGGTGGTCAGGGGCGGTCAGGCTGGTCGGCCGAACATGCGCCCAGCGCGCACGCACCAACGTGGTGGCGTCGGCTTCCTGCCCGGTAGGCAAGGCGGCAGGCGACACGGCCGTCGGGCCGGATGAGCAACGTGCCGACGTCCGCCCGGCCCGTGCGGGCGGTGACGGTGTTGCCCTGTCCGTCGTACCGGGCATCCATGCCGGCGAGCGGGTCGGCGGCGTACCAGTGGGCGTCGTCGAGGTCTGGGTGTGAGTAGCTGCAGTACAGGAATGCCCGGTGAGAACGATCATGGGAGGTTGGCACACCGGGTGCGGCTGCTGCTGTTGTTCGCGGAAAGCCGCCGGTTGGTCGTCGCCGCTGGCTACGGTCCGGCTCGTGCCGATGGACTTTCGGGCGTTGTACGGATGCGCACCGGCTGGGCCTGGCGGGTCAGATCTGCACGGTCGGCTACATCGTCCGGTTCGTCCGGTTCCTAGGAGGGGATCCGCTCGCGGTGCCGTGGGAGGTCGTTGAGTATCTCGTCCGGCAGCTCGGCATCGAGGACTCCTCGTGCGTGAAGCGATACCCCGAGCGCAGGTCGACGGTGTACACCGACCGGAAATGGGGCCGGGAGGTTGAATCTCTCTGTACGGGCGGGTGTGGACGCACGCCGAGTGGCCGGTGGCGCTGCTCGACCATGCGGTGACGTGGCTGCGTAAGAACCGGGTACTGCTGCCGGGCGTCTCGGTGCTGGCCCGGCAGGTGTCGGAGTCCCGCACCGTGGCCGAGCGGCGCCTGTACGACGCGGTGACCCGTGCCGCTCATGCTCCGGCGCGGTCACCTCCGCCTACCACAAGCGCCGCTTCACCGTGGTACCCGGCTGAAGAAGGCGCTGCGGGTGCCGGTCCCCGCCGACCGTTCACCGGGCCGACCCTGACGGGCCGTCACCCCACCGCCGACGCCCACCGACCCCGACCCGCCGAGCGCGGACATTCGTATCGGCTACGCCCGCTGCTCGCCCCTCGGGCAGCAACTCGACTCCCAGCTCAACACGCTCGCGAAGCACAGCACCGCTGAGACAGAGCGTCCACGATCCGCCAGCTCGTCCTCCAAACCCCGGCCCCCGTCATCGCGAAGGCACTCGGCTACCACGGCGCGACCGCCACCCGCCTGGTCACCAAAGCCGAGGGAACCTGGAGTCGATATGCACCTGGTGACCACACACGCTGACAGGAGCGACATGGCTGCTCCGGTGGCCAAGCTCCCGCCTCCGGCCCGATGTCAGTACCAGGTGGCAGGCTCTACCTCCATGAACAAGGAGCAGTTCTGGCAGCTCATTGAGGCAGCCCGCAGTCAGGCGTCCAACGCGAACGACGGCGAAGTGGTCGCTCGCGAGGCCACCTCGCTGCTGGCCTCCCGGCCAGTCGAGGAGATCATCGAAGCTGAGCAGGTTTTTTGGGGCCTGATGGTTGACTCGTACAGCAATCCTCTCTGGGCCGCTGCCTACCTTGCCAACGGCGGGTGCTCTGACGACGGCTTCGACTACTTCCGCGGCTGGCTGATCGCTCAGGGGCGTGAGGTCTTCGAGCGCGTAGTCGCTGATCCTGATGCCCTGGCAGAACTGCCCGTCGTTCAAGCCTCCGCAGTCGACGGCGTCGACCTGGAGGGTGAGGACATGCTGGGCATCGCCTGGAACGCCCATATCTCGGCGACCGGTGATCAACTCCCTGCGAGCCCTTTCACCATCCGTTACCCGGAGCTGGACCCCACCTGGACCTTCGATTTCGAGGACCATGACGAAATGACTCGCCGACTGCCCCGCTTGGCAACTCTCTATCTGGAGTAAGCGGAAGCTCGCAGTCACAAGACGAGGCCGAACAGCAGAGAGTGAGACTCCCCGACCACTTTCCGTCACCCCATCAAGCCATGCACACGTCTCGGCTGACGAATACCCGACACCTCAGCATGCGCGCTTCCAGTCCCAAGGTTGGCAACGCCCCGTCGGCGATCAGCGCGGGGACGGCGGCATTCCTCGGGCGTCAGTTCAGCGCTGAGCCTGCGGGTGTGAAGAACGACAAGAGCGCCGAGACGAAGGCGTCGGGTGCCTCCTCAGGCACATAGTGCCCGCATCCCTCGATCACGAGCTCCTTCACGTCGCTGGCGACGCGGCGTACGTCGCCAGCGACGCCGGCTCCGCGGAAGGCGGCACCCCCGACCGCCAGCACAGGCATCGTCAGAGGGGTGTGCGTCCGCGCTTGGTTCTGGGTGATCGTCACATCCAGGGCCCGGTAGTACTGGAAGCTGGCATGCAGCGCGCCGGACTGGCGAAGCGCCTCGATGTAGACGTCGACGACGTCCGAGGGCATCGCATCGGGTGTGGCGCCCTTGGCGGCGAACTGATCGCGAAAGTAGAGGTCTTCGCGCCCCTCGACGAGCTTCTCGTTGACCGACGGCAGCCGGTTGAACATGAAGTGCCAGGTGGCCTCGACCGCGCGGGTGGCCGCGGGCGTGGCGCTCGGGTCGTCGGAGATGCCAGGCAGGGCAGCTTCGGCCAGTACGAGTTGGGTGACGCGCGAGGGGTGATCGCTGGCCAGGGCGTAGGCGAGCATCATGCCCACGTCGTGGCCCGCCAACCGGAAGTCCTCGTGGCCGAGGGCGGTCATGAGCCGGGCGAGGTCCTGTGCCGCGGTGACGCTGTCATACCCCGTCTCCGGTTTGTCGGAGCGTCCCACTCCGCGGGGGTCGACCGCGACCACCGTGAAGTGCTCGGAGAGCGGGAGCATCACCTTGCGCCACTGCCACCAGAACTGCGGCCAGCCACCCACCAGCAGCAGCGCTGGCCCTGAACCGCCCGAGACGGCGTGCAGGGAGATGTCGCCCAGGTCGTAGCGGTTGCTCTGGAACCGTTCGCCGAACCCGGCCGGCAGGTCGGACATCGCCGTTACGGTGCCGAACCCGGTCACCGGCACCGCTGGGACAAGCGTCATCGCACCCTCCAAAGAGTTGAACCACTTTAAGTGGTTCGCGAACCGTAGCAGGGGTCCGAGTGAACCGGATAGTGTGGTTCTCGTGGCGGACGGAGAAAATGTGGCAGCGAGGGAACGCGGCGGGCGCTCGGACACCGAGGCACAGCCGTTGTGTCTCCGGTTCACGAAGACGGTGACGGCCCGCGAGACGGCGACACCGAGGGACTCGCTGCTCCGGCCGTCGGACCTGGCCGAGTGGCTCGCCGCCTCAGGGCTGGGCGGGCGGCCGCCAGGGTTGGACGAGGAGTTGCTCCGCGAGGCGCGCGAGCTGCGGGACTCGATCTACCGTGCGGCCCGGGCCGTCGCGGATGCAGAGGAGATGGCCGAGGCGGACCGGGATCGCATCAACGACTGGGCCGGCCGCAATGACGCGTTCCGCGTACTCGACGGCTCTGGTGTCAGCTGGCGCTTTCCCGGCTCGTCGCCGGCGCGGTCCGCTCTCGCGGTCGTGGCCGCCGACGCGGTCGACACGCTCGGCGGCCTCCGCGTCGGCACCATCAAAGTGTGCGCGGGGACCGACTGCGTCGCGGTCTTCCTCGACGCCACCCGCGGCAAGTTCCGCCGTTGGTGCTCAATGAACACCTGCGGCAACCGGGCCAAGAAAGACGCCATGCGTGTGCGAGGCGCCCAGTGACGCCACACGATGCGCGCAAGGCAGAACTATGACCAGTGCGCCCTGAATCCGCTGTGTGCGGTGCTCTGTCACCAGCGTCGCCGCCCGCCCCCTCACCTCACGAGTTCGGCGGCTGCTTTCGACGGCGCGGTCTTGGCTTAATTACGCAGGCCCTGAGCGATCCGGTCGGGCGTCCACGCCGTGTGCACGTCGCGGGCCTGCTCGGTTCTGCCCTGCTCGGTGGTGCTCATGCTCATGGAGATCAGCGCGATGTAGTGGGCGTGCTTGTCATCCCGGGGAAAGCGCGCGTGGGCGGTCTGCGAGTGGAGGGCGTCGAGGGCGACCACCGTGCCGTGCAGGTTGAGCGGGGCAAGCGGGGGCTGGGAGACGGTGATCTCGTTGGTCGTGACGTCGACATCGCGCTGGGCGGTGGCCAGGCCGGTCCCTGTCATCGCGGCGAGCGGATGGACCTGGGTGCCGTCGGTGCGGCGGGCACCGCGCACGGTCCTGCCGTCCACGGCGAGGGTGGGCAGGGGCTGCCGGTCGCTGTCGTTCTCCTCCTGGCCGGAGGCGCGTTACTGACGTCGGCGCTTCAGGGTGATGGTGGTGGGAGGCCGAGGGAGAGGCCGGTTTCCGCGAGGATTCCGTCGAGGAGTCGCGGCCGTCGCCCTGCGTCAACACCTCTCGGCGGCGACCGGCGTCTCCCCGACGGCCTACCGTCGGGGGGCCTTGACGGGCGCCCTGCTGGTCTGGCGGCCGCGGGTCTCAGGCGTCGATGCGTACCCAGGTACGGCCGGCGCGGAGCCACAGAGTGCCGTCGCGGCCCTGGCCGCACTTCATGACCACCCGCCCGGGCACCCGCACCCGCTCCTGGCCGGTGGCGACGCACACGTCGCCGACCAGCTCCGCGCGGGTCACGGTGGTCCTGCGCTTGTAGTGGTCGCGGCTGGTCAGGACCACCCGCGTGCCGCGCACGGCGAAGCCGTCCGGGACCTTCACCGGGCTGCGGTAGCTCGCGACTTCACCTGTGGAGGGTGTGATCCGGGTGAGGAAGGTGCCTTTGGGGCTGTACCAGACCAGCCACACCGACTCGCCGTCCGTGGCAGCCGTGCAACCCCCCAGCGGCCAGTCGGGAAGTCTCCCCTTCGGCCCCCACGTCGCGACACCCCGGGTGTTCCAGCCCGCCAAGCCGGCCGCGGACTCCGGGTGGCCGCCGTAGATACCCTCGTCGCCGTAGGCGGTCCAGATACCCCCGCTGCGGTCGGTGATCAGCGCCGGGATGTCGTCACCGAGGCAGAAGGCCCCCTCCGGCCGGCCCTCGGGGGAGTACACGACGGCGTTCTCCCGCCATGCTCCGTCCGCGTCCCGGTTGGTGCGGCCCGACGTCAGCAGGAACCGGGACCCTGGGAGCAGGGCCAGATGGCTGGGCCACATCTCGATCCCTTCGACCGGGATCCGCCGCTGCTCCTTCCCGGAGGTGATGACCAGCTCCCCGTCGAACGGCGTCTCGGGACGCCATCCGATCCACCCGCGGGGATACTTGTCGCGGCTCAGGTACCGGCGCTGGACCAGCATCACGGCGAGTTCGCCGTCCGGTCCCACGGTCCACCACAGCGCACGCCACCCCGCCAGAACGTCCTCGGGGGACAGCCTCCACGCCACGGGCAGCTCGTCGATCGTCATGGGGATTCACCTTTGGGACTCCGAGGGCCTCCGCCGCCCGAAGATCGCCACGCTACAGGTCGGGGCAATCTCCACTCCCGCCGGGGTAGCGAAGACCGGCCCTTAACGCCGTCCTGTGCGATGACTGACTCCAGCTAGTCAGGGTGACAGTGGGTCGTGGAGGGTCAGGCCGGTGCCGGTCATGAAGCCATCGAGGGTGTGGGGCCGATACTGGAGGCGCTTGAGCCTGTTGCGGACGGGTGTTTTGAGGCGGTCGAGGGCCATGACGGCGAGGTTGGCGAGGCTGCGCTTGACGTGGGCCCATACCCGTTCGAGGGGGTTGAGGTCGGGTGAGTAGGCGGACAGCAGGAACACCGTCAGCCACGCCCGCTCGGCGGCGAGTTCCCGCATCCTGCGGAAGACGTGGGGGGTTCAGGCGGTCTCAGGCCAGCACGATCGGCGCCGCCCTGACCAGCTGGTGGACGCCGTCGATCAGCGCGATGAAGTGCTGCTCACCTATGCTGCGAACGTGCGCCTTTCCCCGCAGGGTGGGTCCGCAGGCGGTGACACAGCCGGGTTTGGGATCCCGGCCGCATCGCAATCAGCCCGGCCACCGACAGCCGTCCCGAACGCCGGCCGCTGATGGTGACGACCGGAGTCACCCCGCGTCGACCCCAGGTCCGTCCCGGGGCGGCCTGCGGGTGAAGCCGGCTTCGTCCTCGAAGCAGACGTAGCCCCCGCACGCCGCCCGGGCCCTTTTACCTCCACCCAGGTCACCTCCTTCCACGCGGCGACGGCCTGCTCGTCGCGCTCGGCAACCCGCTGTGCGGGAACCTGAGGACTGAAGCCGAACCGGTGCATCAGCCTCGTGGCTCCGGAGACGCTGTAGGAGACGTGGAACTTCCTGCCGATCAGCGTGGCCACCCGCGACGCGGTCCACACCTGGTCCTCCACCCAACCGTGCGTGGCCGGACCCTGCTCCAGATACCCGGCCAGCTTCTCCAGAGACCGCAGGGACAGGCGGCACCGTGATCCGCTCGGACCGCGGGATGCCAGTGCCTGACCACCACCGTACCGCCACAATTGGTGCCACTGATACGCCGATTTCACGCTCACCCGGCAGTCGCCGTGCAACTTCCGACGGTTTGATCATCTGCTCGAACAGTTCATATCTCGCCCACCACGGATACAGCCACCCACCCGCGCCCGTCAGGGACTTCTCAAAGATTCACCCCGACGAGCTGAAGTCAGTATCGCCCGGCGAGCCAACTTCCGACGGCTGTGCCCAGCGCGTCGCCGTCGATGCGCCGGAGGACGCGACGCACGGTGGCCTCGGCCGGGGCGACGGGGCCGCCGTCCGGTTCCCGGCATGGGCCACCGAGCCACCGGAAGTCGCGCCTGCCTCCGCGTCAGCCCCCGCCGACCACCCCACCGTCCTGCCCTAACTCCCGAAGCCCCAACAACCCGGACGCACTGCCGGAACGACGCCGCCCTGGGGCGCCGGCTTGGTGATCGTCAAGGTTGCCTTCCTGGTGTGTGCGTGTACGAAGCCCGCAGCGTGTGCGGGGCGGGTCCGCGACCGGCCGAGCGCGGAAGCTCGGAATGCGGAGCGGGACCCGCCAGAACGAGCTCAGCAACCCCTCCGCGCCACTCCGAACTAACCGAAATAGCCTGGCAGTTGGCCGCGGGCCACCTTGCCGACGGCGCCGACCGCTCCCTAAGGTGGCGGCGGCCGTGGGGGGCAGGTGCGCCGTGCGCGCGCCGGCCGGCGACCAGGGGGAGACGGAACAAATGGGTCGTAGGGAGAGCCCTGTCGATCCGGCGGCCGGGCCGGTGCAGCGCTTCGCGTACGAACTGCGCAAGCTGCGCCAGGAGGCCGGCGGCGTCACCTACCGCGAACTCGCCCGCCGGGCGCACTACTCGGCGACCGCGCTCTCCCAGGCCGCCGCCGGTGAGCAACTGCCCTCGCTCCCCGTCACCTTGGCCTACGTACGGGCCTGCGGCGGCGACGAGGAGGCCTGGGAGCGGCGCTGGCGGGAGGCGGACCACCAGGACCGCGACGCGGCGGTCGACGAGGACGACGCCGAGTCGCCGTACCAGGGCCTGGCCCGCTTCGAACCGGACGACCACGAGCGCTACTTCGGCCGCGACCGGCTGGTCGCCGCGGCGCGCCGGCGGGTGCGCGACCACGCCTTCAGCGCCGTCTTCGGCCCCTCCGGCAGCGGCAAGTCCTCGCTGCTGCGGGCCGGACTCATCCCCGCGCTGCGCGTCGAGGCCGGGCTGGCCGCGATCCGTGTCCTCACCCCGGGCGAACACCCGATGCGCACGCACGCCGCCGCGCTCCGGCCCACGCCCACGCGCGACACCGTGATCGTGGTCGACCAGTTCGAGGAGGTCTTCACCCTCTGCCGGGACGCCCGCGAGCGCCGGGACTTCATCGACCTGCTCCTCACCGCACGGCAGCCGGAGTCCCGCTTGCGCGTGGTCCTCGCCGTACGCGCGGACTTCTACGGCCGCTGCGCCGAACACCGCGGGCTCGCCGACGCACTCGGGCAGGGCGGCCTGCTGGTCGGCCCGATGGACGAGGCCGAGCTGCGCGAGGTGATCGTCAAACCGGCGCAGGCCAGGGGCCACATCGTCGAACGCGTCCTGACCGCCCGCCTCGTGGACGAGATCGCGGGTGAACCCGGTGGTCTGCCCCTGCTGTCGCACGTGCTGCGCGAGACCTGGCGGCGCCGACGCGGCCGGGCGCTGACGATGGAGGCGTACGAGGCCGCCGGAGGCATTCACGGCGCCATCGCGCAGACCGCGGAGGAGGTCTACGCCGGGCTCTCCGCCGAGCACGCCGCGCTCGCCAAGCTCATCCTCCTGCGGCTGATCACCCCCGGCGAGGGGGCGCAGGACACCCGCCGCCCCGTCCACCGCGCCGAGCTCGACTTCGTTGTCGGCCCGACGGACGGCGCGAGCACCGCTGTCGAGGCGGTGGACGTCTCCCCCGTCCTTGACCGGCTCGCCCGCGCCCGGCTGATCACCCTCGACGAGGACACCGTCGACCTCGCCCACGAGGCCCTGCTCTCGGCCTGGCCCCGGCTGTCCGCCTGGATCGACGAGGAGCGCGAGCAGCTCAGGGTGCATCGGCGCCTCACCGATGCCGCCCGCGCCTGGGACGAACTCGGCCGCGACCCCGGCGCCCTGTACCGCGGCACCCGGCTCGCCGCCGCCCGCGAGCAGCTGGCCGGAGCCTCGCTCACCCCTCTGGAGCGGGAATTCCTCGATGCGAGCAGCGCCGCACACCTGGGGGAACGCCGTCGCAGGCGCGGGCTCCTCGGCACCCTCGCGGTGCTCGTCGTGCTCGCTCTCGTCGCCGGGGCCGTGGCCTGGCAGCAGAACCGCAACGGCGAGAGCCGCCGCATGGAGTCGGAGGCCCGCCGCGTCGCCGCGGTCGCCGACAACAAACGGTTCTCCGATCCGGTCACCGCGATGCGGCTGAGCGTGGCGGCATGGCGCCTCGCCGACACGACGGAGACCCGGTCGGCACTGATCGGCGCGATGGCACAGCGAGAGCAGGACGTGTTCGCGGTGGCGGGCGCCGACGTCGGCTTCGACGGTTCCGGCAACGAGGCCCGCGGCCTCACGGCGGACGGCAGGTCGGTGGTGTCCGTCACCGCGGACCGCGTCCGGATCTGGGACCTGCGCACACGGCGGCTCACGCTCTCCGCGCCCGGCCCCGGGAAGCTGATGGCCGACGGCACCTCGGCGGTGATCGGTCCTGACGGCCGCACCCTCGCGCTGCCGACGCTGGAGAACGGCGTCAAACTGTGGGACGTACGGTCGGCACGGGTGACGAAGGTGCTTCCCGGCGTCGAGGCGATGGAGAACGAGGTCGTCCTCGGCGACCGCGTCCTGGCGGCGGTGGAAACGAACGACGGCCGCCTCTACGCCATGGACGTACGCACCGGACGCCGCATCCTGCGCGTCCCCGCCCTCGGTGGCGACGGGTGGACGGCGCCGACCCTCAGCCCCGACGGCCGCTATCTCGCCCACTGCGCGAAAGGGCATCCCCGGATTTGGGACCTCGCGCACCGCCGGGTGGTCTCAGCCCCCTGGACGGCCAAGGTGCGCACCGGCGACTGCGGCGCCCACACCCTCGCCTTCGCCCCCGACAGCGGATCCCTCGCGGTCGTCGTCGAGGACGGAGTGCGCGGCTTCGACCTGCGCAGCGGGCGCCGGTCGCTGGTGCTCGAGGCGGACGGGCTGAGCGATGTGCGGTTCGCGTCCGACGGCGCGTCCGTGGTGGCCACGGGCACGGACCGGCTCCTCGTGTGGCGGACGGCGCATCCGTACGTGCCCGTCCTCGACCAGCGGTTGGCCCTCGGTGACTGGAGTGACGTCGCCCTCGACAGCACCACCGGGACAGTGCGCTACCTCAACGGCTCCCGGACCGTCGTCCGCTCGCTGTTCGTCGGCCGGCCGACGACGAAGGCGTGGCCGCGCGTGGCGGCATACCGGGCGGAGCTCTCCGGCGACGGCCGGATCCTGGCCCGTGCCCTGCAGGACGACGACGGCACCCGGGTGCAGGTCCTGGACACCCGCGACGGTCATGTGCTCTTCCAGCCCGAGGCGTCGCGGTGCCCGGCGGAGGACGACGAGATGAACCCATGCATCGATGTCATGGCACTCAGCGGTGACGGCAGATATCTCGCGCGCATCTGGCAGAAGGACACCGACCAGAGGGGGGCGCCACCGGTCAGGACACGGGTCACGGTGTGGGACGTCAGGACCGGCCGCGTGCACGCCACCCTGCGTCTTCGGCCCGACGACGAGGAGCAGTCCTACACCGTGGGCTCACTCGCCCTCGACCCCCATGGCCGCACCCTGCTTGTGTTCCGGCCCGCGATGCGGCCGACGGTCGAGGTGTGGGACGTGCGCCGGGAGAAGCATGTACGGACGGTGCGCAGCAGCCGCGTCGCATCATCGGTCACCCAGTCGTCCACCGCGCGCATGGCGCTGCGGCCCGACGCCGGACGCATGGTGACCGAGGAAGGTATGGTCGCCGATCTACGCAAGGGACACATGGAGCCCCGTGTGCTCGGCGACGAGCTGATCACCGTCGCGGCGTTCAGCCCCGACGGCACCCTGCTCGCCATCGGGGACGGCATGGGCCGCGTCACGCTCTGGAACGGTGATGCCCGCACGCGCCTCGGCGTCCTTGACGGTGTCTCGTCCCACGCCGGTGCGGAGGCCTTCGGGCAGGTCGCCGCTCTGGCCTTCTCCCACGACGGCCGAACGCTGGCGGTAGCGAACAACTACGGAGCTCTGCAACTATGGGACGTCCCCTCCCAACGCCCCCTCGGCTCAACCCTGCCGACCCAGGGCGACCCCGCCCTCGCACTGTCCTTCTCCTCCGACGACGACACGCTCCACGCCTCCGGTGCGAACATTCCCGTCGAGCGGTACGACATCAACCCCGCACACCTGGCGGCGCGGGTGTGCGAACGCGTCGGCTCGGGGCTGTCGCGGCGGGACTGGAAGACGTATCTGCCGGGTGTTCCGTACCGTCAGACGTGTTGATGGACAGGCGCGGACGGGGGATCCATGGGGTCGACCACTGCTACGACGCCACCAGGGCGCTGACCGGGCTGGCACCGCCGGACCGTGCCGTGCCGCCGCCGCTACGGGTCACCTTGCCCGGCTGCCGGCCTGCGAAAAAGGCATTGAGCAGAACTGTGCCGAGAACGGGCGGCGCCGTGTCCGACATGCTCCTCGCTGACGCCAACGCCACCGCAGTCGGGTCCCGGACTGACCCTGTCACAGGTGAACTCGCCGACCCGGTCGAAGGCATGATCGGTAGGGCACTCAACGGAAGGCAGGTCGCCACTGAACTCATAGACCACCACGGCTACTTGGCCACATATGACAGCATCCGCCACTACATCCGCTACCACGATCCCGACAACGCCAGCACGAACAGAATGGTTGACATCCAGATGAGGGGCGCGCCCGCCGCGGGCCGTTAACGACATTCGTACAAGACCGGCAGCCGCCGCCCCCGGCACCATCACGCCATGAACACCCACGACGCACAGCACGCGCAGCCCATGCATGTGAACCGTGACGGACCGCGGGACGCGCCGCCACTGCTGCTCGTCCACGGATCTGGAGCCTCGAGCGCCTCCTGGGGTCCGGTGGTCCCGGCCCTCGCAGCCCGTCATCATGTCGTCCGGATAGACCTCCCGGGCTGCGGCCAGTCCCCGCGCGCCACGTCCTACGACGTTCCGGCGCAGGCGGGCCGCGTGGCCGCGCTGCTCGACGAACTCGGGCTGCGCGCCGTCACCGTTGCCGGCCACTCCAGCGGCGGATACGTCGCCACCTCGCTCGCGGAGCAGCGCCCCGACCTGGTGGCTTCGCTGGCGATGATCAGCACCGGCCCACACCTCGACGCGCTCCTGCCGCAGCCGGCCATCCTCCGCGTGCTGCTGGCACCGCCCTTCGGGCCGCTGCTGTGGCGGTGGCGTTCGGATGCAATGATCCGCAAAGGCATCGCCGCCACGCTCGCCGGACCTGCGCCCATTCCGCCCGGCATGATCGCCGACGTGCGGAGCACCACGTACCGGGCGTTCCGCAGGGTGCTGCGCGAGAACACCGCGTACCTCGCCGAGCAGTCCGTGCCCGAGCGGCTCGCCGCCCTCGGGCTCCCGGTGCTCGTGGTCTTCGGCGCCGCCGATCCCCGGTGGGATCCGGCGTCGGCGCGCCAGTACGACGTCGTGCCGGGCGTGCGGGTCGAGATGCTGCCAGGCGTTGGGCACATGCCCATGCTGGAAGCGCCCGAGCCCGTGAGTCGGCTGCTGCTGCACTTCGCGACCCTGTGCGCCAGAACCCGGCCGGCAGGCCCTGCCTAGACTGGCGCCGTGTTGTCGCAGGGGGTGCCACCCACGTGGTCGGACGTTGACATCGCAGTACCGAAACCTTCGGACCGGCTGCCGGGCGTCAGCATGGCCGGATTCCGCAACCGTGTCCCCGCGCCCGTCGACATCGCGATGGTCGCGCATCCGTCCGTCACTTTGCTCTTCGATCTGAGCGAAGATGACGACCTGGTCTACGACGCGCAGGGGCGGCACGGACGCGGCAGTGTCGTGATCGGCCTGGCCCCCGGGGAGCTGTGGGCGTCCGGCCTGGTGGCCGAGTGCCTGCAGATCCGGCTGCAGCCGGCTGTGGCGGCCGCCGTGCTCGGCTCATCGGCCGGGGTCAGCGGGAGCGTGGAGTCCTTGGCGGACGTCTGGGGCCGCGACGCCGGGCGCGTGGAGGAGCGGCTCCGTACCGCCGGATCGTGGGACGAGCGGTTCGCGACGGCGGCGGACGCCCTCCGCCGTCGGATCGGGGACGGCCTGCGGGTCGATCCGGAGGTTGTCCATATCTGGAGGCGGACGGTCGCCGGCAGGGGCCGGATGCGTATCGACGACTTGGCGGACGAGGTCGGCTGGAGCCGCAAGCGTCTGTGGGCGCGTTTCCGGACGCAGCTCGGCGTCACACCCAAGCGGGCCGCCCAGCTGGTGCGGTTCGACCATGCGGCCCATCTGCTCGCGGCGGGTGTTCCTCCCGCCGGTGTCGCGGCCGAGAGCGGTTACGTCGACCAGTCCCATCTGCACCGCGAAGTGAAGGCGTTCACGGGACTCACGCCCACTGCCGTCGCCGCCGCGCCGTGGCTGGCGATCGACGACGTCGCGTGGCCGGCCTCCTGGCGGGCAGGGAGGTCCGTGGCAGGTGACGCACGCGGTTCCAGCCAGCGCTGAACCGCCCAGCCGGGCGGCCCTCAGTTCGCTCCCGACCGACAACTGTCCTCTGACATTCAATCTAGTCGCCCCAGGTCGGGGCATCGCACCGGACTGACTTGGCTGTCAGATGACAAACCTCGCACGTGCCATCGCCGTCCTGGCCCGCGCCCAGCAAGATCCCTTATGGAACCGGCAGCAGCTGTCCAACCAGCTTCGTACTCTCCCCAGGGAGTATTACCCGGTCGCCCTGACGTCTTTGAGTCCTGGCGTAACGGCCTCTGTCGGCCCGAGGCCCGGGAACTGCTCCGAACGGCACCGACGCCAGCCCGCGCCACCAAGCTGACCCGTACGCAGCTGCAGGCCGCCCACAGGGGGGCGGGCCGGCCGCACACGCGACAACGAGGAGGAAGCCGACCGGATCCGCGAGGCTTTCCGCGCCGACTACGCCCACCAGCCCCAGCTGGTCGAGGATGCCCCGGGCAAGCAGATGCTTGCCCTCCTGGTCCAGCTCGTAGCCGTCTGCACCGCCACGGACGATCTCGCCGAGGCGGTCGGGGAGGCTTCTCTCCCCCTCCCCCCTCGCAGACGTTGAAGTGATCTTGGGTTTCCAGGGTCTCGGCGCCCGGGTACTGGCCGCCATGGGGTACGACAAGGCTCGCTTCGCGGACGCCCGCGGCCTGAAGGCATACGCCGGGGCTTCGCCCCTCACCAGGGCCTCCGGCAACGAGTCGAGCATCACTCGCAGGCACATCAAGAATGACCGGCTCAATCACGCCGGTTACCTCTGGCCCTTCGCCGCGGTCGCCGCCTCACCGGCGCCAAAATGCACTCCCGGTGACGACGCAGCGCCCACGGAGACCGGCACGATGCCGCCCAGCGCAACTTGTTCAACCGTATGCTCGGCCAGCGCAACTACTGCCTCCAGCACCGGACTCTGTTCGACGAGAACAACGCGTTCCCTGTCGCAGTCGCCATCGCCGCCACTTGACACGTTGAGCGCCTGCAGTGTCTGTGTCATACCCGCCTGCTGGCGACCGCCGATCAGCATGCATCCTGCGGGCCGCTACCACTGACGCTCTTCCTCGACGGCTGCGCTCTCCTGCACGGCTGGTGGGACGACGGCCGGGAATGGCCATTACGGGAGTGGCGCCCTCCCCCGGCTGCCGACAGTTTCGAGTGACCGGGTGCATGGCGCCGATGGCGCGGCGCTCGGAGTGCCAGCGGGTCCACAGGACGTGCGTTTGAAACCAGCCAGGCGGAACACACGCTTATACAGTTCTTACTTCGGCTGACAGGAGACACATCATGGGCATCATCGCGTGGATCGTCATCGGCTTGCTCGCAGGCGCCATCGCCAAGCTCTTGATGCCCGGCAAGGACCCCGGCGGCATCATCATCACCATGCTCATCGGGATCGCCGGCGGTCTGCTCGGCGGCTGGCTGGGCAAGGTGATCTTCGGAGTCGACTCCATCGACGGCTTCTTCGAGTTGTCGACCTGGATCGCCGCCATTGTCGGCTCGCTGATCCTGCTGGCCCTGTACCGCCTCATCACCGGGAACCGGCGCCACGCCTGACACTCCCTCATCACGACCTGCAGACGGCTCCCCCCTCGCGGATTTTAGAGGAGAGGGGAGCCGTCTGCAGTCGTCGCCGCAACTGACTGCCCCTGCGGAAGAATGGGCTGGACCGGCACGATCAGCGCGAGCAGCAACTCGACCCGGGCGGCAGCACGACCGCGCTTGTGACCGGCGTTGGGCGGGGAGCCATACGTATGAAGTGCCACACGGGCATACCTTCTATGTTGATGAGAGCCGAAGAGCGGTAATGTGCCCCGCGATCTGGTGAAGCGGGAGGCCGCCCTTTTCCATGAGCCACGTGACGCTGCAGGCCAGAGGTGGGATCTCGCCCTGGCCTCGCGACTACTGCGCGATGCTGGTGCTGTCCGGCGGGTCGAATACGCAGAACTCATTGCCCTCCGGGTCGGCAACGACGATCCAGCGAAAGCCGTGTTCGCTGAGTTCTTCAGAGAGCCTCGTAGCGCCCAGCTGTTCGAGGCGATTGACCTCGGGCATCAGGTCTGCGGTGCCGAAGTCGAGATCAAGGTGCATGCGATTCTTGCCCAGTTTCGGTTCTGGAACCTGTTGCAGGAGAAGGGTCGGGGCGGGAGTGGGCCCGACCAGGCTCAGGTAGGGAGGTCCATGGAAGCCTCGCCGGTAGTTCAGCGGAGCGAGCGCGGCAAGCCAGAAGTCGGCTTGCGCTTCGGTGTCGACACAGTCCAGCGTCACGACGATCTGCATGACGAAACGGTATGAGGACCAGCCCACCCTGACGATTCATTTTTCGGCAGCCGACCATCAGGTCGGGGCGCGCGGCCAGATTGCGGGCAGTCTGCCCGTCCGCACCGAGTCCGAGCACGAGCGTGTGGCCGAGGGCCCAGGCGGAGGACATCGGGGCGAGATTCCAGGTGCCGTCCTGGCTCTCCGTCGACAGGAGCACGACGGGCGTGCCGAAGTACAGGACACTCGGCTCGACGGACAGATGCGGAAGAGGGGTTGCGGTGGTGGTCATGAACGGAGCGTAGGTGCGGTCACTTCGGCCCCGACCGAAGTGACCCCGACCGTCCGGTCCTCCCGGCCTCGGCCGGGGTGTGTGCGGCCAGGTCTTCTCGAGCCTGGTCGGCCGGGGTGTGAGCGGCCCGTCCTCTCGGTCTTGGTCGGCCGCACGGGTGTCTGGCCGGTCTTCTCGGTCCCAGCCGACCGGAGCGTGTCCGACCGGCACGCCGCGGTGATCGCGGACGCCGCCCGCACCAGGCCATCGCCTGGCTGCTGGAACGCTACGGATCCCCAGCCGCCCTGCGAAAGATCGGACGCCGCAAGCTGGCTGAGGTGATTCGGCCCCAGGCACCGGGCATGGCCGTCCGGTTGACCGACGAGGTCTTCGATGCACTGGACGAGCAGACGGTGGTGGTCCGAGGAACGAGCACGCTCGACGTCGTCGTCCCCTCTCCGGCCCGGCAACCCGCGGCCGTCCACGACCAGCGCCGAGCCCTGGATACCCAGATCAACACCCAGTTGGAGGAACACCCTCCACCCCAGGCTTCGCGATCTCGATGCCGGAAATCGCGGTCCTCGCCCCGGCCACGAAGTCGTCGGGCACCTTGATCCACGGCGAACACGCACCACGAGGCGACGACCGGCAGCTCAGGAGAGCCATGTTCCTCTTGGCATTTGCGGCCCTGCACGATCACACCTTCAGCACCTACGACCACCTCTGCGGAGCCAGAACGCCGAACGCCTCGCTTCGCTTGACGAAGAAGCCCGGCGGCGGTGAAGAGCAAGGGGCGACGCAGGCTCCCGCCTCGTTCGGGTGCGAAATTACGTGGCTGAAGGGCTGGTGTGCTGTCATGCTTGAAACCGGATGCCGCAGGTTCGACTCCTGCCATCCCTGCGACGAACGGCGCCGCACAACGGTGTAGCCGCCTGTGTCGGCGCTCACCGCGCCGCGGTCGCGGAGCCGGAACGCCAAAGGAGAGGCATCCCGCTTGACGCTGCCGCTCGGCTTCGCGGAACTCCTCTGAGAGGACCTCGACTTCCCTGGCTGGGTCGGCCCCGGAGCACCTTTTTGGGCCGCTCGGCATCACCTTGCGCGTGCTTGTGACCGGCCGCACCAGCGTTATGAAGACCAGCCTGTGCCAGATCTGTCTCACCGCGCCCGCTTCCACAAGGGTCCCGCTGGAGGTCACCGGCACCGCACCAACATCGGCGAACACCCCTTCGGTGAGCTGAGTGGATCACGCTCCGGTCTCTCCGCGTGCGCAGTCATGGCCCCGAGCCGATCCAAGCCGCCCCATGGCCTCGAACGGCCTTGGACTTGTCGAGGCCGGAGGCTTCAGCTCGGCCCACGGCGCCGAAATCGCCACCCGCACCAGGGGTCAGTGATCACGGGCGGCTCAGGGTGTGGTGTTCACCGGGCTCAACGCCGGATGAGGCCGAGGTCGGTGGCCGCTGCGACGGCGGCGGTGCGGGAGTCGACGTCGAGTTTGGCGTAGATGCGGGCCAGGTGGGATTTGACGGTGCCTTCGGTCAGGTGGAGGCGTGCGCCGATGGCCTGGTTGGACAGCCCGTCGGCGACGGAGGCGAGGACTTCGGTCTCGCGCCGTGTCAGGGTGGTGCCGGGGGTGCGCAGGCGGTTCATCAGCCGGTCGGCGACGGTGGGCGCGAGTATGGTGCGGCCGGCGGCTGCGGTACGTACGGCGGCCGCCAGGTCCTCCGGTGGGGCGTCCTTGAGGAGGTAGCCGGTGGCGCCGGCTTCGATGGCGGGCAGGGTGTCGGCGTCCGAGTCGTAGGTGGTGACGATCAGCACGCGGGGGGCTCCCGGGCGGGCGGTGATCCGGGCGGTGGCCTCGGCGCCGCCCATGCCCTTGCCGAACTGCAGGTCCATCAGGACGACGTCGATGTCGCCTTCGGCGGCGCGGTTGACGGCGTCCTCGGCGGTGGCGGCTTCGGCCAGGACGACCAGGCCGGGCTCGGTTTCCAGCACGGCGCGCAGCCCGGCACGCACGACAGGATGGTCGTCGGCCAGGAGCAGGCGGATGGGGGCGTTGTCGGTCATGAACGGGCCTTGGGCTTGGTGTCGGCCGGCAGGGTGAGGGGCAGCTGGGCGGCCAGGGCGGTGCCGTGGCCGGGGGCGGTCTCGATGGTGAGGGTGCCGCCGAGGGCCTGGGCGCGGGCGCGCATGGCGGCGAGCCCGAAGCCGCCGGTCTCGGGGTCGGGGGCGGGCAGGCGGACGGGGTCGAAGCCGCAGCCGTCGTCGACGATGTCGAGGACGACGCGGTCGCCGAGGTAGTTGAGGGTGACGTCGACGGTGGCGGCTTCGGCGTGGCGGACGGTGTTGGCCAGGGCGGACTGGGCGATGCGCAGCAGGGTCACGTCGTGCGCGGTGGCGAGCGGGGCGGGGTCGCCGGTGAGGTGGAAGCGTGCGGTGAGCCGGTGCCGGGCGCAGGTGGTGGCGCACAGTCGTTCCAGGGCGTCGGCCAGGGTGGTGCCTTCCAGCGCGGGCGGGGTGAGGGCGGCGACGAAGCGGCGGGCCTCGGCGAGGTTGTCGACGGCGGCATGGCGCGCCTGGTCGACGTAGCGGGCCGCGTTCCGCGGTGCCTGGGGCAGAGCGCGTTCGGCGGCGCGCAGCAGCAGCTGGATGCTGGACAGGCCCTGGGCGAGGGTGTCGTGGATCTCGCGGGCCAGGCGGTCACGTTCGGCGAGCACGCCGGCGGTGTGCTGGGCCGCGGCCAGGTCGGCGCGGGTAGCGGTGAGTTCCTCGATCAGCCGTCTGCGGTGTTCGCTCTCCCGGTACAGGGCCTGATACCCCCACACCACGGCGACGGCGACGGCGGCGCCGAGGGCGGGGCCGATGGCCATGGCGGGGCTGAAGGAGTGCTGGTGGGCGGCGAAGCCCGCGATGGCCGCCGCGGCGGTGGCGGCCACGGCCACCAGTCCGGCGCGGCGGGACAGCAGGTGCAGCTGGAGGAAGTACAGCGGGAAGGCCACCCACACGGCGTCGGGGGTGAAAGCCAGCAGCGCCAGCCAGCAAACCCCCACGGCGGTCAGCCACAGCGCGGCCGCCTGCCGCGAGCGACGTACGACAGGCAGGACGGGGCCGGTCGCATACGCCAGACCGCACGCCGCTGCCGTGACGACGGTCCATCCAGCGTGGGGCAGTTCGCCGGTCGCGGCCCGGCCGGCGGCCAGGGCGAGCAAGCCGATGACCAGCAGGTGCAGGCACCAGGCCAGGGCCCGGGTGGTCGGGGTCAGGGCGGGGGCAGCGGTGTTCACAGTGCTCCCAGGTTACGAAAGCCGACGTCGGAAGGGCCTCCATCAAAAGTTAGAACTCGCGTGCCGTCTTTCGGACCGCCGAGTGCCGTCCTGCGTCAGACGCGTACGCAGGGGGCCGGCGGCGAGGGTGGGGTCATAGCTGCTTCCACCCGCCGGAAAGGACAGGCCAAGGTCGTGTTTGTCGCCTGGAGAGACCTGAAGTTCGCCAAGGGACGCTTCGCCCTGATGGGGACCGTCATCGTACTGATCACCCTCCTGGTCGGGCTGCTGTCCGGGCTGACGGCCGGACTGGGCCGGCAGAACATCTCCGCGATCACGTCTCTGCCCGCCGACAGGATCGCCTTCCAGGCTCCCAGCGGCGGGCAGAACCTGTCGTACTCCAACTCCACCGTCACCGAACAGCAGTGGAAGATGTGGTCGAAGGCGCCCGGTGTCGAAAGCGCCGAGCCGCTGGGGATCACTACGACCAAGGCCACCGCAAGAGACAAGAGCACCGGGGTCTCGGTCTTCGGTGTCGAGGCCGGCTCCCGCCTCGCCCCGGACAGCGACCGGATCACCGGCAGCACGGTGGTGCTGTCCACCGCAGCCGCCGACGACCTCGGCGTCGAAGCCGGGGACACCCTGACCGTGGCGGGTCGGCCTCTGAAGGTGGTCGCTGTCAAAGGCGACGCCCACTACAGCCACACCCCGGTGATCTGGACCAGTCTGGACACCTGGCACAAGACCGCGCCGCCCACCGGCACCCACGACGGCCCGACTGCGACCGTCATCGCCCTGAGCACCACCGCCGAGGCCGAGACGGACGCCACCGACCGTCAGGCCGGCACCAAGACGGTCTCCACCGACGACTCGCTGTCCGCGATCGGCTCCTACACCTCCGAGAACGGCTCCCTGCAGCTGATGCGCGGCTTCCTGTTCGCCATCTCCGCCCTCGTCATCGGCGCCTTCTTCACCGTCTGGACCATCCAACGCAGCGGCGACGTCGCCGTTCTCAAGGCCCTGGGCGCCTCCACCGCCGGCCTGCTCAAGGACGCCCTCGGCCAGGCGGTCGTCCTGCTCGTCGGCGGCACGCTGACCGGCACCGGCATCGCCGCCGTCCTGGGCGCACTCGTGGCCGGGAGCGCCGTGCCGTTCCTCCTCACCCCCGCCACCGTCCTGATCCCAGCCGCCGTGATCATCCTCCTCGGCGCGCTCGGCGCCGCCCTGTCCATCCGCCGCATCACCTCCGTCGACCCGCTGACCGCCCTGGGGAGCGTCCGATGAGCCTGACCCTGACCGACATCACCCTCACCTACCCCGACGGCGACACCCGTCTGACCGCCCTCGACCAGGTCAGCCTGGAGGTCCCCCGGGGCGGCCTGACCGCCGTGGTGGGCCCCTCCGGCTCCGGCAAGTCCAGCCTCCTCGCGGTCGCCGCCACGCTGATCACCCCCGACACCGGCACCGTCACGATCGACGGCCGGAGCACCACCGGTCTCACCCGCGGTGAACTGGCCGAACTGCGCCGGCGCAGGATCGGCATCGTCTTCCAGCAGCCCAACCTGCTGCCGTCCCTGACCGCCGTCGAACAACTCCAGGTCATGGCCCAGATGGACGGCCGCAGCCTCCGCACCGCACGCGACCACGCGATGGGACTCCTCGACGCCGTCGGTCTCACCGGCCAGGCCGGCCGCCGCCCCCACCAGCTCTCCGGCGGCCAGCGCCAGCGCGTCAACATCGCCCGCGCCCTGATGAACGATCCCACCGTCCTTCTGGTCGACGAACCCACCAGCGCCCTCGACCACGAACGGGGCGGTGCCGTCCTCGACCTCATCACCCGCCTCACCCACGAACAGGCCACCGCCACGGTCCTGGTCACCCATGACCGCGCCCACCTCACCGCCGTCGACCAGATCGCCGAAGTCCACGACGGACGCCTGCGCCTCCCGGCCACGAACCGATGAGCCCTCGGCCTGCACGAGCCACAGGAGCACCTTGGCCCAGGCCGTAGCGCACAGCCCGGGGCAGTCAAGAAGAACTCCCACGCCGGGGGGATGACCATGCGGCGACCGAATGGCGCCCACTGAGCACCGGCCCCGGACCGCGCCGACACATCCCGCACGCGAGACACCGCCTCGCCGCGCGCCGGGCTCACCGCCGAAGCGCTCTACGCCGCCCCGCCCAGTCGGTCCGGTCAGCGCGGCTCCGCCGGGCGGGCTCCTCGCAGGAACTGTGTCACCGCGGTGTCCACGAGTTTTTCGAGCCGTCCGGCCTCGACCATGCCGCTGTTGAGCATGGACGTGATCCCCAGGACGGTGGCGTAGAGGATGAGTCCGATGTCCTCCGGGTCGCCCTCCCCCAACTCGCCACGCGCCTGGCCCTCTTCGATCAGGTCACTGATCTGGCCGAACGCGGCTGTGGCGGCCTCGGCGACCGCGGTCGCCCCCGGGCGGTGCTTGCTGGAGTTCATCAGCCCGGTCAGCGCGGCATTCTCGGTCGCGAACCGGACATAGGCCGACACGTACGCGTGCAGGCGGGCGGGCGCGTCGTCATCGTTGATCTCATCCACCGCGGCCCGCAGCGTCGCGCCCAGGCGTATGAAGCCCGACTCGGCGAGGGCGTCGAGCAGCGCGCGGCGGTCCGCGAAATGCCGGCGCGGCGCCGCGTGACTCACGCCGATGTCCCGTGCCAGGTCCCGCAGGGAGAGCTGCTCGACCCCGTGCGCCCTCAGGCTGCGCTCCGCCGCGTCGAGAAGCTCCGTGCGGAGATTGCCGTGGTGGTAGGGCCGCTGCTCGGTGGTGTCAGGCATGGGACCAGCCTACTCAGCACAATGTTTCCATTGACAACAATGTTGTCAATGACTACCGTCGTGTCGTGTTCAGCTTTCCCCTGTCGCCCTCCCCGGCCTTCCCGGCCTGAACGGCCGCACCGTCGTCGTTAACGGAGGGGGAAGCGGCGGCGGAGACCGCCCTCCGTCGCGATGCGTCGGCGCCCCTGGCTCTCCCTGAAAGGACCCGCCGCTGTGAGCCTTCCACGGACAGACCCGCGGAAAGACCCGCAGAAGAACCCGCGGAAGAACCCGCGGAAGGTGAACGAACTCGTCGTCGTCTCCGGCGCCTCGTCGGGCATCGGAGCCGCGACGGCGCAGGCCCTCGCAGCAAGGGGCTACCACGTCCTCGCCGGGGTACGCACCGACAGCGAGGCGGACGCCGTCCGGGCCGACGGCATCGAACCGGTCACCTTGGACATCACGGTCCCGGAACACATCGAGGCCCTGGCCCGGCGGATCGCCGACGACCCTGAGCAGCGCGCCCTGCGCGTCCTGGTCAACAATGCGGGGATCGAGATCAACGCCCCCGTCGAGGTGCTCCCTCTCACCGTGTGGCGCGAGCAGTTCGAGGTGAACCTCTTCGGGCACATAGCCGTCATCCAAAGGCTCCTGCCCCTCCTGCGACGGAGCCAAGGCAGAATCGTCAACATCAGTTCCGTGGGCGGAGTAGCCGCGCTGCCCGTCTTCGGGGCCTACGCGGGCACCAAGTTCGCCCTCGAAGCGGCCAGCGACTCCCTGCGCCGCGAGGTCGCGGAGCACGGCGTGCAAGTGGTCGTCGTCCAGCCCGGTGGCGTCCGGACCGAGATGGCTGCCCGCAGCGGAGACATCTCCCTCGAACTCGCCGCCGCAATGAGCGCCGAGCACCAGCGTCTCTACGGCGCCCTCATCAACGCGACGGTGTCGTCCAACACAGCCTTCCTGCAACGCGCCCTACCGGCGGCCAAAGCAGGAGCCAAGATCGCCAGGGTGGCGACCACGCCCCGCCCGCGCGCCCGGTACACCCTCGGCAGGGACGCCGCCTTCGTCATTCCCCTCGCACGTTTCCTGCCGACTCGACTGATGGACGGCATCCTCGCAATGAGCCACCGGTCCCGGAACCCGAAATCCGCACCCGAGTCCGCAGGGAGCCTCAAGGACGAAGTCACGCCGCTTGCGTGACCGGTGGGGCGGGGGTGAAGTCAGCGCCGCCCTCGCGTCGGGTGCGGTGACGGCCTCGGAGGCCGTCACCACCTCTTCCCCGTTGAGCTACCGGGTCCCCGGCCGATCGGTCAGTGAGTCTTCTCGGGCACGCATCCAGTCCCCCACACATCCGGTACCTGGGCAAACACAACAGCGCATCTGAAGACGGGCCCGCCCTTGTCGGCGAACCTGATGACCGCGTTGGAGACCCTGTCCCACTCCGGGGCGTTACCGAACGTCTTACAGCCTTGGCCGTCCACGTTGCTCCCGCTGACACCCAGGTTAGGGCACACGTAGCCGTAGTGGTGCGGTCCCTGCATCGTCGGTCCGGCCGCCGTGGACGCGGCGGCCGGGGCGGCGGTGAGGGCGAGCGCCACAGTCACGGCGCCCCCTACCTTGGCGAGTACGTACATGATGCTGCTCCTTTGGTGCGGGTGGGATGTGTTGCCTGCCGTCATCCCGATCCCCGCTACCGGCACGTCTGCCGACGTCAGGGGCGACATCCCACCCGAATAACCGAGCCCGGACGCAATCGACAGACCCCTGCCACAGCCCGGCACACCCACCCGCACAACACTCGCGCGGCAGGGGCTATCAGGCGGTGAGGGTAACCGGACGCGCACACCGGCTGGGGCCTGTGAGGCAGGCGCTTGATCCGTCGTGGAAGCCGTCGCACCCGGGCCAGGCGGGCTGGGGCACAGTGCGCGCCGCGCTCTGCCTCGTTCCGTTGACGGGACCTGCCCTGCTCGTCTGCCATCTGCCAGTTCGTTCGAGGAGATACCGTCACCTGCCTGTGGTGTGGGCCGGGCAGCTGCAGTGTTACGGGCCGGAACACGGTCAGGGACGGTCGCCCGCGTCCGGCCCGGGCAAAGCACCGGGGGCACCCGGACTCAAAGAGAACTGCATCTGCTCGGCAACCCACGCGGCGCATCACAGGTCATGATGCGTAGTCGGTGGCGGAGGACCTGATGGGTGCAGGCGGTCAGCGCCCACCAGCAGCCTCGCCCGCCGTCTGTTCGGCAGTACGGCCTTACGCGTTCTCTCGCCCCGTCGCCTACAACAGAGGCCTGTGTCCGGTGCGTTCCTGCCAGGCGTCGCGCGCCTCTTCCAGGGTCTTGCGCGCCCGTGGCAGGCGGGGGTGGTTGAGGTGCTGCTGCCGGGTGGCCTCGCGGTCTTCTTCTGCCTGCTCGATGGCTCCGGTCGCCGAGCGGGCCTTCGCGAGTTCCGCTTCTACCGCCCGGATGTCGTCGTCACGATGCAGTCTGAGTTGGATCTCTTTGACGGCGGCGTTGTGTGTGTCCACGCAGAACTGCCGGATCCGTTCTTCGTCACCTTGGCCGTCCCCGAGAGGCTCCACGTGCTGCGTGCCGTCGGCTTCGGTGATGTAGAGGTAGAACCTGGATGCGAAGCGATCGGATTCGTGGTGCAGCCGCAGGCCGGCCAGGTCGAGACGCCGACCGTCGTAGGCCAGCACGTGCGCGTGGCGTACGACGGGGCCGAGGGTGTCTTCGACGGGCCCCGGATCAGGATCACGGAGCCGGTCACGTCGCGCTTCGAGGCGGGCGATACGGCGTCGGTGCTCAGAGCGTGCCTGGAGCACGCCGTGGTGCGCCCGCAGCATCGCCAAACATCGGCGGGCATGCAGGGCGCGTACGGTGGCGCGGGCCTCGGCCAGCGAGTGACGCAGTCGCCGGTGCCGGCCAGCGAACATGTGCTCCCACCTGCCGGGATAGTGCAGCACCCGTAGCATGAGCCAGACAAGTGCGACCGCGGTGAGCGTGATGAGAGCGCGAACCATGGTGGCTTTCCCCCTCAGCCGTCTCCCTGCCATCTGCCTCACCGTGGCACGCCACGCGCCCCGGACGGAACCGATCCGCCCAATTCCATCGAGGTGTGACCTGCGGACTACCGCCCCCGACTTGCCCGCCCGCCTGACAATGGGGGCGCCCTCCACCACCCTCCACAACGACTTCTCCCCTTTCCGGCCGAAAGCGTGCCGACGGCCTTCGCGTGGGCTTACGGGTCCGCCGCCCCGGTAGGTCCCGCCGCGCGTGAGCGTCCGGGGCGTCTGGGGCAACGCCGGATGGGTGTAGGGGGTTACGGTCGCCCCGACACCGTGGTGCGCGTGGTACTGCTCGGTGTCGTCGGAAAGGCGATCCGGACGCCGACAGCCACGCCGGGCGCACCCGCCCAGCCTCCACCCGACGAGGGACCGAGCGTCTGCCCTTTTGTCGGGCAGCCGTCCGACTGGTTCCCGCTCGTGCCATGTTCGCGATCTCCGAAGGACGGCCGCCCGTCGCACAGCCCGGAACGTGGCGCAGGGCCGTTTCACCACCGCCTCCGCCTCCGCCTCCGCCTCCTGGCCTGGCCTGGCACCGCTGCGTCTGCCCGACACCACGGCGCGGATCTCCTGCAGGCGCAGGCTCATGCCCGCCGTTTCCCGGCATCATGCGTCGGCGTCCTGCCGCCCGAGGTGCCTTCGGCCCGCTCCTGGGCGAGCTCGCGGCCGAGGAAGTAGTTGAGTGCGGTCCGGATGGCGGCGATGGCGGCCAGCTGGCCGATCTCGGCGAAACTCGGCGCGACCGCGGTGCTCAGCACGTCACCGGCGAGCTGAAACTCCAGGCCCAACACCAGGATGCGCCCCAGTCCGAGCCTGATCCGGCTGAACTCACCCGCCATGCCGCCCCTGCGCACACCGGCCCGAACGAACTGGGCGAACGCCCAGGCCGCACCAGTGAAGATGACTACAGCGCCCGCACACTCCACCAGCCCGACCAGCCAGCCGACCAGATCGTGCAGGGCCGGCTCGGACGGGGTCTGTGCCAGCGGGCTCATGACGGGCAGGCTCACCCCCGCAGACACGAAGCGCAAGGGCACAATCGCGCCGCCCATAGGTACCGCAAGGCAGAGGAACTGCCACTTTGTCGGCCGGGGTTGTTGGACTGAGAAGGAGGGCGGTGCCGGCGCACCTTGCGCCACCGTGACCGCGTCTGCTCGACGATGCCGGCCCGCTGCTGGCGTACCTCGTCTGGCGGGGAGGGTGCTGCCCCCGGGCGGATCAGAGCCAGTTCGTCCCGGATCTCCCGTCCCAGCGCCGCCGATGCCACGACGATGAACATGAAGGTGAAGAGGGCCGACGCCATGCCGAGGACCGTCCCGCCAGCGCCGTACCGTGCGGCGTAGGAATCGAGCATCCGCGGTAGACACACCGTGTACTCCACCGCCGCACCCGATCCGTCCTCCGTTCCGTCGCGGTCGCGCCTACCCTGAGGTGTCGGCAAGGAGCTCGGTGAGCGTCTCGTCCAGGGTGGCGGGCGCCCGTCGAAGGACCTGCCGCAGGTCGTCGGTCTGACGTTCCAAAACGCCGGAGCGGATCTGCTCCTCCAGCCAACCCTGGACCCCCTCGGCGCGTTCGTGTCCCAAGCGATGGGCGACGGGCCGCCCGCACACGCGGGCGAGGGCCTGAACAAGGTCGGGGTAACTCCACAGTGGGCCGGTGAAGTCGTAGGCGCCGCCCACGTGGTCCTCCTCGGTGAGAACGTGTGCCGCGGCTTCGGCAAGATCGGCGCGTGAGGCGGTGTTCAGACCGCGCCCGTCCGTCGCGTCCCGCAACTCCCCCGACGCGAGAGCGCTGTGCAGGGCCGGCCGGAGGAAGCCTTCGCTGTAGAAGGGGTGGCGCAACACGGTGTGGGGCAGACCACTGGCCTTCAGCGCCTGCTCGGTCGCGTGGTGCGCCGACGTGACACCGTCCGACCGGGTATCGGCCTCCAGGAAGCTGGTGTAGGCCACCGCCCCTACGCCGGTGGCGCGGGCGGCATCGATGGCCGCCTGGTGCTGCTTGATCCGGCGGGCGGGGTCGAGTTCCGGTGAGGAGATCAGCAACAGGCGATCGGCACCCTCGAACGCGGAGCGCAGTGTGTCGGGCGCATCGTAGTCGCCGTGGCGCACCTGGACACCCCGGGCCGCGAGATCAGCGACCCGCTCCGGGGTACGTGCGGCGACGGCGACCTGCGAAGCGGGGCGCCGGGCCAGCAGATGGTCGACGACCCGTCGGCCCAGGCCACCGGAGGCAGCGGACACCACGATCATGGACAACCCCTTCGTCGCGCGGCCGTCACCGCCAGGCCACGGCTCCCGCCCTCGTGCGGCCCGACCCTGCGTGCGACCGACAGTCGTGGCCGCTATGACGGCCACACCCTCGGCCACCGGCACCGAGCTCATCAAAGAGTTTTTTCGTTCGTCGATCCGGCCACCCGCGATGGTAGCGACGATGTCGTTCGTTCGGCGCTCGACGGGCACGCTGAAAGCTTGGGTGCTCGGGTCTTGCCAGAGCTGACTGTGCGGCTCCTCGATGAAGGAGGCGGTGGCCACGGTTACCTCGAAGCGATCGGCGTGGGCGTCCGGTTCCGCAGCGGAGCAACAGAGGGGGCCTTGAACGCCGCGGCGCGGTACTGGTCGTAGTCCCAGCGCCGCACGGCTTCGGCGCACACCTCATGTACCTCGTGGGGCGTAACGCGTGCGCCGGTCTCGTACGCGGACAGGTACAGGGTGCACTCCCTCGACGCCCACACCCCCGCAAGGGGACCACGGCTGTCGGGGACTCGCGCAACGGAAGCGGCCAGGCCATGGCCGTCGGCCAAGGTCGCTCAATGCTGGCGGGGAGCAGAGGCTGGCCCGGCCGACGGCAGCACGCTCCACTCTTCCTTCGCGTCCGAACGGCACTGCTCAGAGTGGACCGGCCAGCGTGAAAAGGCCACCGGGACCGTCGGTCGTGCGTCGCATCAGGCGAAGACCGCGTAAACGACAGCGCCCACGCCCATGCCCATCAGAATTAGCTCATAGCCACGGCGCCACAGCGGCGCGTGCGTGACCTGCCAAGGTTCCGCCCGCTCCGGCGACTTGGGGTCGTAACACACGATCACCTCACTGCCTTCCCGCGTGCCCGGCGGAACCTCCTTCGCCCCAGCGATGATCACACGCTGACGGCCGTCCTGCGCAACGTAGTGGAGCACGTACGACGGCCCGCCCTGCCCCTGCCACCGCCTGTCGACGCAGCGCCCCGTCACCGTCAGGCCCCGGCGACGAAGCAGACGTCGCCTGTTGTAGAAGAGCCCGGCACCCGCGAAGAACACCAGGGCCGGCACAAACCTCAGCAGATCCCAACCCAATGTCTCTGTCCTCACGGCTCAAGCGGCAGCAAGCAATCGAAACACGGCGCTATCAAGCGATCAAGAGCCGGCGTCTCGACCGTCCGCACCCCGCTACTGAGTCATCGCCCCGTTCCGACCACTGTGCCGCCCGCTGCTCATAGGGGGTGTTGTAAGCCTCCGGGGCAGCCACTGGCCAGGAGGCCCACGGCATCAGCTCACGCAGGCCCGCAGCGGCTGCGCAGCAGTTCCACACCGTCGCCGTCGAGGTCGTCGCAGTACGTTCCGCGTCCGGTCATGGCCATCACCAAAGCCAGGGTGGGGCCGGACACCCGCAATCCGGAACCGGTCGTGAACGGGCCGTCAGTCGCGACGAGTTCCAGTCCACCGATACGTTTCTTGGCAACCACTACGAGATCCGAGCCCTGGTAATAGTCGGCCACCAGCGTGACGACCTCGATCGGATAGTCACGACAGATACCCAGCGGGCGCCGGATGTCCTCTCCGTGCACGATCGTCTCGCCCAGCATGGCGATGGCAGGCAGGGGAGGTTTGGTCTCGCTCGGAACGATCTGCCGGAACCGCTCCAGGGTCTCCGTCGGGGTCGTGCCCAGCTGCTCGGCCAGCCGCATGGCTACCTGTTTGTCGAAGTCGAATCGGCAGCGGATCACTCCCGCCAGCCAGCGCACGGTGTTCAGGCTCGCGCCCGCAGTGAGATGCGCGAGTACCTCACGCACCGTCAGGCCGGAGCACAACGAAGGCGTCGCCCACTGCTCGCCCGTCAGATCTGCGACATCGGCCGCCAGCGCCGCCCGCTCGGTGTGGATCAAGGACCAGATCCCGGATCTACGGGTGCGGTCGGCTGTCAGCTTCGGATCAGTCATACGGGCAGGTCTCCTGTCACGGTCGGCGGTCTACATCTTCCCGGGCCGGAACAGGTGAGCGTCCGGCACGGGTGGTCACGAACAAGACCTCTGCGCCGGAGCAAAGTCATCGCCAGTGAGCGACCTTCTCTCTCCAGCACCCGAACCGGGGAGCGCACGGGTGTCGCTCCCGCGGTTGGCGTGACAGGTTCCGCAGCGCATTCTCAGCGTTGCCGACTCTCATCCACATCATCGAGCCGTCTGATCACCAAGCGCTGCCCGACATCACTTGCAGAAGGCGGTATCCACGGCCGACATGACGGCATCGGCGGATTTCTCGGGGTCGCCGAACGTTCCGGGCAGGGCGGTGACCGCGAGGCCGACAGCGCGGCCGTCGTCGGTGGCGCCGCCGCGGGTCTCGAACCCGTCGATGTCACCGCCGTGCCCCCAGTACCTGCCGCCGCAGCTCAGCGGGATGCTGAATACCCCCAGTCCGTACCGCCACCCCGGAAGCAAGGGCGCGCTGACCGTCTTGCGCATCTCGGCCAACTGCTCGGCCGGGAGCAGCCGCCCGTCGAGCAGAACGCGGGCGAACTTCGCGAGGTCGCTCGGCGTGGAGATCAGCTGGCCGGCGGCTCCGCCCCAGGACGGGTCCATCTCGGTCGCGTCGATGACCTTGCCTGTCTCCGGGTTGCCGAGCGCGTACCCGTGTGGGTGATCTTCACGGATCGTCTGGTCGCCCGGCTGAGGCCAGTAGGTGTGCCGCAACCCCGCCTTCTTGATGACGCGTTGGGTTATCTGCTCCTGAACAGGGCGCTCAGTGATCTTCTCGATCAGCATGCCCGCGATCAGGTAATTGGTGTTGCTGTACTCCCATTTGGCGCCGGGAGGGAACTTCGCGGGATGAGCGAGAGCCGCGGCAAGCAGGTCATGCGGCTGGAAGAACTTGTGCTGCACCTTCTCGAACGTCTCGAGCCCGATGTGCTCGGTGTAGTTGGGCAAGCCGCTGGTGTGCTGCAACAGGTTCCGGACGGTGATCTTGTTGGCGTCGATGCCCTTGCCGCGTACGACGTTCGGCAGGTACTTCTCGATGGGGGCGTCCAGGTCGACCTTGCCCTCAGCGACGAGTTGGAGGACCACGACCGCGGTGAAGCTCTTCGTGTTGCTGCCCGCCCGGACCTGACCGTCACGGGGTACCGGGACCTGCTTGCCCAGGCGGGAGGAACCGGCGACCAGGGAAGTCTGCCGTCCCTCCTTGCTGGTCCAGGCGAGCGCGGCCGGGAACTTCTGCTGCTTCACCAGAGAGTTGAGGCTGTCCTGAAGGGGCCGGTCCTGCGGCGGCTCCGCCACGGCCGCGCTCGTCAGGGTGGTGGCACTGATCAAGCCCACTGCGGCAAGGAGGAGCAGCTTGCTGCGCAGTTTCGGGGCGCGGATATTCGGCATGGGACCTCTCGCTCTTCGGTACGGATCGATACCTGAAACGATGTCTGTATCCGGCGCGAAGATCAGTGGGGGTACCACCTGAAAACGGGGTGTAGCCAGCACCACCGTGGACAGGAGACGCATCGTGAAGGGCGTGAAGCAGAGGGGGCCCGTCACTGCGAACCAGAACGTCCTGGCGTTTCAACCGTCGCCGACACGCCCAGGGATCCGCTGACGACCGCGCGGTCGGACCCTTTGCGTCGTCCACGCCCGGTTCCGTGCACGGATCGCGCGGAGCACTCATCCAGGAAGCCGTTGAAGTGGTCGCGAAGGTGGAGGACTTCAGGCTTTATCCGGGGTCCTGTGACGATGAGAAGGGACTTGCAGCGCCACAACCCTGCCCGGTTCGCCGGTGCAGCAGCTGCACGATCTCGATGGCCCGGGGGCCGGCGTCAGTCAGGACCACGGTATGCGGCAGGTCGTCGCAGACGAGCAAGAACGCTTCGCTCACCGTGTCCGATCCCTCCGTCAGTTCACAGGTGTCCTGCAGCAGCATATGGTGAGCTCGGCGCCCTCTCGGCCTGGCATGCAGAGCTGAACATGATCCAGCGGACGATGCGTCGGGGTCTCGGGTCAGGTCATGGCTCGGGCGCAGGTGTGAACGAGTTGGGCGGCCTGGGGCTACGCGGCTTCTTGGCAGGCCGGAAATAGCGGCGGACCTTCGGGCGCAGGCGAAGCGCCGCACCGCCAGGGGCATTGCGCCGCAGCGCACCGGAGACCGTCGACGGCCGGCCCGGCGACGGCATCAACTCCTGATAGGCACGAAGCCGCTTTGGCCGCTTCACAGAGCCCACTACTCCACCTTCCGATCAAGGTGTTGCGACGAACATTTAATGCTGTGACCCAGCGCCGCCGAGGCCCCGTTGCCGATGCGCCACCCGGACGCCTCGCGCCCGAACCCAGGCCGCCGCCGGCCCGCATCGGCATCCGTCCAAAACCAACGAGACTGGGGCAGGGGCAGATGCCGCGGCTCCGGCGGCCCGGTGACCCCCGTTCGACGCACCGCCCGAGCGGTGCTCGAAACCAAGAATCAGGTCTCTCACGCGAGGCCGCGCTGCGCCGACCCCGGCGCCAGTCACGGAAGGACGGCCTGCGCTCCGCAGTCCATCCACCCGCCGCCCGCCGCACTCCCACCCGACCCGCCACCTCGGCGTCCCGCCCCCGAGATATACGCCCCAGGTCGATCCTCAGGCCCGCCGAGCTGCCGTACCAGTGGATCTCGGCCGAGCCGGCAAGGCGCGGGATTCAGTCCAGGAGCGCTGTCGCCTCGACCTCGACGAGTACGTCCGGCTCGAAGAGATAGTCGACACCGATGAGAGAGGCCGGAGGCAGGGGGAGCGAAAGGCCGGTCTCCTCAGCGACGGCCTCCACCCCTGCCATGAAGTCGCCGACCTTCTCCGGGGACCACTGAGTCACGTAGAACGTCAGGCGCAGCACGTCCGCGAACGTCGCACCGGCGCCCGCCAGCCCGACGGCGGTGTTGCGCAGCGCCTGGGCAACCTGACCGGCCAGATTGCCGACCGCGACCGGGGTCCCGTCGGCTTGGCGCGCGATCTGGCCGCTGACGTGCACGTGCTTGGTCCCGGTGCCCACGGCGACGTGATGGTACGGAACCGGTTGCATCATGCCGTCCGGTGTGAAGTGCTGAACAGTCATGGGGTGCTCTCCTCCGCGTTCAGTTCGGTATCTTCAAGCTACCTAGTGCAGAAAAGACACTTCAACGAGACCAGGTTTCGCCATGGATACCGCCGACGAACTCCACATCGACGCCCCCCACCGCGAACTGCTAGACCAGATCCTCGACAAGTGGTCGCTCAGCGTCCTCAACGAGCTGTGCGAGCGCCCGTGCCGCTTCAACGAACTGCGGCGGGCCATTCCCCAGGTCACGCAGAAGTCGTTGACCGCGACCCTTCGGCGTCTCGAGCGCAACGGCGTGATCGAGCGCGAGGTGATCTCCACCCGTCCCGTTGCGGTCAGATACGCGATCACGCCGCTCGGCAAGACCCTCCGCCCTCCCATCGACGTGCTGCTGGCCTGGGCCTCGCAGCACATGCCCGCCATCAACCGGGCACGCGAGGACTTCGACGCGCGTGAAGAAGAGGCCGATCGCTGACATCGCGCCGGAAGGACCGGTCGGCCGTGGCGATCACGAGGCCACGGTCAGCACGATCTTGCCCTGGATGTGGCCCCGCGCGGCTCGCGCGTGGGCGGCGGCCGCTTCGGACAGCGGGTAGGTGCTGTCGACCCCGACCTGGAGCGTGCCGTCGTCGAGCAGGCGCCCGATCTCGGCGAGTTGGGGGCCGTTGGAACGGACCTGGATGTTGGAGACGCTGACCCCCAGTTTGGTCGTCTCCTCGGGGGCGTACTCCGCGAAGAACACCGGAAGCATGGTGCCGCCGTGCTTGAGCACGGTCAGCAAGCTTGAGCTGTCCGGACCGCCGACGGCGTCGATCACCAGGTCGACGTCGTCGACCACGTCCACGGCCCGCGCCTTGGTGTAGTCGATGACCTCGTCGGCGCCGAGCGTACGCAGGAAGTCCTCGTGCCGGCCCGAGGCCACCGCGATGACGCGGGCCCCCTTCCATTTGGCCAGTTGCACCGCGAAGTGGCCCACTCCCCCGGCGGCCCCGTTGACCAGCACGGTCATTCCCGGCGTGAGGGGCGCCGGCTGGTGCACCCGCCCGGTGAACGGAGAGGGCACGTCGTGGCCGAGGTCGATGAGGTACTGCCAGGCGGTGAGCAGGGCCATGGGCGCCCCGGCGGCCCGCACGTGGTCGACACCTGCCGGTTTGTGGGCGAGGTCCGACGCGGGCGCGGCCACGTACTCGGCGTAGGTCCGGCCGTCGAAGCCGGGGAAGCGCAGCATGCCGAAGACCTCGTCACCGGCGGCGAACTCCCGTACGTCCGGAGCGACCGCCTCGACCACGCCCGACATGTCCGTCCCCGGGATCAGGGGGAAGTCGAGCGCCGGCCGCATCTCGGGCGGCATGACCTTCATCCCCTCGCGCAGGTACCAGTCCGGCGGGTTGAGACCCACGGCGCGCACTCGTACGAGCACCTCCCCCGGTCCGATGTCGGGAGTCGGCACCTCGTCGTAGTGAAGTACTTCGGGGCCGCCCGCCTCATGAATCTGGATCGCCTTCATCGCGTCTGCCGCCTTTTCGTCGCTCGGGAAACGTTGCTCGACCAGTCAAAGCCCGAGGCGCCGAGCCCGTCCAAGACCCGTTCGGCAACCACGCCATTCCGAAACGGCATCACACGTACGCTGAGGACATGAACGACCTCGGGCAGGACCTGGAACTGCGGCTCGTGCGCTACTTCACCGTCGTGGCGGAGCACCAGCACTTCGGTCGGGCGGCCGCCGCGCTGCACGTGGCCCAGCCCGCGCTGAGCCGCCAGATCCAACGGCTCGAGAAGCACCTCGGCACGCGGCTGCTGGACCGCGTGCCCCAGGGCGCCAGGCTCACCCCGGCCGGTCAGGCGTTCCTCCCCGAGGCCCGTGCCCTGCTGCAAGCCGCTCACCGGGCCGAGCAGGTCGTACGGGACCATGTGCGCACCGAACGGATTGCCATCGGCTACGTCGAGGATCTGGTCATCACCGCCGCTGTACGGGAGCTGCGCAGCCGCCGCCCCGGCACCGAGATCAGCACGCGGTACTTGAGCTGCCGCGATGTCGTGGCCCTGTCCGACAAGCGCGTCGACGCCCTGGTCGCGCGGGCGCCGCTGCCGCTCGCCACCGACGACGTGACCATCACCCCGCTGTACGAGGAGCCCCGGGTGCTCGTGGTCCCCCACGGCCACCGGCTGGCCGACCGCACATCGGTGAGTACGGCGGAACTGGCCGGCGAGGAGGTGGCGCCGTGCGCGTTCGGGACCGCTGACGGGGGTTCCTACCAAGTTCTCGGGGCCGGTGTGCCGGCCATCGAGAGCTACGAGGACAAACTCGAACTCGTCGCGAGCGGCAAGGCGATCGTCGTGCTCCCGGTCGGCGACCGGCGCAGCTCACTCCGTCCCGGCCTCGTCACCGTCCCGGTCCGTGACGCTCCCGCCAGCCAGGTCGTCCTGGTCAGCCGCAAAGGCGACCTGAACCCGTTGATCGAAGACCTCCATCTGGCCGCGAAGGCCGCTCTGAACGCGTCGTCATCCTGACTGGGACCACGCGCGGGTGGCTCCGCTTTCACCTTGCGTCCATTCTCGTCGCGGTGTGATCTGATGTTCCGTTACCTAAGAGCTGTCCCGTAACTCCTGCACCAGCTCTTAAACCTTTCTGAGCACCCCTCAGTTTCCGAAGTAGAGGGCAACGCCGCCGCCCCACAGGAGGCAGCCGAGGCCCGCGACAATCAGCCCGTTTCTCCTAACCTTGGAAGCTGCCTGCAAGTCACCCTTTGCCCGCTCCTCGCGAACCACCTTGGGCACAAGGAGGGACACGATCAGGAGAATCACACCCAAGGCCGACATACCGATGCCCGCCGCCCTCGCCAAGACCTGCATTTCGGCCACTTCAGCGACGAGATGGGTCACGCCCTCATCCTCTCCTTGGCCTCTTGTCCGGTTTTTCGCCACACCCTTGTCATGGCTCACCAAGCAGTCAAGGGGCATGCGTCACCTCAGCCACACGGAGACTTCTCAGCTCGTAGACGATTGCGGGACAACCTTTAGGAGTGGCGTGGTCGGAGTGCGGCGCCCATTCGCTGGCCGGAGAGCCCATGATCAGGAGCGTTGGTGTCCTGGCGAACTCGTGCCGGTGGCCTTACAGGGGGGAGGTACGGGAAGCTTCTCCGCGGTGGTCGAGATGTCCGGTGTCGCCTTCACGGAGCGAATCCGTATTGGCAGTTGCTTGCTCAGTTCCGTGAGCAGATGCGGATCTGTGCGGCGGTGGCGCGCACGTCCAACGCAACCGCGGTGGATGCACTCCGCCAAGGCGGCGGTCTTGGCGATGACGTGACAAACAGTCCCGAAGCGCTCAGGTAAGCGGTGGCGACCATGGCGGCGAAAGTTCCTTTCGGGTCGCCGCGCAGGGTGCGGCGGGCCAGGGCAAGGAACCGGGACCGGTCGATGTGGACGATCACGTGGCGCGGCCGCTCTTGCGTGTGGACGGGGCGGCGCCCTGGCCGTCAGCGCCGAACCGGTCGTCGAAGTGGTCGGCCCACTCGCCGGCGATCAGGAAGCCGTGGGGGAGGTCGTTGGCCTCATCGGCCAGGAACTGACGGGCGTACTCGTTTCCCTCCATCCCAGCCGCGGCTGCCCGTTCCTCGATGCATATAAGTCGTGCCCGATCCTGCTGGACGGCCCGGACGGGAGCGACCTCGGGAGCGTGCCTGCCCGCACCGTCTCCAGTTCAGCTCAGCGGCGAGGGTGACGCCGTCCCTGCCCACTTCCCGTGGTTTCGAAGGTGATGACGTGGCTCCGCCCGCACTGCACTGCGGCGGCTGCCATGGGGCGCGTAAGCAATTGGGGTGAGCCGCGGGTGGGTCGGCGACCGGCTGGCGTACGCACGTGATGATCTCGGCGGTGTCGTCCCACGCCCCCGCAGCAGACAGGAACAGGACCATGCCCGAGCAAGCCACTGCTACCACGACCGACGCGGCCAAGCAGCGCATCTTCGCCATGCTCGACCGGGACGGCGACGGCGCCATCACCCACACGGAATACCTCGCGCGGGTCGACCGCGCGGCAGCCGCCATGGGCCGGGGCACCGACGACCCCGTGGTGCACACGGCCCGCGCCGCGCACGAGGAAGTCTTCGCGGACATGGACACCGACCACGACGGACGGGTCACCTTCGAGGAGTACCGCACCTGGGCCGGACACGACGCCTTCGAACGCTCCTGCCGGACGGCCCTCGGCTCACTCTTCGACGTCGCCGACCACGACACCGACGGTCGGCTCACCCGGCAGGAGTTCGCCCGGCTGCGCATGGCGTCCGGCAACACCGAGTCGGACGCCGGCCAAGCCTTCGACGCCCTCGACACCGACGGGGACGGTCTCATCGACCGCGACGACTACCTCGCCGGCATCCACGACTACATCACCACTGGCTCCTCTCCCATGGCAGCCGCCTACCGCACCCTCTCGACCCCCTGACCCATCCCTGCCAGGGACAACGCCCTTTCAAGGAGACAGAACTGTCCGGCACGTGGCGCAGCGGCACGGACGGCGCCGTCCTCATCACCAAGGCAGTGATCTCCCAACCCTCCCACGCGGCGCAGGCAGCCACCGGCGTCGGTCAGGACCACGGCACGCAGCCTGGGCTTCGGGGTCGCCGTCGAAGCGTTGGAGTGGTCCGTCGTCAGCTTCGTCTGCCCGTGCGGGGTGCAGGGGACAATCTGGCACCGTCGTCCTCCTCCCTGCCCGCCCACGGAAGTTCCCTGCGCGTCCATTTCTCGCAGCGGCAGCCCTGACCGCTGCCGCCCTGCCCATGCCACCCCTGCATCCGCCGACAGCCACCAGACCCCAACCGTCTCGCAGACCCCGGCCGACAACGACTGCCCCCAGCGGCCGCATACGGGTGGACGACGGGGCGCGCGCTGCGGCTCGGTCACGCAGGAGTGGTGGCGCGGCGGTTGCCGTGCGCGTCGCACGGGACCTCGGCCGCGGAGCTGTGTTTGAGGAAGTCGCGTTCGGCCTGCCGGCCCGTCTCGGTGATCGCACTCGGGGCTACCGAGGTGATCCCGCCGAAGGGCCGGTCCACGTCCCGGAT